>CAYGQZ010000165.1:0-9793 GCA_964352055.1 uncultured Rhodobacterales bacterium
CGGCCAACGCGAAGACACATCCGACGGAGATGAACCGGTCCTCTTTCTCTGTTCCAAAAAATCCCGGGGACGGCCGCAGGCCGGGGGCAGAGCCCCATAATCATGCTGGCACCGGACACGACACCTGCCTAGGGTGGTGCCATGACCACTGACCAAATCGTGCTTTTTTCACTTTTCGGCCTCGTCTTCGGGCTCTTGCTGTGGGGCAAGTTTCGCTACGATATCGTGGCCTTTTCTGCACTGATGGCTGGTGTCGTTCTGGGTGTGGTGCCGACACAGGACGCATTTTCCGGCTTTGGACATCCCGCGACTATTGTGGTCGCTTTGGTGCTGGTCGTTTCGGCAGGTCTGGTGCGGTCCGGCGCTGTGTTTCTGATCACTCGAACGCTTGTGGATGCGAGCAGATCGCTGGGCAGCCACATCGCTCTGATGGGGGCAATTGGGGGGGTGCTTTCCGCCTTCATGAACAATGTCGCAGCTTTGGCCTTGCTGATGCCGGTCGACATCCAGACCGCGCGCAAGGCCGGACGCAGCCCGGGGCTCAGCCTCATGCCGCTCAGCTTTGCGACAATCCTGGGGGGCATGGTGACCCTGATCGGCACGCCCCCGAACATCATCATTGCAGCGATCCGACAGGAAAGCCTTGGTGAGCCGTTCCGCATGTTTGATTTTGCACCTGTGGGGGGCGTGGCAGCCCTTGCCGGATTGGTCTTCGTGGCGCTGATCGGCTGGCGCCTGATCCCGGCACGTGATGACACGCACATCGGACCCGAAGACCTGTCCCAGTATATTGCCGAATTGACTGTGCCCGAAGACTCAAAACTCATCGGTAGGCGTCTGAGTGAACTGGACGAAGATGCAGAGCGTGCGGACGTCGCAATCATCGGCCTGATCCGCGATGGACAGCGACGCTACGGACGGGCGCGCAATACGGTCTTGCGGGCCGATGATGCGCTTGTTCTCGAAGCCACGCCAGGAGCGCTGGACGAGTTTCGGGCCGCTCTCGGGCTCGCCCTTGCAGAAGCGCAGCGCGAGGAAAAACTCAAAGCTGCTGGTGAAGGCGTTGAAATCATCGAAGTTGTTGTCACAGACCAATCTCGTCTGATCGGCCGAACAGCTCAAGGCATCGGTCTGGGTTGGCGTCGCTCCACCGTATTGATGGGCATTTCACGTCAGGGCAAACGGATCACGGAACAGATCCGAAAAACTCCGATCCAGTCCGGTGATATCATGTTGCTGCTGGTACCAAGAGATACCGGCGCAGATGTGACGCAATGGCTGGGATGTCTGCCATTGGCCGAGCGGGGCTTGTCGGTCACATCGGATGAAAAGGTCTGGCTGGCCATTGGCCTGTTTATGGGCGCTGTGATCGCCGCCAGCATTGGCCTCTTGTATCTGCCGGTAGCACTTGGGCTCGTGGTGGTGGCTTATGTTCTGTCCAAAATCGTCCCCTTGGCCGAACTTTATACCCACATTGAATGGCCTGTCGTGGTTCTGCTGGGCTCGATGATCCCGCTGGGGGCCGCTTTGGAAAGCTCCGGTGGCACGGAGCTCATTTCAGGCTGGCTCGTGAGCCTGACCCAAGGCATGCCCGCCTGGGCCGTGCTGACGGTCTTGATGGTCGTGACCATGAGCCTGTCGGATGTTCTGAACAACACTGCAACCACAATTGTTGCAGCACCGGTCGGGATCCAGATGGCCCAAACGCTGGAAGTATCACCCGATCCGTTCCTGATGGCCGTCGCGGTCGCGGCCTCCTCCGCCTTCCTCACGCCCATAGGCCACAAGAACAATACGCTGATCCTTGGTCCGGGTGGCTACAAATTCGGAGACTATTGGCGATGCGGGCTTCCGCTGGAAGTCATTATCGTTGGTGTGTCGATCCCAGCGATCCTGTTTTTTTGGCCTCTGTGATCCAAGAAGTCCCCATGATCGGCCATACCGCGTCCGGCCCGTCATATCGGGTCTACGCGTTTTCAAAAGCACGCACTTGCCATGTATGAAACGACAGTGACCATTCTGCTTGGAACGAGGGATTTCCCAAGCCAAAAGGCAACCACTGATCACGTCCGAGTTGAAGAAAAGCCCGGCTCGGGGTTACCGCAACGGAAACCGACCCGGTTTCCGGCCGTTTTCCGTTGCGGAAAACGCGGCGATCAGAGGTTAGCATTGGCTTTGGCCAAGTCATCTCGCTAACGTCTTTCTTTACGGGGGTAAATATGGACATTCTGATTACCGTCATCCTGCCGGTTTCACTGGCGATCATCATGCTCAGCCTCGGAATAGGTCTCACGCTGTCCGACTTTGCCCGCGTTCTAAAAGCACCAAAGGCCTTCGTGATCGGTGCGGTCTCACAAGCTGTACTGCTGCCCATGGTAACGCTCCTCATTGTTCTGAGTTTTGATTTCAAAGCTGAAACCGCAGTCGGTCTCATGTTGCTCAGCTTTTGCCCGGGCGGTGTTACATCAAACATGCTGTCGCGATTGGCCCGCGGCGACGTCGCGCTGTCCGTTTCGCTGACCGCTGTGATCAGCCTTCTGAGCATACTGACGGTGCCCGTCCTGAGCGCATGGGCCGTCGTGCACTTCATGGGTGACGCAGCACCTGATGTTTCCATCTATGCACTTGCAGTCGCGATGTTCCTCATTACGACACTTCCCGTGCTCATTGGCGTATCGATCCAGCATTTTGCAGTCGATTTGGCTGACCGTCTGGAACCGATCCTAACGCGTGTCGCCACCGCACTTTTCATCGCCATCATTCTTGCCGCCCTTGCAAGCAACTGGGGTCTGTTCCTTGCAAACATTGGCACGCTTGGCCCTGCGCTTGTTGTGCTGAACATTGTCCTTTTGATCGTCGGACTGGGATTTGCCCGAACTAGCGGACTGAGCTGGTACCAGGCAAAAACCATTTCCATTGAAACCGGGGTACAAAATGCAACGCTTGGCATCACGCTTGCGGCTTTGATCCTACCAGTGGCAGACGGCTTCAGCGCGCTGGCCTTGCCGTCTGCTGTTTATGGCATCACCATGTACATTGTGGCTGCGCCTTTTGTGGCCTGGTTCCGGAGGCATTAGGAAGACCCGAAATGAAAGAGGCAGACGTCATTATTGTCGGCTGCGGCCTTGCCGGATTGGCCGCAGCAGCGGAACTCGGGGATCGCGGCAAACGCGTCATTATGATCGATCAGGAACCCCGCAGTTTTCTGGGCGGACAGGCCTTCTGGTCCCTTGGTGGCCTGTTCATGGTCGACACCCCCGAACAACGCAGGATGGGCATCCGAGACAGCCGGACCCTCGCGCTGAACGACTGGATGGGCAGTGCGCAATTTGACAGGGACGAAGACGCCTGGCCGCGCAAATGGGCCGAGGCCTATATTGACTTCGCCGCAGGCGAGATGCGGCCTTGGCTGCATGCCATGGGCCTGCGCTGGTTTCCGATTGTGGGCTGGGCAGAGCGCGGCGGCGGCTTTGCCGATGGCCATGGCAATTCCGTGCCCCGCTTTCACCTGACATGGGGGACAGGGCCCGGCATCCTCGAACATTTTATACGCCGTTGTCTGGAACACGAAAAAGCCGGTGTTGTGCAGTTCAACTTCCGCCACAGGGTCGACCGGGTCGGGATGGAGAACGGCGCGGCCAAAGGGGTAAGCGGTGCATGTCTCGCCCCGGACAATGCCTTGCGTGGTCAAAAAACCAATCGGGACATCATCGGCGATTTCGCTCTGTCCGCACCCTCTGTCTTGGTAACGTCGGGCGGGATCGGCGGCAATTTCGACCTTGTTCGCAAGGCCTGGCCGACGGATCGCCTTGGACCCGCACCAGCTGAGATGATCGCCGGGGTGCCTGCCCATGTGGACGGTCGCATGATCGCAATTTCCGAAGCGGCAGGCGGGCATGTCATCAATGGCGATCGCATGTGGCACTATACAGAAGGGGTCAGAAACTGGGATCCAATCTGGCCCGCACACGGCATCCGTATTCTGCCCGGTCCATCGTCACTTTGGTTTGATGCTGAGGGCAACCGCTTTGCGCCGCCTGCCCTGCCCGGTTTTGACAGTATGGGAACGCTGCGCAGCATACTCAGAACCGGCTATGACTACAGCTGGTTTGTGCTGACCCAAAAGGTCATCAAAAAAGAGTTCGCCCTGTCGGGCTCCGAACAAAACCCGGATCTGACCTCAAAAAAATGGGCTGAGGTGATCAAACAGCGGGTACTGTCCGGTGGCTCTGCAACCGGGCCCGTGGAAGCGTTCAAAGAGCACGGCGCGGACTTTGTTGTCGCACACAACCTGACCGACCTGGTGCGCGGTATGAACAGTGTCGCAGGCAGCACTCTCATAGACGAAGAGAGACTGCGGACGCAGATCGAGGCACGGGACGCGCAGATCGACAACCCCTTTTCAAAGGACGCGCAGATGATGGCGATCCACGCCGCGCGGAACTATAGGGGCGACAGGCTTTTGCGCACGGCCAAACCGCACAAATTTCTTGATCCGGCAAACGGGCCGCTGATCGCAGTGAAACTGCACATCCTGACCCGCAAGACGCTGGGAGGCCTGCAAACCGACCTGAACTCGCAGATGATCGGTGCCGATGGTACAGCCATACCGGGATTGTTCGCTGCCGGAGAAGTGGCCGGGTTCGGGGGAGGCGGCTATCACGGCTACAATGCCCTCGAAGGCACTTTTTTGGGCGGATGCATATTTTCCGGGCGTACCGCCGGCAGATCTGACACCATCGCCTAAGAATTTTCGACGAAAATTCTTATCCCGCGTCCGGATACAAAGGCCAGATAAACGGAATTACCAGCGATGCCAGAAGCCCGACACTGAGGTTCAGTGGAATGCCGACGCGCAGGAAATCTGTGAACTTGTACCCGCCAGGGCCGTACACCAGCATATTGGTCTGATAGCCAATCGGCGTCGCAAAACTCGCGGACGCCGCGACCATCACTGCCACGACCAGTGGCCGTGGATCAATGCCAAGCGCACCCGCCAATCCAATTGCAATCGGTGTCACCACCACAGCCACAGCGTTGTTGCTCACCAGTTCCGTCAGGATCGACGTCAAAAGATAGATGGCCCAAACGATCATGAAGGGCGGAAGTATGCCCAGTCTTGGCGCTACCGCATTTACGATCATCGCAACGGCACCCGACGCCTCGAGGGCTGCTCCGATCGCCAACATCGAAAAGATCAATGCGAGCAAACGTCCGTCTACAAAAGAAAACGCCTCGTCCGCATCGATGCACCGCGTGACAAGAACAACGGCAACGGCAAGAATGGAGAGCAAAAAGATCGGAGCCACGCCCATCGCAGCCAGCGCAACGATGCCCAGCAGCGCAAGCAAAGCAACAGGGGCATGGCTGCGCCGGAACGCACGTTGCGAGGGTTTCGCCACGTCGACCATGTCCATGTCAACGGCCAGCCGCTGGATATCTTCGGGCGCCCCTTCCAGCAGCAACGTGTCCCCAACGCGGACAACCAGATCATCCAGCTGGACACCAATATTCTGGTTCCGACGATGCACAGCCAGCGGATAGACACCGTACCGGCGACGCAAGCGCATCATGCCCAGACTGCGCCCGACCATCTTGCACCCCGGTGTGATCAGGACTTCCACGGTGGTCGTTTCAACGGCACCCACCTGATCCAGTCGCTTCAGTTCCTTATTGCCCTGCAAACTCAGCAATTCCGTCATTTGCGTGCGCAAGATCACCCGGTCTCCGACCTGTAATTGAACGCCTGCCAGGTTGCGCCGCAACGACAAGTCTCCGCGTACGACATCGATCAACCGCACACCTTCGCGTTTGAACAGCTGAACCCCAGAGACATCACGGCCAATGAGATTGCTGTCGGGTGGAATCACGGCTTCGGTAAAGAACTTCATCCGGCTGCGATCACTCAACAGTCCCGCCATGCTGACCCGGTCCGGCAACAAGATCGGACCAATGAACCTCAGATAAATCATACCCCATATAACCAATATGATGCCCAGGGGCGTAACTTCGAAAATCGTGAATGGCGTCAAGCCCTGCGCCCGCGCCACCCCATCCACCAACAGGTTGGTCGAAGTCCCAATCAGTGTCAGCGTCCCACCCAGAATTGCAGCATAGCTCAACGGAATCAGAAGCTTGGACGGCGATATTCCAATGGTTTTGGCCAATTGCACAAAGACGGGGATCATAACGACTACGACGGGTGTGTTGGACACAATGGCCGAGGAGAGGAGCACGAAACTCATCAAAAGAGCGATCGCCATGACCGGATTGCTTTGCGCCTTGCGATCGGCAAAACCCGTGAACGCTTCCAGCGCACCGGTGCGGACAAGTGCTCCCATGATGATGAACATCGCCGCAATCGTCCACGGCGCCGGGTTCGACAGCACCGCCAACGCATCTGCATAGGGCAAGACCCCAAGCGCCAAAAGCACCGAGACGCCAGCGATCGCAACCACTTCCGTAGGAAAGCTTTCGCGCAAGAACAATACGAACATGATGAACACGACTGTCAGTGTCGCGACCGCGCTGCCCGTTTGGGAAAACTCTATGAAACCCATAACGGTTCTCTGTGCTGATCCTGATCAGCGCACATTGTCCTCTATTGCCGAACAGGCTTCAAGCGATGCTTTGCGCGGTTGTACAAGATAGATACCCAGGATCATCATGCCCAAGGCAACCCAAACCGCTGGGGGATAGGTCTCGCTCAGGATCAGCCAGGCCCAAAGAACGCCGAAGAGCGTCACAAGGTAGCTGATCTGCACGGCAAAGACCGGACCAGCCCGCCCCACCAGCCAGACATATCCGGTATAGGCCGAAACGTGCAGGACTGAACTGATCACCAATGCGATTTCTGCGGTGGAAAGGGGCGGACGCGGATCGATCCACTGCCCGGAGCCCAAAGCAAGCGGCAGCGTCACAATCGTGCCCACAATCGAAGCGCCCCACAACACCTGCATCGCATCCAGACCCGCAGTACCCCAGCGGGCAACACAATTGCCTTCCAACGCGTAAAACAGCCCGGAGATCAGGGCGATCAGGACCCAGAAAATCGGTATACTCCCGGACATGCCCGCGCCCGGCAAAACGATCAGCAATACCGCAACAAGCCCCGCGCCCAATCCACCAAGGCGCCGCCACTCAAATCGATCTAACGCCAGAAAAAGCGCTATGGGAAAGGCCCATATCGGGATCATCGAGAGCAGGATCGACAGCACGCCAGACGGCAGATGCACCGCCGCCTGATAGCTGGCCGTGTTGGGCAGGACGGACCCGACGAAGGCAATGAACACATAGACCAGCAGCTGATCCCGACCCAAAGGCAAACGCGTGCCGCGCAAGAGGGCGACCAGCGTCATGACAAGGGTCCCGATGGCCATTTGCCAGAAAATCAGTCCGAAATGCTTGTGCCCGGTGCTGACCGCGATCTTCGTCAACGGCATGGTCAATCCCCAAGCCGCGCCTGCCATAACCAGAAGACCAATATAAACAAACAAATCGCGACGGGTCACGGACCGCTCTGTTGCAATAGACCGCCCTGGCGCACCATTTCGATCCGTGTGGCATGCCCGTCCGCGCCAGTCTCGATATATACGCCGGAAAGGGTCGCAGCGCCCAGCGCCGGGGTAAAGCGATCTTTTGGCATGCCGGTGATAAACCTGCGCAGCGGTTCATCCCGCTGCATGCCAATGACGGAATTGTAGTCACCGCACATGCCCGCATCACTCAGATAGGCGCAGCCCTTGGGCAGGATCATTGCGTCGCTGGTGGGAACATGGGTATGGGTGCCGACCATAAGGCTTGCGCGTCCGTCACACCAATGGCCCATCGCCATCTTTTCC
Source organism: uncultured Rhodobacterales bacterium (assembly GCA_964352055.1). Classification (GTDB taxonomy): domain Bacteria; phylum Pseudomonadota; class Alphaproteobacteria; order Rhodobacterales; family Rhodobacteraceae; genus Tateyamaria. The sequence goes on from CAYGQZ010000165.1 coordinate 7,842, forward strand.
GACGTCGCTTCGCAATGAAAATCGACGATCACTGCATCGGCCTGCGCGCCCAGAGGATGAGCGCGAAACACGGCTTCAAGGGCCGAAAACGGATCATCAAACGGGCGCTTCATGAACACCTGTCCCAAAGCTTGTGTCACAAGCACCCGCTTGCCATTTCTTGCCGGAAAAAGCCGAGCGCCCTTGCCCGGTGCCGCTTTCGAAAAGTTCAAGGGACGGATGATCCGAGGTTCGTGCTCGATGAACTGCAGCATGTCTTTTTGATCAAAGGCATGATCACCAAGTGTCACACAGTCAGCACCCGCATCCAGCAGGGCTTTTGCATGAGCCCCGGACAACCCCATGCCCGAGGTTGCATTCTCCCCATTGACGACAACGAAATCCAGATCCCAGACGTCGCGCAATCGGGGCAAATGATCGGTGATCGTCTGACGGCCAGACCGTCCCATAACGTCACCCAAAAACAGTATTTTCATACGACAAGGCGTAGTGCGCGCCCACCGTTTCGGCAAGAGACAACCCACAACTTCTTTCGGCCTCAAATATCCCGGGGGATGGCGCGTTAGCGCCGAGGGGCAGCGCCCCGCGCAACCTCGATCACTTCCGTATCTGTCACGATCATATCAAGCGTCTGGTCCGTCGCCTCCAAAGGTAGCGAATCTGCCATTTGCGCCCCATAGGCGAACCCAATGGCAAGGGTCGGGCGTTTCAACCGCAATTCCTGCAACGTCCGATCATAAAACCCGCCGCCATAGCCCAACCGGCCACCAGCGCGGGTAAACGCAACCAAGGGGACAATGACAATCTCGGGGATCATGTAATCGTCGACCTGCGGCACTTGCGCCCCAAAGGTTCCTGCGCGCAGCGCCCCCTCTGGCGTCCAACGCGAAAACCGCAAGGGCTGACCCGCAGCGATGATGACAGGCACTGCAACAGGGCCATGTGCAGCTGCCTCACACATGGCCGGCAAAGGATCGATTTCGGACCGGATCGGCATGTAGCCTGCGATCGGAACGCCACGGTATCCCGCTAGTACCGATGACAAAAGACCGGCAGCGCCCCCCCGGTCCAGATCAAAGGCGGCCTTGCGCGCCGCAAAAGCGGCCTTGCGCGCAGCAGCTTTTTCCACCGTCACATCCATTCTGAGCCCCCGATGGGACGGTGGGCGGGGCGCATTGCGGCGCAGCCCGCAACAGCGTCGTCCCAGCGGCTCACAACAGCACCACCGCAGCCAGCCCCAGAAATGCAAAAAAGCCGACAACATCAGTGACCGTGGTGACAAATGCACCAGATGCCAAAGCCGGGTCTATCCCGACCCTGTCCAGGATCACCGGTATGGCGGTCCCGGCCAGGCCCGCAATCACCAGATTGATGACCATCGCCATACCGATCACAGATCCGAGGGCGGGTGATCCGAACCACAGCATTCCGATGATGCTCATGACGATGGCAAAAACCATACCATTGATCAGGCCAACGGTGACTTCGCGCCGGATCACACGCCAAACATTGGCGCCGGTCAAATCCTTGGTGGCAAGCGCGCGAACGGCCACGGTCAAGGACTGCGTTCCGGCATTGCCACCCATCGACGCAACAATCGGCATCAAGACGGCCAAGGCAACGATCTGCGCCAGAATAACCTCGAATTGTGCAATCACCAGCGACGCCAGGATGGCCGTAAACAGGTTGACGGCCAGCCAGGGCAACCGCTGTCGGGTGGTCTCGCGGACATTGTCCGACAGAGCGGATTCATCGCCCACGCCAGCCAGGCGCAGGATGTCCTCTTCATGCTCGTCATCCAGAACGGCCATGGCGTCATCGATGGTGATCAGACCGATCAGACGCCCCTCATCATCCACCACCGGCGCCGAAATCAAATGATATTGATTGAACGCATAGGCCACATCGCTTTCGGCCTGGGTGGCCGGAATGACCCGAAAGGTGTCTTCGAC
>CAYGQZ010000166.1:0-9753 GCA_964352055.1 uncultured Rhodobacterales bacterium
ATGTCGAAAAAGACTTCTGGGTCTGCTGGACCCTCGACGCGCTGTTCAATGGATTACCGGAGGGACCGAGGCTCTTATTCAAAGGCGGCACGTCCTTGTCAAAGGGCTTTGGGCTGATCCGACGCTTTTCTGAGGATATAGACGTCACGGTTTTCCGGGATGATTTGGGAGAAGCTGCAACGATCGAAGTGCTTGAGGATTTGAGTAGCAAGAAACGCGGCAAAGCGTTGGATGCCATCAAGGCGGCCTGTGAAGCCTATATCCAAGGCGAGTTCCTTGACGGGCTGAACAAGATTGTTTCGGACGATGCCGGACGAAACGGCCTCGACATCGCCCGGTTCTTTGTTGAGCCCGATCCAGAAGACAGCCAGGCGTTGTATCTGCGGTATCCGACCGCGACACCGGTTGATGCCTACATTGCCAAAGCCGTGAAAATCGAGTCCGGTGCAAAATCGGCGCTTGATCCCAATTCTGTGCGCAGCATCAGCCCCTATCTCCAAGAGGATGTGCCGGATATCGATCTGACTGTCGGTAACGTCACTATCGTCGATGCCGAGCGAACTTTTTGGGACAAGATTGTCATTCTGCACGGCCTGCGCCGCTGGTTCGACATACGCGGAGAACTCAAAGGAAGCGGTCAGCGCGTGTCGCGACACTATTACGATGCCTATCAGCTTCTCGGATCGGACCTTGGTGAGAGGGCTTTGGCGGATCGCGCGCTTGGTGCCGACTGTGTCGCCCACGCGCGCATGTTTTTTAACCGTCCGGCTTTCGATCTCGCCACCGCAGCTGCGCCGACTTTTTCGATTACTCCGGTTGGAAAAATGCTCGATGACCTGCGCCGCGACTATCGTGCGATGTCGGGTATGATTTTCGGGGAAGCGCCGGCTTTTGCGGCAGTGATCGAGCGGATTGCTGGTTTAGAGGAGAGGCTGAATTTAGGGTGATAGTCGTTAGTGTGTTGCGCTCAAGAACAGGTAATCGGGGGCGGAGAGATGACTTTCGCCGCTTCGCAGCGAGGGTTTTCAGCATCAGAGAATGCGGACCTTCAACAGGACATAAAGGGAGAGGTCTTGTTGCGGGACAGTCCTTGGCGGCAGAGAAAACTTGCGGCGACGCATGATGGCAATCGTAGAAGTTTTAGGACAGTAGCGATTCATTTGGTGTGTCTATCGTCATTTTCCTGTGTCCAATCCTCCATGGTTCGCATCATTTGCGCTGCGGCGATGTTTTCCACAACGTCCCGCCAAAAGTGCGCACCTTGCATCTACCCTTCCGTGTTAAGACCAATTTTTCGGCTTAAGTGTTTGTCCTCGACGGGATGGACCGACCTCTTTTGTCAGCCTTCAACGCCGGTGCTACGGTTCGTGGTGAAGGCAGCAGCCATCACTATTTTCAACCGAGCAACCAGAGCTTGCAACAAGGTAGCCCACCGTTGTGCCTTCCCACACACCCATTTATGATACATCAACCCGAACGTAGCCGTAATGAGTAACCGCACCCCAAATTTTCTTAGAAGCTAAGGCAAAGGTGACAATGAAAAAGCCAATTACGATTTGCGTCATCAATCTTAAAGGAGGTGTGGGAAAGTCAACCATAACTGCCCTTCTTAGCAGATATGCGTTCAACGATCTCAAGAAGGATGTCCTGGCTATCGATCTCGATCCCCAAGCCAACTTGAGCCAAGGCCTCCTGCACCAAAGCTACTCAGGCTTCCTATCTGAAAAACGCGCCTCCATCGTGGAAGTCTTCGCTGGTTACATTCCTCCCAACAAACAAGGCGGTGCTCAAGCGCTCAAGTCAGATTCTGTATCTGAGATAATACTAGACCGCGGAGACAAAAAGCTTGAGTTGATTGCATCAAGGTTCGATTTTTCTGATGCCTTGACCGATGCAGTTCGCCCGAATCCGCGAGTTCTAGCGAAATTTCTTTCGGAGAACTTCAAAGAGAAGGATCTGATATTCATTGACTGCTCACCGACAGAGTCTGTTTTTACAACTGCTGCTTACCACGCCAGCGACTACGTTCTAATACCAGTAAAACCAGAATTCTTTGCGACGATTGGGTTTCCGCTTCTTAGCGAGTCCCTTCAGAATTTCAGGCGCAAAAACAAAGCGAGCGGAATAGATGTCGCTGGGGTAGTTATTAACAACGCATTCTATCACGGAGGTAACGACGGTGGACCAGAGAAACAGCGTGCCGTTCGTGAGATCAGTGACGAGTGCAGTAGAAATGGCTGGCACATCTTTAGAAATCAAATGTACCATTCACGAGGCTACCCAAAACTGATGCGGGGCGATTACAACTACTCTGGTGATGCTGCTCTCTTTTGGACGTTCGCAAAGGAATTTTTCGCACATCTGGGAATTGAATGATGAGCAAGAAATTGAATAGAGAGCAGATTCTGCATGAGATGCTCCACGTCCTAGTCCAAGGCTGGGGGCATGAAGCTGTGCAGGATGCACTGACCACCTTGGGTTCGAAAAACACGTCTAAGAACAAGAGCACGAGAGCAGATCAGTCTAAGACTGGTTCTTCAGTGGAGAGACAACCAAAGGCCCTTATGCTTGTGCGCAACCTCTCTATTTCAGAGGAGCGGAAGACCATATTGATCGAAATTGCAACGGCATTCGACAGTGGTTTGGCTTTCCCAAGGACATCAGATGTGAAGTCTTTCCTTGCAGCACATAGCGCTCAGGCAAGGGAGGTTCGATCACGCGACCATGCATTTCGCTTAATGTTACCAATTCTCGAGAAAATGTCAGAGAAGGGCCTTGCTCGAATTGTTTCTTCGTCAAGACACTCTGGGCCAGCCGAGTTGGGCTCAATATCGGAGGCAATTAAGGTCACAGGAAATGATCTCCGAGGATCTACTTCAGACGTTTCCGATCAATCCGACTAGAGGGTCGGGTCATATCACTCGGCAACTAACACCTACAGAAGCGCGCCGAATACGATATCTAGACCCGCGGCCTTTCGTTATGAGCGAGCGAATCTTGGTGGGCAGGTCAGGGGGCATTCGAATACTCTCTGAAATCCCGAACAGTCGCTTTTGAACCATGTCTAAGGCGATGATTTCTAATCGTTGAGTAAGCGAGTTGAAGTCGATTCCATGCAGCTTGATCTAAGTTCAAACGGCTACGAACGACCTGATCGGCGGTTGCAAGAATTTCAGCGTATTTGTCAGGCTTCGAAGCACTCACGCTTTCAAGTTTCTTTCTCTGATTGTCGGAGCTTGGCAGCATAACCAACGGCAATCCCCGGAACTCCTTTGGGGTGAGCTCAAGCACACCTCCACCATAGAACCGGCCATCTATTTCTGCGAATGTCAGAGTCAGCGAATTGTAGAAAGAGGTGCACAAGTCACCAATTCTGTGCCCGGGCTTCATTCGGATCTGGTAGGCTGTATCCGTGGTCAATACTCCAGCAAGGTTGTTGCAGATTCGTGGGACAAGATGTGAACGCTTGAAGAAAAACCCGTCAGAGGCAGGAACAATTGGAACACGATACCAGGGTGTGCGATGTCTGCACTTATACCTTTGGTCAATGCCTAGGTTTTCGCCAGTTGCGAGATAAGCTTGAGCAGCCTCCGTAAGTTCCTCCTCAGAAATATTGGATAAGTCTATGAGGTAACATGGTTTTCCAGTTTCGCTGAGTCGACCAAAGTCCTTATCGGTGAAGGCTGTCCCAAATGGGATGTCGCTCGCCTTTTGGACAATAGGCTTGGCATAGGTGCCGAGCTGATGCTTTTGCAACTCATCTTCGGACAAGATGAAGAAGCGATTTGCGGCGGTAACTGTACCCGCAGCACTGGAACAAACACTCCCGATTTGACCAACTGACGTCCGAATTTTGTGTAGAAGTTCTAGCTGGTCTGGTTCTAGCAAGAAAGACTTCATCAAAGTTGAATTCGAGACCTTCGATTGGGCAGGCACGGTGCTTGATTTCAATACTTCCAGCTTGCTGAGGCTTTGCACCTTGTTGAGGTTCAAACCCTTCAGGTTCGTAGCCGTCTTATGGGCAAGTATTAGAACGGCATCTTGGTCGATCTGGGTGAAGGCTTTTTCGTCGGGGACAAACACATCTATGCGTTCGAAACGCTTCGACAAATGCTCGATCAAAGCTTTACCATAACTCACCGTTATGAGTTCATATGGTACGACGAACGCAAGAGTTCCACGAGGTTGCAGAAGTGTTTCAGATAGCAGTACGAAAGCTGCCCACGAATTTTTGAGCTGGCCCCGTGGAAAATCTATGGCGTCAGCAATCTGATCAAGTTGGGACTTGAGTTTCTTCGAAAAGTTACTTGTTCTGATATAGGGAGGGTTGCCCACTACCAGATCATATTTTTGGTCTGGCAGTTCATCAATGAAATCGAAGAAGTCCTTACATTCAAACGAGACGCCATTTGTTGCGGCTGAACAGGCCGTGATAGCAGCTGGATCGATGTCCAAGGCGTCTATTTCCGAATTGGGGAAGTAGCGCTGTACGTACTGGATGAAGGAGCCGTCGCCACAACTAGGTTCGAGTATCCGCTCGCCCACGACAGAAATATCGTTCGCAAGATAGCGCATAACCTCGGCCGCAATTTCGGGCGGTGTATAGACGACGCCATTTTGCTTGGCATCGTGAATTTCAGCATCAGAGAGCTGCGCGTTTTGCATCTTCATACCTATTCGTCAGTTCCCAAAATTCCTCAAGCAATGCCGATCTTTGGTCGCCAGCAAGGCGACCATCCTTAAGCAATGCGTCGACACGATTTCGAAGATTGAGAAACGCTTCGGACTGCCAAGCCATTTGATGCCTTGCCAGCTGAAGCTTGAGTTCATGCACAATGTGTTTTCCGAGGTCGGTGACAGCCAAAATCCTTCCGTCCGCAGACCGCTCCAAATGAAGGTCGTAGTCTTCGCTACATGGGTCAACAAAGCCTCGTGTACCGTCGTTATGCATTGCGGCATCGTCACCATGCCACTTGCTGGACTTCGCTCGATTGCAGAAAGGGCACGAATATACGAGATTTTCGTATGTCTCCTTGAGTTCTGGGAACTTGGAGTGAGGTGCGAAGTGATCTATGTGATAGTGGCCACGCGCCCAAATGACGTCATCATTTGCATTGCAATACCCGCAGCGGTCGTTGAAATCCGCCTTTAAAGATGCCCTATAGAGGGTATAGGAGTTCTTCTTCTCGACAACCGAGCGTATTGGGATTTTAGATCGGAGCATAGCTATTCCGCCTCTTTGCCGTCAGCCAATTCAGCTTCAATTTTATCTACTAGCGATGAGGTTTTCTGCAGTAACTCAGAAAAAGGAGCCATTGCTTGAGCCTTAACGATTTTTGGGACCGCTCCGGTCTTATTCAGTGCCCGCTCAAAAAAGTCGTCAAGCTCGAGTAATTCTTCCAGTTCAGCCACCTCAAGCTGCCTCGCAGTTGACTGCTCATGAAGATACTGAAACCTGTCAGACCTAGCGGCGTAGCGGGTTTGATAGTCATCGATGGACTGTCTCACTCGCTGAAAAAATGGAAGCTTTGTCGTGTGTGCCTTATCAGGGTCCAGATAGTCATCCTTTGGAAAGATAAAACTGACATCTACTTCATGTCCAACGGCATCTTGAGGGTAGTTTGTTGTTACAAAACACGGAAATCCTTCGAAGCGGCGCGACATCTCAGCGACAAGTTCAACTCCATTGAATTGAACTCCCAATTGTTCGTCACTCAAATCGAAATCCGTAACCAACACCCTACAGTTAGAGGCAACAACTTCACCGATCATTTCCTCCAAAGTCGATTTTGGAAGAATGGTTCGAATCTGATCCTTGGAAAAATACCCCGATCTGAACGCTTCCCGCACAACACGCCCACCTTGGGCTCTGTCTTCATCAACATATAACAAATCAGTCATGGTTATGTTGCCAATCGCACAGTGGGTAATCGGATGTCGATGCGAAACCCAACGTCAGTCGATGGTTTGTGAACTCTGGCGGTACCCCCATAGTCTCGAACAATCGTTTCCAATATCCACATTCCCAATCCGGTCCCGTTCAAATTGCCTGCTTCATCGGTCTTTGTCGTGACCGAGTAGTCGAAAATCGCGTTCGGTTTGGATATGGAAGAATCAAGCCCTGGTCCATTATCCCGATATTGTACGATAACTTCGGTCGGACCAGAGATTTCAACGTCAATCGAAATTTGACGCTTGCCTGCAGGCATGTCTTTGTTGAAAGCCTCGTAGGAGTTTACGATCAGATTGTTGAAAATACTGTCTATATCAATTTCATGAGCGAGCATTTCTACCTGCATGCCCTCATGAATGTTCAGCTCGACGTCGATTTGTTTGGGTTCCAAAAATCCTACCCATAGTCTCTCAAGGGCGCGAAGATGCTCCAGAAAGTCGATCTTGCGCCGCCTTCTTCTTTCTGGCCGAACAGAAGCAAGAGCAAATGCGAACCACTGCTTTACCTTTTTGTCGTCTTTCGCCCAGTCTCGTAGCACCACAAAGGGATTGAACGCTTCATCAATGTTCGAAAGCGATGCTTCCGAAATATATTCTGAGATAAGGTCTTCAAGATCCTTTGATCGACCGCTCATGGCGGTCTGAAGTTGAGCCATTTCATGAGAAAATGACACCAAAACGGTCCCCAGAGTCGCGAGCGAACGGAGCATAACCTGTTCTGACTTAAGCTCTTTGATCTCAGCTAACTGAGCTTCAAAGCCCTCGCTTAGCTTGATCGCACTTTCGTTTGTCGCGGCAGCAGGGTTTTCTTTGATCTCGTTGACCAGTTTTGCACTTTCAGCCTTAGCTTTTTCAGCTGTATTTTCAAGATCATAGAGTTGATTGAGATTGTAATGAATTGTTGAGCGATCACGTTCAAATTCTCGAATGATCCTCTTCACAAGTCGTTGGAAGATTTTGAATTCTTCATTGTCAATGATCCCGCCACGATTTGACTGATCGTTGAGATCGGGGTTCAAATGACGAGAAATGTTGATCGTACCTGCAATGTTGTTTGGAGACACAGTCCAGTTTTTTCTTGATGCTTGAGCAGGGTTTGCTGAGCGACGCTGTCCTAATGACAACCAATCAGCAGCCGGGCCTTCGGGATCACCATATGGTCGAACGTTGAAGTTATCTCGATAAATTTTTATGCCGCCGAACAGCTCAAGCCACTCCTTCCGACGGTTTGTTTGATATGATCTATAAGGATACCGCTCCGAGTCTGAACGTGTCGCTCTAGCAAGCTTGAAGAAGCGTAAAGTTACAGAGAAAGGCCCGATCCGTTTTATTTTGTTGAGAAGCTCATCCGACTCCTCACCGAGGAAGCCATCAGCTGCGATTTTTCTCTGATAGGTCCGGTTTGCAAAGTCTTCCTGCCGAAAAGGGAAGTCTTGCATATCTTCGAGCTTAAAGAGCCCGTCTGAGAACTCCGTATGATTCAGTTCGTTGCGATCAACGGTCAATGTAATGATGCCGTTCTTGTCGATTTGGGCATCAATTTTGTAGTCGTAGTCGTTAGTTATATCTGAGCCTATTCTAGCTCCTTCGCCTTTCAAATCGGGCTCGTACAAGTAGACTTCAAATGTTCGTCGCTCCGCCGGTGGAACTAACGTACTCAAAGATCGCCTAAGAACTTCGATCCTCTTGGGGGACCAATGATCGTTCAGCTTCTGTATCCGAATAATGGTTCCCGTCTTGCTTTTTGAGAAACTCGGCTTTTCTTCAATGGATTCCCAATCCAGATTCGATTTCAAAGAATTGATGGCGGTGTCAAAGCCTTCTGCCCCCTCTTTAATCGAAGCCGTCACTGCGTCCAATGTGCGGCCCGCATCTTCAAAGTCGCTCCAATCGACGTTCCATTCAATTGTACTTGCAACTGTATCTTCCATGCTGCGAGAGAAGAGCTGACACTCCTGGCCAAGTCTATCCAAAGCGAACCGACCAATGCCTTTGGCCCCAGATCGGACCCGTCCGCCATCTGAATGGGTGTTCTTCTCTTTGTTATTGGTACCGATCACCATCCAGTTTTCTTCAATATCAGCGTCGGACATTCCGGTGCCGTCATCAACTAACCAAAGCTCAAGTAGATTTGAAACGAGCAGGTTTGCTTCATCGGGGACGCTGAAGGCGATCCTTTCAGCGTAAGGTTCGCCCGGAACAAAGTCATAGTGGTTTTTCGGATTTAGCCCCCAAGACTGAAGCTGCAGATACTCATGGGCGGTTAGCTTGTCTGGTGTCGCGCTATGTAAACGACGGAACATTATTATGCAGTGGTTCGCGTCGGCGTCATATGTGTTCTTTACAAGTTCGGCCAAAGCGCCCTCGGCAGACGAGACGTTTTCTCTACCGATCAGTCTAGCGGCCTTCGCTGAGACCCGAAATGGCAGTTGCTTGCTCATGTACGCTCCACAATTTTGTACAGATTAGAAACAGGCTCAACGATCATGCTTCTGTACTCGCCAATTTGATTAGTCGCGTCAGTTCCTCAGGGTTAAGGCCCCGATGAGAAGTTTCTTGTTCGACAACGATTTCAAGCACATCTGGAATTTTCTTGAGTGCGGGTCTTAGATTTGCAACCTCGGCTGCCTCAATGATTTCTTCCAAGGCTTGTTTTGCCAACTTTGCGGGTTCAAAGTATATGCGCCCGCCTTTACCTGTAAGCAGCCAATGGCTGTTCACTCCAAGCGAAGAGCACAGTTCGTAAACTAAAGATGTCGGAAACTCCCGTTTTCCCTGCTCGTAGTTTTGATAGCTGCGTGCTGATACACCAATTTTTTCTGCAAGCTCCGCTTGGCTCAGGGCCAAAGTCTCTCTGATGTGCGCCAAGCGAACACCAATGTCAGAACGGAGCATTGACGCTACGTTGTTTGTTCGTATCATTACGCAATATGACCTATTTGCGAGAAGTTGTAGCGCAATAATGCGCTAACTTGCAGCTAGAAGCAATAACTGGAAGTACCGAAGATATCGCATCAGTAAGGACACGAGGGTCGGATTACCGAGAAATGATATATCGATCAGGGCGACCCGTCCACCGAGAGCTATCGCCAGCGACCGGTTGCGCAGGATTTCGTCTGTATTCCCATCCCCAAACGACACCCGATCAAACACGATCTGCCAGTTGGTCAAGCTCAGGTCGGGGCCAATTGATGCGTCCATCAAGGCTGGTGGTCTCGTCAAGATCGGCATTTCGTATGCAATTGTGCCAAGGCAATTCAAGACGATGTGACCAACGGCAGCGAAGGCCCGTACACTACTAGTTTGTCATTGGCTCAATTTTGCGTCCGCAGCGAATGCCCGCAATGCGAGCTGCGATCGCGGCATCGAGGTCGGGTGGTGAATGTCTCTTATGGGCCGTTCATGCCGAACGGTGGCCATCAACGGTGCAGTTTTTCGAGATAGCGGCGTGCAAGCATGCCAAAGCTCCGAAGGGCGCCGCTCAATTTGGGCTTTGTGCCAAACGACGTCACGTCGACTAAACGCCTCTGTCCGAGCGACGTTTTCGTGGAAACTGGCCGTTTCGAACCAACTTAAGTGTGTCGTCACGCTTTGTGACTTCGGTCAGCCAAGTCCAGTCAGCATACTTATCGCCTGTTTGACGCAGGTGCGTATAGCGCTTTAGTGACGTCCAAGACCGATGGCCTGAGTTAGCGGCCACGTACGGAATATTGAGGCCGAGCTCGAACAGCCGTGAAACTCCGTCGTGCCGCAGATCGTGAAAGTGCAGTCCCTCTATTTCCAGAAGCTTGCAGGCGCGCG
>CAYGQZ010000167.1:0-6590 GCA_964352055.1 uncultured Rhodobacterales bacterium
GGTGATATTCGCCGCATTCGCATGTATTCCGGCCGCACCGGCGAACGCATTGATATGATCTACTGGATCGAAGGTGAGTATATCAAGGACGCGGTCAAGGAAGTGAACTTCTTCATGCGCGACTGGCGCACGGATGGGGTCAAATCCATCGACCTGCGCACGATCGACATCATGGCGGCCGCCCACAATCTGATGGACGTGAATGAACCGTACATGCTGTTGTCTGGTTATCGCAGCCCTCAGACAAATGCCATGTTGCGCAGCCGTTCGCGCGGCGTTGCCAAGAATTCGCTTCACATGAAGGGCCAAGCTGCGGATTTGCGGATGTCGACCCGCTCCGTATCGCAAATGGCACGGGCAGCAGCAGCCTGCGGTGGTGGCGGTGTCGGCAAATACTCCCGCTCGAATTTCGTGCATATGGACTGCGGCGTTGTACGCACGTGGGGCGGTTGAGGCGCGAAAGCGGCAAGTCATGAATAATAATCGGTGATGCGGAGAGTAATTTTCCTCGCATCTCATCGTCCTTGATGTACCGTCGTCTGACATATCTCTCATTCACCCGCCCTTACAAAAACTGTCGGTTGAACAAATGTGGGCATCTTTGCCGGAGAACAGCCTAACATTGCTGTTCACTCTGAGGTCAAAGCCGTTTTTTGAAGCCGCCTCATGACACATTTATACGCAAGGGTGCAGTAGCCGTTTTCCTACAGCCGGTTCAGCAGGTCCAAAGATGGCTCGCCCGTTGCAGCCATCCCTTGACTGGATTGAAAGGCTGCAATCGCCTCGCGTGTCTTGGGCCCGATCACCCCATCCGAGCCGCCCGTGTCAAATCCCTTTGCTGTAAGACCGCGTTGGAGCGCCACGCGATCATCCTTGGTCATACCGTTGGCATCTGGTGGAAAACCGGTGCGCAGCGGGGACCCGCCAGCAATGCGATCCGCAAGATGGCCGACCCCGATCGCATAGGCGTCGGAATTGTTGTACCGCTTGATGACCCGGAAATTGGATGACACCGCAAAGCGCGGGCCGCCGGGCTGAGGCTGGATGATGGTGCCGGACGCGCCACCACCGACAACCTCCTGCCCCCAGCGCACGCCCTTTTGCCAGCCGTTGCGCGACAGGTAGGCCGCTGTGGACGCAAGCGCATCGCTTGGATCCTCAGCCCAGATGTCGCGGCGACCGTCACCGGTGAAATCTACGGCGAATTGCAGATAGGAGGACGGGATAAACTGGGTGTGACCCATTGCGCCCGCCCAGCTTCCCGTAAGGTTTCCGACTGTCGTGTCACCATTTCGAAGGATTTTCAGCGCCGCTATCAACTGCTTCTCAAAGAAATCGCCGCGGCGGCCATCATAGGCCAAAGTGGATGTGGCAGAGATGACAGGGACATTGCCGCGCCGCTCGCCATAAAAGCTTTCGAGGCCCCAGATCGCCGTAAGAATATAGGCGTCCACGCCATAGGACCGTTCAATCGCGTTCAGCGTTGATTGATGGCGTGCATACGCTGCACGCCCTTTACTGACCCGCTCATCCGATACGGCAATGGAAAGGTAATCCTCAAGCGAGCGTTTGAATTCCACCTGATTGCGATCCCGCTTGACCACGCCTGGCAAATAACCGGCCCCGCGAAAAGCGGTGGCAAGCAAGTCCTGAGAAAACCCCTGGCTTGCGGCGCGCGCGCGGAAGCTGGCGGTCCACGCGTCATAGCCGCTGTTCCGAACCGGCATCAGATCGCTGGGCAGAGAGGACGACACCGAAGTGCTGCCCCGGCTCGTGCTTGTGCCGGCACATCCCGCAAGACCAAGGGCCGCGAGACCAAAGCTGAAGTGCCGCCTGTTGATCGCCATGATCCGTCTCTCCTGTCGGTTCTGCCTTGGCGATAGCATATCTGCTATTGGCGTCGGCAAAACCCACTAAATGCAGATCGGAACGATTTCGCTTGTGGATATATCACTTCCGACGATCTTGCCGTCGGGAAGGACGCCCCCCTACCCGCCGATCAACTGCGGCAAGGTAAGCGAAATGGCGGGCACAAAGGTGATCAGCATCAGCGCCACGAGAATGGCAATGTAGAATGGCCAGATCGTGCGCACTGCTTTTTCCATCGGCAGTTTGCCCACCGCGCAGCCCACAAAGAGGCAGGACCCCACGGGCGGTGTGCAAAGACCGAGGCCCAGATTGACCAGAAGGATCATACCAAACTGATATGGATCGACCCCAAGACTGTTGGCGACTGGCAGGAAAATTGGTGTGCAGATCAGGATGAGAGCCGCCATATCCATGATCATGCCCAAGACCAGCAAGGCCAGGTTGATCATCAACAGGATCAGGATGGGATTGTCCGTCAGTCCCGTCAGCAGATCGACGGTCTTGTCGGGCACCTGGTAGAACGTCAGCATATAGGCAAAGGCACCGGCACAGGCGATCAGGATCATGACCATCGCGGTTGTCTTGACCGAACTTGCAACCGCGATCTTGAATTTCTCCCACGTGATGGACCGGTAGACGACCAGCGTCACGACAAAGGCATAAATGGCGCCGAACGCGCCGGACTCAGTGACGGTGAACACACCTGACAGCACCCCGCCCACGATGATGACGGCGGTCAAAAGGCCCGGGATTGCGCCAAAAAAGGCCAGCATCAAGGCCGTCCAGCCGGGAAAGGGTTCCGCCTTGTAGCCACGCTTGACCGCCACGATATACGCGGCCAGAGCCAGACACACACACATCAGAATGCCCGGCAGGACACCAGCCAGAAACAGTTTCGAGATCGAGATGCCCCCGCCCGCAGCGATGGCAAAGATGATCATGTTGTGGCTGGGCGGGATGATGATGCCTGCAATCGATGACGTGACCGTAACGTTCACGGCGTAATCGGCGTCATAGCCCTTTTCCTTCATCACAGGCACGAGGATCGAGCCGAGCGCCGAAATATCGGCAATGGCCGAGCCCGAGATCCCCCCAAAGAGCATCGAGGAAAACACGTTTACGATACCAAGCCCGCCGCGCACGGCCCCGACGGCCGCCGAGGCAAAACGCACCAGCCGCATGGCGATCCCGCCATGAAACATCAGATCACCGGCAAAGATGAAAAACGGAATGGCCATCAGGGCAAAAACGTTGATGCCGCTGATGATGCGCTGAAAACCGATCATGAGGGGCAGACCCTCGTACCAGAACGCCGCAATGGCCGAGATGCCAAGCGCGAACGCGACGGGCGTTCCGATCACCACACAAAGTGCGAAAATCCCCAAAAGAACAAAAATGCCCATGGTCAGCCCCTATTCAATACTGTCGGTACGTTCATCAACGCCCAGAAACAGGCGGATCAGGTGACCTATGGAAAACATCAGGATCAATGCGCCGCCGATGGTCAGCGGCAGCGAACGCAGCCCCTCGGGCAGTTGGATCAGCGGTATCAGTGATCCCCATTTGAACAGGGTCAGTTGGGCCCCGTACCACAGCATCAGCGCGCCAAAGCCTGCCATCATCACATCGGTGACAATCACAAAGACCATCCGCAGCCGTGGTGGCACCGCACTGCGCAGCATCGAAACAGACAGATGCGTATTGTCATGCACGCCGACGGCAGCACCCAGAAACGCGATCAACATCACAAGCAAGAGGGCTGCCTGTTCCACCCATGTGGGTGTGGCGTTCAGCACGTAGCGGCCGAATACGAGCCAGCCGAAGATGACGGTCAGGACCACCAGTGCGACCCCGGTCAAGATACGGCAGGCAAACGCGATCGCGTCGAGGACCTTATCCATCCGTTCTAGTGCGAGGGGTCGTTCTGCGGCATCGCTCATCTTGGTTCTCCGGCAAAAAAGCGCCCGGCCCCAAGGATTTGGAACCGGACGTCAATGAACCTAATTCAGATTTCGGATCACTCGGTCGCCTGAATAAGCTCAACCAACTGGCGCAGATCCGGATTGGTTGCGAAATAGGCCTCGTAAACAGGGGCCATCGCAGCCTGGAATGGTGCCTTGTCCGCCACTTCGTTGACCACGACACCTGCCGCTTCAACCGCTTCACGGCTGGCCGCTTCGCGTTTGATCCACAGATCACGCTGGAGCAAAGCCGACTCCTGCGCCGCTTCAGTGACAGCTTTCTGCATGTCGGGTGACAACGCATTGTAGGTGTCGGTATTGATGCAGATGCATTCCGGTATGATCAGGTGCTGGGACAATGAATAAAAGCCCGCAACCTCAAAGTGACCTGTCGACTCGTAAGAGGGCCAGTTGTTTTCCGCCCCATCCACAACGCCGGTTTTCAGGGCCTGATAGACCTCGGCAAACGCCATAGGCGATGGGTTGCCACCCATTTCAGAAATCATCCCGGTAAAGAGATCATTGTTCATCACGCGGACTTTCATGCCTTCGACATCCGCGGGCGTATTGATCGGACGATCACCGTTATAGAAAGACCGAGCGCCTGCGTCATACCATGCCAGAGGTGTCAGCCCCTTCTCGGCCATGCCTGCCGCGATGGCGGCACCGCCCTCCCCGTCCAACACCCGGAACATGTGCGGAACGTCCTTGAAGATAAATGGAAGCGAGACGACGTTGGCCGCTGGCGCGATCGGGCCAATCGGTCCCAGGTTGAAGTTGCCGATTTGCAGACCGCCCAGACGCACCTGTTCGACCGCGTCAGGCTGGCTGCCCAATGTGCCACCGTGGAACATCTGCAACGTGATCTCGCCGCCGGTCTTTTCGTCGACCAGCTCTGCAAACTTGTCCATCGCGATCGTGTTTGGATAGCCTTCGACGTGGATATTCCATCCGCGCCAATTGTCGGCGGATGCGGCACAGCCGATGACGGTCAGGGCCAGCGCGCCGACCAGTGACTTAGGTAGATTGTGGAACATGATGTCCTCCCTTGGAAATTGAACCAGTCTTGAACCCGTTGTTTGGCGGCACACCGTTGGGATTTTCCATCACAGTCCGCCGGACCAAGCCCGAGTCTCATTTATTGAGAACAAAAGAAGACTAGTATACTAGATTTGTCAACTGAGAAATCTGCAGCCCATGGAGGGTCTTGCTCCATGGCCGCTTCGTGGGTCCATCATGACGGACCCTGGAACGCTCCCGCAAATGGATCATCGCGATCAGGTCCTTCGGGCATCTCAGGCCGTACCGCGGACCGGTCTGTCATTCGTGACATTGAAGGTCATCCCGTCCAGCAATTCGGCAAGGTCGGGCCGCGCTGCTGGTCCGTTCGAGATATCGACCAGCATCAGCGTGCCGTCCGGACGCAAGCCGAATGCACCGGGTTCTGCAAATCTATGCCGGGTTTCAGCCTCCGAGAGCGGATCCGACACGTAAAGGCCCAAGGCGCGCATCTGCGGCTCGGTCAGCCCGTAACACAGATCGAACGTCCACTGATGTTCAGCCTTGTCCGCCAGCGCTTTGTCCAGCGGATCAGCAGAGACAACAACAACGTCAAGAACCGCCGTCCAGTCTGAAAGCACGGCGTTGAGCTTGTTCAAAAAGCGTTTGCAGCGCGGGCAATGACGACCGCGATATACAAAGACCATCGTCCAACGGTCCTTGGGCTCTCCAATGGTGATGATCCTTCCATCCGTCGTGTCAAAAGAGAATGGCCCGAAGGGTTTGCCGACCGCTGGTTTGGAGTGTGTCATGCCGTGTCCTTTGTTTTCGTGCCGCAATGATGAACGTGCATTCTGGTCCAATCGCGGTTGCTGGCTATCCGAATTTGCAGGTTACCCCGTTTAGGTATCGTCTGATTCAAAGTAATTGGCATTGGTCACAGAGATCTGTTCAATCGTCCGATCAAGACGCGACAAGTGGCGCATACCGGATGCCACGGCCCGCTCCGTATCATGGGATTTTACGGCGTCGGCAATCTCTTGGTGATCGGCCAGCAGATCCGGCAGGCGATCTCCTTTGGACAGGCTGAGGATACACAAACGATCCACCTTGGATTTCTCTGCCAAGATGACTTCAAAGGCGAAATCGACCTGAGCAATCACGCACAGGGTCTCATGGAAAGCATAATCGAGCGCGCCAAACCGGTCGGCATTTCCATCCGCAACGGCCTGTTCCTGCGCCGCCAGCGCCGCATCCAGACGCGTGGCCCCTTCTGCATCACACAGAGTGGACGCGCGGCGCAAAACTTCCTGCTCAACAGCGGCGCGCACAAAACGCGATTTGACGATTTCCCGCATCGAAAACTGTTTCACCTCTGTTGCCCGTTGCGGACGGATCAACAGCAGGTTCTGCGTGGCAAGGCGGCTGAAAGCGTCGCGCACCGGCTGTCGTGACACGCCGAAGCGGGCGGCGATGTCCGCCTCTGAAATCTTGTCGCCCGGTCGCAGCCGCAAGGACAGAATTTCCTCGTGAAGATAGTCAAAGATATCATCGACACTGGTGCGCCGTTCGCTGTGTTGTGTAGACGGCGCCATTGGCCCACCTCCTGTCTTTCCAAATGTTGCGGGCGTGTTATCGAAATGCTGACCGCGAAAGAACTATTTCCTGTTCGTACGGCCCTTTTGCCCGTCCCCGCACACCTGAGATCACATCATACTGGTATACCAGTTAATTGACTAGTATACCAGTATGATCTTATAT
>CAYGQZ010000167.1:6690-9690 GCA_964352055.1 uncultured Rhodobacterales bacterium
GCATTTGCGATGAAGGGTGATTTGACCAATCAGGACGATGTCGATGCGCTTGTGGCCAGGGCCGTGGCCGACTTTGGCGGGATACATGTGCTGGTCAACAACGCAGGCGGTCTTATCGCGCGCAAGAAGATATCCGAGATGCCGATTGCCCACTGGAATGCAGTGATGGAACTGAACCTGACAAGTACGTTCATGGTGACCAAAGCCTGTCTGGCGCATATGAAAACAGGTGCAATTGTGAACCTGGCAAGCCAGGCCGCGCGCGACGGCGGCGGACCGGGCGCTGTCGCCTATGCCACGTCAAAAGGGGCCGTGATGACAATGACGCGGGCGCTCGCCAAGGAATTGGGCCCCGACATTCGGGTGAATGCGCTCTGCCCCGGCATGATCGATACCGACTTTCACAATGTGCATACACCTGACGCGGGTCGCCGGGGCTATGAGGCTGCCGCACCTGTCAAACGTCAAGGCACCGTAGAGGATACGGCCAATCTGATCCTGTTCCTCGCCTGCAACGATTCCGCTTTCGTGACCGGGACGAATATAGACATAAACGGCGGTATGCTTTTCTCTTGAACATCAACCAAGGACATCTTAATGCCCGCGTTCTCAAATGTTCCATCCGGCGAAAACGTCACCCGGCAAGTGCTGTCCGATCACCCGGATCTGATGGTGGTTGCGTTCCGTTTTGAAAAGGCGGGCGCAACCGGAGCGCTGCACAATCATCCGCACGTGCAATCCACCTATGTAGAAAGCGGGCGTTTTCGGTTTACGCTGGGCGACACGGAACGCGAAGTGGGACCGGGTGACAGTTTCATCATCCCATCTGACATGACCCACGGATGCGTTTGCCTTGAGCCGGGCCAACTGGTCGATTGCTTTACGCCCCGGCGCGACGATTTTCTGTAAGGTCCGGCGACCAGCGGGTATGAAGCGTTGCGTGCATTGAACCGGCATCTGCGTCACATCTGGAATGGAGTTGCGGGCTACTCATCAGGACCGCGATGAACTTGACTATCCCGCCTCCGATATATGTCGCAGGGATAAATCGGAGGACCGAACAATGTCATCAAAGCGGAACCTTGCTTTTGCCTCCGCCGCGGCCATCAACCTCGGCGTTGCATCTGACGCTTTTGCCCAAACTCAACCTCTATCGGCACGGGAATCCGATCCGCGCGTGATGGGGTAGATGGAAGGGTTCCCGCCCGACCCCGACAAGATGATCGCCCAACCGGACTCGAACTATTTCAGCTTCCCGAAGCTGCGTTGGTCAGTGTGTCACCTGCGAGAGTTCCTCCCGACCGATGAGATCAGCCGCGGCATCGGTGCGCCAATCCCACTGGACTATCCGGCGGCGGCGGAATTTGCCGATCTGCGCCAGCAGATCGACGCGGTTACGTTCTTGCCACAAAACAGCGATGCAGAAATGACGTGGGAAAAGTCGCTCTTTGCCAACTACACGGATGGCATGCTGATCCTGCACAAGGGTGAGGTCGTGTACGAACGCTATTTCGGCTGCCTCGAAGAGGACGGCAAGCACGCCATCATGTCGATGACCAAGTCCTTCACTGGCCTTCTGGCCGAGATCATGGTGGTAGAAGGTACGCTCGATGACACGGCACTGGTGGCGGACATTATCCCCGAGATCGGCGACAGCGCCTTTGCGACGGCCACGGTCCGTCAGGTCATGGATATGACCACAGGTGTGAGGTATTCCGAGGATTATTCTGATCCCAATGCGGACATCTGGCTTTACTCCGCTGCGGCAAGCCCGCTGCCCAAACCGGAAGACTACGACGGGCCGGACGGGAATTGGGAATATCTCCAGAAGGTGGAACCCGAAGGCAATCACGGAGACGAATTCCATTACAAGACCATCAACTCGGACATGCTTGGATGGCCCATCAGCCGCGTGTCGGGGAAATCCGTGACCGAACTGGCCTCGGAACGACTCTGGCGCCGAATGGGCGTCGAGCAGGACGCCTATCAGACGGTCGACGGCAAGGGCGTGCCCTTCGCAGGCGATGGCATCACCGCAGGGCTGCGCGACCTCGGCCGGCTGGGTCAGCTTATGTTGAACGCGGGTGAGTTGAACGGCGAGCGCCTGTTCCCCGCCGAAGTCGTCGAAAAGATCAGTGCGGGCGGTGACCAGTCGAAATTTGGTGACGGCTTCCCCACCTTCGGACCGGGCAGCTACACCAGCCAGTGGTGGGTGCTGCACAATGACCACGGGGCTTGTGCGGCGCGCGGGGTCCACGGGCAGACGATCTATGTCGACCCGACAGCCGAAATGGTACTGGTGCGCCTCGCCTCCTACCCGCGTGCACAAAACGGCTTCATCGACCCGACCTCGCTGCCTGCCTATCAGGCCGTTGCGGCGTTCCTGATGGGCAGGGATTGAGACGCATTCCTTGCGACGACTTGGTGCAAGCCTCAAGTTTGGCTGGTGCTTTGCGATGTGGCGTCAGCGCAGGAGGCCGACATCACCGATATTGTTTCGGTGAGTGAGATCAACCCGCAGGTGTCCACAAGCGAACAGATGGAACCTTTTCGGGACCCAACCTCACATGGGACGATGAAAACGACCGCTACATCAGCACTGAAGGCAAAGAGATGCGGCACACCTCGCGCACATACTCTGATCCAAGCCGGAACGTGCCAAGCTGGAGATCACGCAAATACCGGGCCCGAAGCGCAGACTGCAGAAGCTGACCGTTGAATGCCAAATGCTGCCCCAACTCCGAGACCCGTGCCATCCGCCGCGAGAAATACGAAATTGCCAGAGACTTCGCCCGCCAATGCAAGGCGTCCGACTACAATCCAACCGCACAGAGCAGACGCAAGAAGGTCCGGCCAAGACTGCCCAACAAAACATACGCAGAACCCATCCCTGACACACAAAATCAAACGGCTTTTTCAACGAAATCAGCCCGGAGTGTTGGACGCTGCGCACTCTACGAATGGGTGGTACCGACACAGAGCAGACGCTGCCTCTTGATA
>CAYGQZ010000168.1:0-7385 GCA_964352055.1 uncultured Rhodobacterales bacterium
AGATAGGCCAGAAGGTCGCGGTGCGCGCCCACGGGGGCATAGATCCGGCAGCGGGTGCCGTTTTCGCGCATGACGATGTTGTGCATGGCCTCGCCCATGCCATGCAGGCGCTGGAATTCGTAGGGTTGATCGCCCGCCATGTGCAGGATTGCCGAAACCGTATGCGCGTTGTGCGTCGCGAACTGAGGATAAATCCGGTCTGTCATGCCCAGCAATTTGCGCGCATTGGCGATATAGGACACATCGGTGGCCGCCTTGCGGGTAAAGACCGGAAAGCCGTCGATGCCTTCGACCTGGGCACGCTTGATCTCGGTATCCCAATAGGCGCCTTTGACAAGGCGGACCATGATGCGGCGGTCATGCCGTTCGGCCATCTGGTACAGCGTGTCGATGACTGTTCCGGCACGGGGCCCAAAGGCCTGCACCACAACGCCAAAGCCGTCCCATCCGGCCAGCGCGTCTTCGGACATCACCGCGTCGATGACCTGAAGCGAGATGGACAGCCTGTCCGCCTCTTCCGCGTCGATGTTCAGGCCCATGCCCGCAGATTTTGCGAGCAAGGCGAGGGACCGCAGGCGCGGGACCAGATCGCGCATGACGCGGTCTTCCTGCGCGCGTTCATAGCGGGGATGCAGCGCCGACAGTTTGACCGAAATCCCGGGATTGGCGCGGATGTCGTCATGTGTGCAGGCGTTGGCAATGGCCGAGATCGCACGGCTGTAGCTGAGGTGGTAGCGCCGTGCGTCCGCTTCGGTGATCGCAGCCTCGCCCAGCATGTCGTAGGAATAGGTGAACCCCTTGGCTTCCATGCCTGCGGCGCGGTCCATGGCAGAGACGATGTTTTCACCCAGAACGAACTGGCGGCCCATTTCTTTCATGGCGCGGCTGACGGCAGTGCGGATCACAGGCTCGCCCAGTCGCTTGATGGCGCCGCGCAGGTGCTTGATCGGACCGGGCTGGTCGTCGTCCAGCACGCGGCCTGTCAGCATGAGCGCCCAGGTTGACGCATTTACGAGGCTGGAGGTCGAATGGCCAAGGTGCTTGCCCCAGTCCGAGGGCGCAATCTTGTCTTCGATCAGCGCATCGATCGTGTCGGCATCCGGCACCCGCAGCAATGCCTCAGCCAGACACATCAGCGACACGCCCTCATCCGTGGACAGCCCGTATTCGGCGAGGAACACCTCCATTAACCCGGGGGCGGCGGAAGTGCGGATCGCTGTGACCAGACGCGCGGCGTTCTTGCAGATTTGCGCGCGGTCTTCGGCGCTGAGTGCAGCGCTTTCAACCAGATCAGCAAGCGTCGCCTCGGCGTCGGCATACATGCCCGCATCAAGAGCCAGGGCAAAGTCGGAAGCAGCAGAGCGGTTCATGGTGGGTTCCTTTTCCATTTGTCCCAGTTTATCAATAGATCATCAGGCGGTTTCGTCGAATGTATGGAAAATGACAGATCAGATGACCAAAGATGGCCCCAAAAACAATTCAATTGATCTGTCACAATTGGACAAACAGGATCAGGCGATTCTATCCGCGCTGGCCGAGGACGGCAGAATGAGCATCACGGACCTTGCCGCGCATATCGGGCTGTCCAAATCCCCGACCCAGGCGCGCCTGCGGCGTCTGGAAAGCAGCGGCATCATTATGGGATATCGCGCCTTGCTTGATCCCATCTCGCTGGGCCTAGACCATGTGGCTTTTGTCGAAGTGCGCCTGAGCGATACAAGGGAAAAGGCCTTGCGCGCCTTCAATGCAGCAGTGCGGCAAGTGCCGCAGATCGAACAGGCGCATATGATTGCAGGGAATTTCGACTATTTACTCAAGATCAGAACGCGCGACATGGCGCAATATCGTGCATTTCTGGGGGATGTGATTTCAACGCTGCCGCATGTGGCGGCGACCTCGACCTTTGTTGCGATGGAAGCGGTCAAGGAAGTCATGTTGCCCGGGATTGAGTGATACGCCCGGGTCGAGGCCTTGACGCAGGGCGCGGGCGCTTCACTATTCATGGCATGAAACTTGCTCTTGTTTTGGCGGTTGTTGCCGCCCCCGCTCTTGCTGAAACTTGCCCGCCGGTTGGCGACTACGCGGCAGAGATGTCAGACCTGCAGGCCGCAGCGAATGCGGCCCCTGACGAACGCGCGGGCCGCGCCGTGTCGGACAAGATGTGGGAGGTGTGGCTGCGCGCGCCGGACGAACCGGCGCAAGAGGTCCTGGATCGTGGAATGCGTCAGCGTGGCATCTATGACTTTGCAGGCGCCTATGACAGCTTTGACAAACTAGTGGAATACTGTCCGGATTATGCCGAGGGGTATAACCAGCGGGCGTTCATCAGCTATTTGCGTGCCGATTACGCGGCGGCTCTGGTCGATCTGGACGCAGCCCTTGCGCTGTCACCGGACCACGTTGGCGCGCAATCCGGCCGCGCCCTGACCCTCATGCAGCTGGGGCGGACTGCCGAGGCCCGAACACAGTTGGAGGCCGCGCTGAAAAACAATCCCTGGCTTTCCGAACGCGCGCTTTTGGCAAAGGGGGCTCCGCTGGCCCCAAAGGGCGAAGATATCTGAGCTCAGGCTTGAGGTGCCTGTGCAGATTGCCTAACAAGGCGGTGTGCGGGCGTGATGGAATGGTAGACATACCAGACTTAAAATCTGGAGGCCGTATGGCCGTGTGGGTTCGAGTCCCACCGCCCGCACCACTTTTCGATTTAAGATCATGTATGTCAGCTTCTTAGGATGCTTCGGTAGGACGCGAACCAGTTGTGTGTCCCGCGAGCTTGCGCCACCTGTCACACCGGAACCAACCGGCGACCCAGTGTCGCCATGGTCCAATTCGCAAATTCAATCAGCACTTGGTCGGACGCCGCATCGAAGGCCTCGACCAGTGCGCGTGTGTCTGTTGACCCTGCTATCGCACGGGTGCTGAATTGCCGAGTTGCAATGACTTGTGCGTCGCGTTCCCGAATGATCCGCGATGTCATCCGGATCACCACATCGGCACCTTCGCCGTCTTCGGCAAGCTCGGCCTGAAAATCCACCAACTCGGTGACAATTGCAAAGTCTCCACTGCCTGCAATCGGTCTTCGACCGACAAAGCGCAGGCCGCCTGTGTTTTCCAGGGTTCGTAGCAAAAGCGTTTGCATCATGATCGGCACTTCGTCGCCCCAACGCACATCCGGCAGGTACTGCGCTTGCAATGCGTCGGGTCGGATCAAGATCCGATCCGTATTGAGAACACCGCTTGTCGTTGGCACTTCGATGATCACGTCGCGGGCGAGGGGGGCACCGGGCGCGACCGGCGCTCCGGTCGGCGCGCGCAGATCATAGATATCAAGCGGCGTGCTTGCATCGCCAATGGCCTGAAGCGTGCTGCAGCCTGCCAGCAGGGCAAGCGAGAGCATCATGGCAAAAAATCTCGGTTTAGCAGCTACAAGCATGGTCATGTTACCTTCGAAATTCTGGCGATTGTTGATCGAGAAAGAAGCGTGCGGGATCCCGTTGGATCTGCAGGGTCAACCGATCGAGATTCTGGATCAAGGCGCGCGACTCCGTCGCCAGACGCGTATACAGCGGCAACCCTGTCCGCGCGAATTCCGTCACCGACGGGCTGGATTGGGCAATTGCGCCTTGCAGCGTGGTAAAGGCGGCTTCGGCGGATTGGCTGGCCGACCGAAGCTCGGCAGTGATATCTGGAATGTCCTGCGACACCCGTGCGATGGCATCGTTCAGCGTCGCCATGCTGGTTTGAAGGCCTTCGATCACCTGGCCGATGTCGTCGTTGATCAACCGATCCGCGCCGGTAAAAGCGCCTTCGGCGGCCTCCAGCGTGCGATTGCCGGTTTCCATGGCCGTGTTGATCGCCGCAAGGGTTTCATTCGCGTTGCCGAATGTGGTGGTCACTTCGGTGAGTGCGGTTTCAGCCGAGAGAGTCAGCGCTTCGACCCGGCCGCTTGCCGTGGAAAGATCCTGACCCACATCGCTGATGACCTGGGCCGCCGTTGCCGTTGCGCTGCGAATGTCAGCGACGATCACCGGCAGGTCGGTTTCGGCGGCGGCACCGATCGTCGCCACGGCCGTGTTGATCTCGGCCAAAGTTGCCCGCGCTTCGGCCACAAGCGGCGCGCCCTGGGTTTCAAGCAGAGTATCAAATTCAGCCGCCGCCCCTTCGATGCTGCCCAGCGTTTCGGTCACGCGCAGCAGGACCGCATCAAGCGAAGCGAGCGTTGCTTCGGCTTCGGTCAGGCGCGCATTGGCCGTTGTGCCCGTTGTTGTGAAGGTCGCGATCATCGTTTGCGTGCTGTCGCTGATTTTGCCGATTTCGGCTTGCAGGTTCACAAGGGCTGCGCGCAATGCGTCGGTTGTGGCGACAAGGTCCTCGGCGAGGTACGTTTCCGCCTCTGTGAATGTGTCTTCGGCGGCATCGAGCACCGTTGTTCCGGTGGACAGCAGGGTTTCTGCATTTTCTGTAAGGGCGTTGATGTTCAAAACCGTCGTGTTCGCGTTCTGCAGGAGGCTTTCGATATCATCCGACAACCCGATGAGGATTTGGCTGACGTTCGAGATTTCATTGGCGAATGCGTTGGCCGAACCGGCAAATTCGGAAAAACCCTCAAGCGTGGTGGAGAAGGTCTCTGACGTTTCGGCGACATTTGTGAGGATCCGCTCGATCTGAGCCTGATTGTCCGGACCAAAGAGCTGTTTGACCTCTGCGATCACGGCGAGGGTCTGCGTGACCAGTTCCGGCGCACCTTCCGACAGCGATTGTATCACCGAACGACCCGCGATGATCTGGGGGACAGGTTCGGACGGGCTGGGCTGTAACAGGGCCTCTGACACTGAGCCTGGCCCGATCTGGACAAAGGACACACCCGTGACGCCCTGTGCCTCGATCGTTGCGATGCTGTCCACACGGACCGGCGTGATCGCGTCGACTTCGACCCGAACAAGGATCGTGCCATCCTGATCCGGAGAAAGACGCACATCGACAACCTGACCTACGGGTAGGCCGCTGAAGCGGACGTCAGATGCCGCACTCAGGCCCGAAACCGACGAAAAACGGATGTCGTAATAGGCGAATTGCCGGTCCAGTTCGACCCGAGCAAACCACAAGACCAGAGCCACAAGACCCAGAATTCCGGCAAGGGTGAATGTGCCGATCAGAATGTAGTTCGCGCGTGTCTCCATATTGGATTATCAGCTCCTGATTTGTCTTGTGGCGACTTCTTTTGTGTCCAGCGCTGCACGCGCGCGCGGACCATGGAAATATTCGTGAACCCAAGGGTGGTCGACGGCAAGCATATCACTCATGGAACCGGATACCAGCACCCGACGTTCTGCAAGCACCGCGATCCGATCGCAAACGGCGTGCAACGTATCCAAATCGTGGGTCACCAGAAACACGGTCAGGTTCAGCGCGCGGCTCAGTTCCCTGATCAGGATATCGAACTCGGCGGCACCGATGGGATCGAGCCCCGCTGTGGGTTCGTCAAGAAACAGAATCTGCGGATCAAGGGCCAGCGCCCGCGCCAGTCCCGCCCGTTTGCGCATGCCCCCCGAAAGCTCGGACGGGTATTTGGCCCCTGCAAGATAGGGCAGCCCCACCATCGAAATCTTGAGGTCCGCCAAAGCGACACGTATCTCGGGGTCAAGGCCATCGACGGCCCGCATCGGAACCTCGACATTTTCGCGCACGGTCAGCGACGAAAACAGCGCACCGTCCTGAAACATCACACCCCATCGCGCCTCGGATTCGTGATCTGCGGTGTCGCCTTCGTTCAGCACGTCCTGGCCCAGGACCGTTACGCTGCCGGCGGCAGGCGGGTTCAAGCCGATGATCGTGCGCAACAGGACCGATTTGCCCGTCCCGGACCCGCCGACCACGCCGACGATTTCGCCGCGGTAGATATCGAGGTCCAGATTTTCGTGGACAATCTGGCTACCGAACTGATTGCGCAGGCCACGGATCGAAATGACGGTTTCGCGGGGTTCTTCTGGCAAGGTCATACCCCGATCTGTGCAAAAAAGATCGAAAAGAGCGCGTCTGCCACGATGACCGCGAAAATTGCTGTCACCACCGACGCCGATGTCATCTGACCCAGCGATTCCGCATTGCTTTTGACCTGCATCCCCGCGTGACAGCCCACAACGCCGATGATCAGGGCAAAGACCGGCGCCTTGACCATACCCACCACGACGTGGCTGACATCGGTGCCTTCGACCAGCCGCGTCATGAACATGGCGGGAGATATACCAAGTTCCACCCAGGCCATCAGGCCGCCGCCCAGCAAACCCATGACATTGGCCACCAGACCCAGGATCGGCAGCATCAGGAACAGCGCAAGGATGCGCGGAACAAAGAGGATTGTCGCGGGGTCCAGCCCGAGACTGCGCATCGCGTCAATCTCCTCGCGCATCTTCATGGACCCGATCGCGGCGGTGAAGGCCGAGGCCGAGCGGCCCGCCACGATGATCGAGGTCAGCAGAATACCCAGTTCGCGCAGGATCGAAATGGCGATCAGATCCACCACAAAGACTTCGGCGCCGAACTGGCGCAATTGCGTTGAGCCCTGGAACGCCAGCACCACGCCAATCAGGAATGCCATCAGCGACACGATCGGCACAGCCTTGAAGCCGACCTCTTCGCAATGGTGCACAAGGGCGGTCAGTCGAAAGTCACGGGGGTGCCGGACAGACCGCGCCAATCGCGCAAGGAACAATCCGAAATACCCGATCAGGGCGAGCAGAAAGCGTACGCCGCCCGCCACGGCTTCACCCAACGCAGCCACGCGATCCACAAGGGTTTGTGGCGGCGTGGCAGGTTGCGTCGCATCGGGCATTGCCGCGCCCACTGTCCGGAACAGGCTGGCTGGCCCTTCCTTGGCGCCGATGATCTCGATCTGCTGACCGGCCGCCGCCGCACGTGCCTTGAGCCGTGTCAGGGCCCATGCGGCCGATGTGTCGAACCGCGTGACGTCGGACAGGTCAATGCGGATGGCCTGATCCACGCTGAGGCTGTCTATGCCCTCGGCCAATTCCGTGACGTTGAAAATGGTAAACGGCCCATGCAGGACCACCTTTGCCGTGTTGCCGTCCAGCGCGATCTCGATCATGGGCGAGGTCAAGTCATTCATAAGAACGCGTATATACCCAAGCCCGGCGACCTGACAGATTGAATTGGCGGGATGGAGAGGCGGGTTTGCAATTCAACGCGCAACAGATTGCGCAGTTGTCGGTGGCGCGTGTGTGGCCCTGGCACATTCTGGATGCTCGCGTTCCTTTTGGCTTTGACGGTCAGATGATTTCGTCTTCGTCGAACAGTGGGTCATCGGCAAGCTGATCGTTCAGATCGATCACCGCCCCTTCGGCTATTTCGGTCGACTTGACACGGGCCAG
>CAYGQZ010000168.1:7485-9468 GCA_964352055.1 uncultured Rhodobacterales bacterium
ACACCGGCGCGGATGAACATCTCGTCAAACCGCAGACCTTCGCCAGCTTCGAACAAGAGAATGTCGGTGCCTCTGTCGCGGGCGGTTGCGCGCAGCGACCCTTCGCGCAAAGGCGATTCCATGATGACAGGCGCACCAAAGATCTCGGCCAATTCGGACAGCCGTTCGTTGCCCGGCGATATGCGGATTTGCGGCAGGTTCTTGCGATGGATGGCGGCGGAATGCAGATCGATGCCGAGGTCACATCGATCCACAATCTCATGCAGAAACAGATGCGCCAACCGCGATGCCAGCGGACCCGTGGCGCTGCCGGGAAACGACCGGTTGAGATCACGCCGGTCGGGCAAATAGCGTGAATGACTTATGAAACCGTAGGTGTTGACGATCGGCACCGCGATCAGCGTGCCGCGCAGCGATTTCACGTTCTGGCTGTGCAACAGGCGGCGCACGATCTCGACGCCAATCACTTCATCCCCATGCACTCCGGCACTGACGAACACGGTCGGACCATCAAGGCGGCCATGGATCACATGAACCGACATGGTGACCGGCGTGTGATCGGACAGGACACTGATCGGAAAATCAACGGTTTGCCGCGTTCCGGGTGCGACGACGGTGCCGTTCAGCGTGAACCCCTGACGTTTGGCCATCAGCCTTTGCCGCGCGTTCTTGTATTGTTGGGTTTTGCGTTTTTCTCCATGTACTCGATGATCTTTCCAGCAATATCGAGCCCTGTCGCCTTCTCGACGCCCTCAAGACCCGGCGAAGAGTTCACCTCCATCACGACCGGGCCGTGGTTGGCACGCAACATATCGACGCCGCAGACATTCAGTCCCATGGCTTTCGCCGAGCGGACTGCCGTTGAGCGTTCCTCGGGCGAAAGCTTGATGACCTGAGCCGACCCGCCACGGTGCAGGTTGGAGCGGAAGTCACCTTCGACACCGGTGCGTTTCATGGCTGCAATCACCTTGCCACCCACAACGATGGCTCGAATGTCCGTACCGCCTGCTTCCTTGATGAACTCCTGAATCAGGATGTTGGTGTTGGTTGCGCGAAAGGCTTCAACAACCGATTTTGCCGACCGGTCCGTGTCGGCCAGAACCACACCAAGCCCCTGGGTCCCCTCAAGCAGCTTCACAACCAAAGGCGCACTGCCTGCGAGCTTCAAGACTTCTTCTGTCTGCTTGGGATCATGCGCGAAGGTCGTTACCGGAAGGCCAATCCCGTCCCGCGCAAGCAATTGCATCGAACGCAGCTTGTCCCGGGATCTGCCGATGGCGACGCTTTCGTTAAGCGGGTAGACCCCCATCATCTCGAACTGGCGCAAGACCGCCATGCCATAAAAGGTGACCGACGCGCCGATGCGCGGAATGACCGCATCATACCCGGTCAGCTGTTCACCGTTGTAGTAGATCGAGGGCCGCCGTGACGCGATGTTCATGTAACAGCGCAAGGTATTGATGATGTCCAGCTGATGTCCACGTTCTTCCGCGGCTTCCTTCAGGCGCTGGTGGGAATAAAGCCCTGCATTCCGCGCAAGCATTGCAATTTTCATGGCCAATGGCTTTCTGCCCCGTGGGCTTTTGGAGTCTAGACGTCAGATAGCTTTGTGCGGCGGGTATGGACAGCGATATTGCGCCCCTTGAGTGCACTGCGACCGACGATCATTGGCAGCCGCATGTTGGAGCGATCGGTCAGTGAAACTTCGATCGGCCAGGTCTGTCCGGCGATCTTGATCGGTGTCTTGATAATCACCCGATCCTCCGGCACGCCACTGGTATTCTTGATCGAGCGAACCGAGTGAACCGGCGCTTCGAACCAGCGTTCGGGATCGGTGTGTTTCATCTGGACGTGGAAACGTACCCATTCCTCGCCCGCGTCATTCGTAAAGGTCTCGATCTGGCTGGTGTGCAGCGCCGAGGTGCGCGCGCCGGTATCGAACTTGGCTTTGACCCGGCGCAAGTGCAGCATCGGCAGGTCAAT
>CAYGQZ010000169.1:0-2879 GCA_964352055.1 uncultured Rhodobacterales bacterium
AACTCGACGGTCTCAAGAAATCCTTTGGCAAGACCGAGATCATCCGCGGCGTTGACCTGTCTATTGCCAAAGGCGAGCGGCATGCGATCATCGGACCGAACGGGGCCGGAAAATCGACGTTATTCAACCTGATCACCGGACGGTTCCCCCAATCCGAGGGCAAAATCCGCCTGCACGGCGCGGACCTTGCAGGCAAAGCCCCGTTCGAGATCAATCGCATGGGGTTGAGCCGGTCCTTCCAGATCACCAATATTTTCCCCAGGATGACAGTGTTCGAAAACGTGCGCTGCTCCCTGCTCTGGTCGATGGGCTATCGCTACAACTTCTGGTCCATGGTCGGGCGCAGCCGGGCCTTGACGGACGGGGCCGATGAAATCCTCGAACAGATCAATCTGACGGCCCGGCGCAATCTGCCTGCAGGTGTGCTCAGCTATGCCGAGCAGCGCGCACTTGAGATCGGGATTACCATTGCCGGGGGCGCGGACGTGATCATGCTCGATGAGCCCACCGCCGGGATGAGCCATTCGGAAACCGACTATATCGTCGACCTGATCCGCACTGTGACCGAAGGCAAGACGCTGGTCATGGTGGAACATGACATGGGCGTGGTCTTTGGGCTGGCCGACCAGATTTCGGTGCTGGTGTACGGCGAGATCATCGCCACTGGCACACCGGAAGAAGTCCGGGCCAATGCCCGCGTGCAGGAAGCCTATCTTGGCACGGCGCTGGAGGATCACTGATGCTCAAAGTCACTGATCTGCATGCGTATTATGGCAAATCCCATATTCTGCAGGGGGTCGATCTGGCGATCGACGAAGGGGAGATTGTCGCGCTGCTGGGCCGCAACGGTGTGGGGCGATCGACCACATGCAAGGCGGTGATGGGCGAGGTGGAACCGCACGGTTCTGTCATGTTCAAAGGGCAGGAGATTGCGGGCAAGAAAGCCTTTGAGGTGGCCAATCTGGGGATCGGCTATGTCCCCGAGAACCGGGATATCTTTCCCGGTCTCACAACACGGCAAAACCTGATCCTTGGTCTGAAGCCGGGGCAAATGGATGGCGTGGGCCGCTGGTCGATGCAGGACATGTTCGCGCTGTTCGAAAATCTCGAACGGCGCGCCGATGTCGAGGCGTCGGTTCTGTCGGGCGGAGAGCAACAGATGTTGACGATGTGTCGGACATTGATGGGCGATCCGGACCTTGTGATGATTGATGAGCCAACCGAAGGGCTGAGCCCGCAGATGGTCCAACGCGTCGCCGAACTGCTGCAGGAAATCGCGCGCCGTGGAATTGCGACCCTGCTGGTCGAGCAGAAATTGTCCATCGCGCTCGATATTGCACACCGGGTCTATGTCATGGGTCACGGCAAGGTGGTGTTTGAGGGCACCCCGGCAGAGCTGAAAGCGCGCGAAGACGTCCGAAAGGAATGGCTCGAGGTTTGAGGGCGGCGGAAACCGATACGGTTTCCGGCCGTTTTCCGTTTCGGAAAACGCTAGCTCAACCGCCACTCCAGATCACTCAAGGCGTCCTTGCCGAAAAACATCTCGCCATTCAGAAACATCGTTGGCGAGCCAAAGACCCCACGTGCCACGGCGCTCGTCGTTGCATCCACAAGCAGACCTTTGACTTCCGGTGCCTGCGTCGCCGACAGAATGTCTTCGGCGGGCAGGTCCGCCGCTGCCAGCACCTCCGACACCACGGCCACATCCGCCATATCCCGCCCATCCAGCCACATCGCCTTGAAGACAGCGTCGATATAGCGCCGCTCCCACGTCTTGCCGGATGCAAAGGCCGCTCCGCGCATCACCGCCAGAGTGTTGACCGGAAAATGCGGGTTCCAGTTGAAGGCAACCTCATGACGTTCCACAAAGCGCGCCAACTCGATCCGCATGTAGTCGTTCTTGCCCGTCACTTCGGCAAAGGTGATCATTGGCGCCTGATTGTTGGTCGCCTTGAACACACCGCCCAACAAGATCGGAACCCACTGTATTGATGCGTTATGCCGCGCCGCAATGTTTGGCAAAAGCTGGTGCACCAGATATGCATTGGGGCTTCCGAAGTCGTAAAGAAATTCGATTGTCTGCATCACCAGGTCTCCTTGCAGGGACGGATATCCATTTCGAAGGTCCACGCGTCTCGCGGTTGCCGGGCCAGTGCCCAGTAGGCTTCGGCCACGGATGCGGGGTTCATCAATGTGTCCGGTTCCAGTGCCGCCGTATCCACACCCCGTTGCGCCATGATCTCGCGCACCCATGCGGTATCGATCGCCGCATCTATGACCAGATGCGCCACGTGAATGCCCTGCGGTCCAAGCTCGCGCGCCATGGATTGCGCCAGATTGCGCAATGCACCCTTGGCCGCGGCAAAGGCCGCGAACCCGTTCCCGCCGCGCATGGAGGCCGTCGCACCGGTGAAAAAGATGCACCCCTGACCGCGCGGCACCATCGCGGCTGCCGCAGCGCGCCCGGTGAGAAACCCGCCAAAGCACGCCATCTCCCAGACCTTGCGAAACACCCGTGCTGTCGTATCCCGGATCGGAAAGCGGACATTTCCGCCCACATTGAATATCACCACATCAAGGGCTGCCACGGCTTCGGCCTTGGCAAATGTCTCCGCAACGCTTGTCTCATCACGGGCGTCCATGCTGTGCCCAAAGGCTGTGCCACCGGCCTCGTTGATCTCGTTCACCAGCGGAGCCAGCGCTGCACCGCGCCTGCGCCCCATCGACACAATCCAGCCCTCTTTTGCAAAACGCCGGGCAATCGCCGCGCCCACATAGTCGCCAGCGCCAACGATCAGAATATGGCTCACAGGCTTTCTGCCTTTTGCAGGGCGGGGCGGGCAGAGAGCCGGGC
This sequence comes from uncultured Rhodobacterales bacterium, assembly GCA_964352055.1. Taxonomy (GTDB): domain Bacteria; phylum Pseudomonadota; class Alphaproteobacteria; order Rhodobacterales; family Rhodobacteraceae; genus Tateyamaria. The sequence goes on from CAYGQZ010000169.1 coordinate 2,855, forward strand.
CACATAGTCCCGCAGGTTTGGCAGA
>CAYGQZ010000169.1:2979-9353 GCA_964352055.1 uncultured Rhodobacterales bacterium
CCACTGCAGATAGGCCGGAAAATCCGCGCTGTCCGGGGCAGGGCGCAAGCGTCCATCGCCGTGCCGCGCGATCAGATATTCCACGATCGCCCCGCTTTCCATGATCTTCACGTCACCATCTTCCAGCACCGGCACACGCCCCATGGGATGCAAGGCGCGGAACTCCGGCGCACGCATCGCCGGGTCACCCAGGGCAAAGCTGTGCAACTCGTAATCAAGCCCCAACTCTTCCAGTATCCACGCGACCCGTACCGCCCGGCTTTTTGGCGCGAAGTATAGCTTGAGCATCACGATCTCCTTCGATCTTGGGCCAGAGGGTACGCGGCCCGCTTTTGCCTTGGCAAGGCCGATGGGCAAGCTATCGTGGACCAAAGCGTTTTTTCCCGAAGGAGGCCCGACATGGCTGACACAAGCTGGATCAGGCAAAAGGACGAAGGCACCATTCGGCATCTTCTGCTGGACGCATCCCCCGTCAACGCCTTGCGTGCGGACCGGCTTTTTGGACTGGCAGACGTGATTGAGGCTGCGGAAGCTGCCGATCATGTTCGTGCGATTGTTATATCCAGCGCCCTGCGGGTGTTTTCGGCTGGTCTTGACCTGAAAGTCGCGCGGGATTTTGACACCAGTGACCAGGCGGCGATTGTCGAGGGCCTGAATGTCGGCTTCCTGCGCCTTTTTGCCTGCCCCAAGCCTGTGATTGTCGCCGTCAATGGGGCAGCGATTGCGGGTGGCCTGTTCTTTGTCCTTGGGGCCGATCACCGACTGTCCAGTCCGCGCGCCACGTTCGGGCTGGCCGAAGTGCGCGTCGGCGTGGACTTCCCTGTCGGACCAATGGAGATTGCCCGCGCCATGCTTGCCCCAAATGATCTGCGCCGGTTGATGATGCGGGGCCAAGCCATCCGAGCGGAAGATGCCCGCGATGCGGGCCTGATTGACCGGATCGTGCCCGAAGAGAACTTGATCACCGAGGCCATGCAGGACGCCGCAGAATTTGCAGCGATACCGGCTGCCGCCTATGCGTCGGTCAAACAGCAGATCCGGGGCGAAACCATAGAACGGATCAAGACCCAGATGGGCCAACCCCGCGCGGATTGGTTCATGCCCGGCACGCGTGAGGCCATGACCGCAATGCTCGGAGGATGATATGGCGCTGACCCTCGATCCCCAACGACTGACCCGCCTCACGCCTTGGGCGGCACGCTATGTGGCGGAGCAGAAGTTTCCCGGCGTTTCGATCCTTGTCAAACAGGCAGGACAAGAGGTCTATTTCAACGCGGTCGGCCTACGCGATCTGGCCAGCGGCGCGCCCTTTACCCGCGATACCGTTGCGCGGATCTACTCCATGACCAAGCCGGTGACGGCACTCGCCCTGATAATGCTGGTAGAAGAGGGCGCGTTTACGCTCGATGCGCCGGTGTCGCGGTTTCTGCCCGCATTCTCCGACTGTCACGCCTTGATCCCCGGTGCCACCTCACTGGACCAGACAGAGCCCTGCGCGCCCCCAACGCTGCACCAGTTGCTGACCCATACGTCAGGGCTCAGCTATCCGTTCAACACCTCGCTCGTGTCGGAGGCGATGGCGGAGAAGGATATCGTCTTCAAGCCAAACGCGGGCACTTTGGACAGCCAGTGCAATGCGACCGCCGCCCTGCCATTGGCCTTTCGCCCGGGCACAAAATGGGAATACTCGGTGGGCATCGATGTCATCGGGCGGGTGATCGAGGTTGTGACCGGCCAAAGCCTGGGCGATGTGTTCCGGGAACGCATCTTTGCCCCCTTGGGCATGGCCGCGACCGATTTCGCGGTACAACCTGCGCAACAGGAACGGTTTGCCAGCCTTTACACGCCACTTGCGGGCGACCCGATGAACCTGAACCAATCCGCCGAGGGCCCACCATCTCTGCGCGAGGTGGACAACACGCAAGGTTCTCCCTTCCTGAACCCGACCTTACACTCTGGCGGCGGTGGTCTGGTCGGCACCATTGACGACTATATGCGCTTTGCCGAGTGTCTGCGCAGGGGCGGGCAGGGGCCGGACGGGCCGCTGATCTCACCCTCGACGGCCGCGTTCATGATGGCCAATCACTTGCCCGGCGACATCGCGAGCCTTGGTCCCTCCAGCTTTGCCGAACAGCCCATGGACGGCGTCGGCTTCAGCCTTGCCGGGGCCGTCGTGCTTGATCCTGCGCGCAGTCGCGTGCCTGGATCTGTGGGCGATTTCAGCTGGGGCGGCATGGCGTCGACCTTCTTCTGGATCGACCCTGTGCATGACTTCTCCGTGGTGATGTTCACACAACTCAGCCCCTCGTCCAGCTATACGGCGCGCGCCGAACTCAAGGCGCTTTTAAACGGAGCATTGACATGAGCCGCCCGATCCTCTGGACCCCTTCGCCGGAGCAGGCAGAAGCCTCGAGCATGGCGGCGTTCATCCGCTGGCTGCACACCGAACGCGGCCTTGGTTTTGACACCTACAACGCCCTTTGGGAATGGAGCATTACTGAGATTGACGCTTTCTGGGGTGCAATCTGGGATTTTTTTGACATTCAAGGCACCCGACCAGATGTGTTTCTGCCCAAACGGCAGATGCCCGGTGCCGAATGGGGGCCGGGCGCGCGGTTGAACTATGCAAGCCAGATCCTGCGCCATTGCCATACGGCACCGAATAAACCCGCACTGATTGTCCAGTCCGAGACCTTTGGCAACAGCACATTGACATGGGGCGACCTGCACGCACGGGTCGCCAGCGTGGCGCACCATTTGAAATCCATGGGCGTGACCAAGGGCGACAGGGTCGTGGCGATCCTGCCGAACACGGAAACGGCGATGATCGGCTTTCTGGCCACGGTGTCGCTGGGGGCGATCTGGTCACTTTGCGCGCCGGACATGGGGCATGTGGCGATCCTCGATCGGTTCAAACAGATCGCACCCAAGGTGTTGCTGGCCCAGGACGGCTATGTCCATGCCGGAAAGAGGATCGACCGCAGCGCTGTGGTGCAGGAGATCATTGCCGGGCTGCCATCGCTGGCGCATGTGGTGATGAAGCCGGTGTGCCAACCGCTTGCGCCAACGCACAGGGACTGGGACAGCCTGACGGGGACCAAGGCTCCACTCGCGCCGCTTGATGTCCCCTTCGACCATCCGCTCTGGATCGTGTACTCCTCCGGAACGACAGGTGATCCAAAGCCCATCGTGCATGGGCACGGCGGCATCGTGCTCGAGGCGAACAAACACACCTTGCATCAGAACCTCACCGCCTCGGACATCTACTGCTGGATGACCTCGGCGGGATGGATCATGTGGAACCTGCAATGGCCCGGGTTGATGCAGGGGGGCACGGTCGCGATCTTTGACGGTGCACCCAATCACCCCGATTTGCTGGCCGTCTGGCGGTTCGTCGCAGCGCATCGGGTGACCGTTTTCGGATCGGGAGCCGCCTTTTACGACGTTTGCCGCAAAGCAGGCATCAGACCGTGCGACCTTGATCTGACAGCCCTGAAATGCGTAGGCTCCACCGGATCACCGCTGTCGCCCGACGCCTATGACTGGATTTACCGCGACGTGAAATCTGATCTGTGGCTGGCGCCTGTATCGGGGGGCACAGATTTTGCAGGCGCCTTTGTGCTGGGCAATCCGATGATGCCGGTGCGGGCGGCCGAAATGCAATGCCGGGCACTGGGCAATGCCACGAGGGCCTTTGACGAGGCGGGCAATGAGGTGTTCGACCAGGTGGGCGAACTGGTCTGCACCGAGCCTTTGCCCTCCATGCCGCTCTATTTCTGGGGCGATGACGATGGCAGGCGGCTGCGCGACGCCTATTTCGACACCTATCCCGGCATCTGGCGGCATGGCGACTGGATCGAGATCACACCAGAGGGCGGCTCGGTCATCTATGGCCGCTCGGACGCCACGATCAACCGCAAGGGGCTGCGGCTTGGCTCGGCCGAGATTTATCAGGCGGTCGAAGGGGTGGACGGCATCACCGACAGCCTTGTCATCGATCTGGAATATCTGGGGCGCGACAGCTTCATGCCGCTTTTCGTGGTGACGACGGATGGTCTTACGGACAGGCTGAAGGATCAGATCAACGCCGCGATCCGGTCCGCCGTGTCGCCGCGTTTTCTGCCCAACGAGATCCTCGAAGTCACCGAAATTCCGCGCACGCTTTCGGGCAAGAAACTCGAAGTGCCGGTCAAGAAACTGCTGCTGGGCGGTGATCCGGACACTGTGGTCAATCGCGATGCCATGGCCAACCCAGACAGCTTCGACACATTCATCGCCTATGCAAAGGGACGTTCATGACCGATCCACACCAAACCCTGCTGGATCTGCTGGCGGTCGAACCGCTCGAAGTGGATCTGTTTCGCGGCACAGGGCAGGGGGGCGAGACACCGACCCGGATCTTTGGCGGACAAGTGATCGGACAGGCCCTGGCGGCCGCCTATCACACGGTCGAGGGTCGGCTCTGCCACAGCCTGCACGCCTATTTCATCCGCCCCGGTGATCCGGCAATTCCCGTGATCTACCAGGTCGACCGCGCGCGCGATGGTGGCAGCTTCACAACCCGGCGGGTCGTGGCCATCCAGCACGGCAAACAGATCCTGAACATGTCCGCCTCGTTCCACGTCGAGGAGGAGGGATGGACCCATCAGCACCCGATGCCGGATGTCGAAGGGCCGGAAGATCTCGCCGACCGCGAAACACTGCGTGCAGCGGTGATCGACAAGATCCCTGAACGGCACCACGCCGAGTTTCTGCGACCACGTCCCATCGACATCCGCGAGGTCGCGCCGCGCGACTTCTTTGCGCCGGAACCTGCCGATGACGTCAATCATTTGTGGTTTCGCATGGCAGCGGCCCAGGAGATCAGCCCGCAATTGCAACACTGCCTGCTGGCCTATGCCTCCGACATGAACCTGCTCGGCTCTGCGCTGCGCCCGCATGGCCAAACCTGGTTCACCGGCAAGGTCATGGCCGCCAGCCTCGATCACTCCATGTGGTTTCACGCGCCCGCTGAATTTTGCGACTGGCACCTCTATACGCTCGACAGCCCCTGGTCCGGAGGCGGGCGCGGCTTCAACCGAGGCATGATCTACAACCGGACTGGCACACTGATTGCTTCTGTCGCCCAGGAAGGCCTGCTCAGGCCGATCAAACCCAAAACCTGACGGGTCTGCTTCTCTGTTCGAGAAAATCCCGGGGTCTGGGGCAGAGCCCCAGTCGATGGCCTAAAGCCTGCCGAACCGCCGGTTCAACTTCCGCATCCCGCCAATCCACCGATCATAATCGGCAGTCTTGAGCCGCATATAGTCCAGAACACCTGGATGGGGTAGCACCAGGAACGTCTCTGCCCGGATCGCGGCGACACAGGCGCGCGCAGCATCCGCAGGCTCCAACATCCCGTCGATTGCCGCCACGTGGTCTTCGAACCCCTCGGTCATCGCCGTACGGACCGCTTGCGGACACAATACAGAAACCTTTATCCCGTCATCCCCATGGGTCAGCGCCAGCCATTCCGCGAGGCCAACAGCTGCGTGTTTGGTGACGCCGTATGGCGCGCTGCCGATCTGGTTCAACAATCCCGCCGCAGAGGCCGTGTTCAGCAAATACCCGCCGCCACGGACGATCATGCGCGGCACCAGATGGCGGGCCGCCCAGACATGGGCCATGACATTGATATCCCACAGCCTTTGCCAATCTGCATTTGGCGCATCCACGCCACCTTGTGCCAACACCCCGGCATTGGAACAAAAGAGGTCGATAGGTCCGACATCTGCCTCGATCTGTTCAATCATGGCTGCAATTTCATCCTCGAATGAAACATCAACTTTGATTGGCAAGCCATTGATTACCTTGGCCGTTTCTTCAGCACCACTTAAGTCCAGATCGACACAAACAACCAATGCCGCGCCTTCATCTGCAAAAGCAAGGCACAACGCGCGACCGATCCCCGCAGCGGCACCCGTAACGACAACGGTCTTGCCTTTGATATCCATCGTGATGCTGCCCTTCGCCTGGTTGTTCGCGCAAGACGCGCCAATGTCTGCTTGAATGGTAACACCAAAGCAAACATGACACACTCGGCAAACTGTGCCTTTGGCAGGTTAGGTGGGAACGCCTGCGCACCGAAGCCGGTCTAGATCAGAACAGATTTGCGACGGGATGATTGTAGAACGATCCAAACGGCCCAAGCGGCTTGATCAAGTTCGCCGGTCTTCAAATCTCTGGATAAAACGGTGGGGTCGGAGCCGATATGCTTAGGTCTACCGCTTGTTTTCATGTCGTGTTTGCACTTCGGATATTAACCTACCCGCACACACCAATGTTGCAACCAAGTAGAAATGTCACTGGGTTTGCAAAACAGAAATGTCACCACC
>CAYGQZ010000170.1:0-9290 GCA_964352055.1 uncultured Rhodobacterales bacterium
TGCCTTCAAACCGGGACGGCGGCGAAGCCAAAAGCGTTGATCAGACGTTCCTCAAATTGGCTGCCATCCGAGATCGGATAGAGAACCTGAAGCGTTACGGCCATGGGATGTCCTTTGCGTTGATGTGACCTCATCCTGCGCGATGTGGCGTCAAAAGCAAGATACTCTGTGACCCATCGCCGCCGTGGCTGATTTTACGCGGTGTCGCGATTGCAAACCGACAGGGGCTCCGGTAGCCAATTCCGAAGCAATTTGTTCGGGGCCGTTTGGCCTTGCAGCCAGTCTATGGAGGGAGCCGCAGCTATGGCCGAGATTGAACGCGAAACGATGGAATATGATGTTGTGATCGTCGGCGCAGGCCCTGCGGGTCTGTCCGCTGCCATCCGGCTCAAGCAGTTGGATGCGGATCTGAACGTCGTTGTTCTTGAAAAAGGGTCCGAGGTGGGGGCGCATATTCTGTCTGGTGCCGTGCTGGACCCTGCCGGTCTGGATGCGCTGATCCCCGATTGGAAAGACAAGGGCGCGCCGTTGAACGTGCCCGTCAAGGACGACAACTTTTATATGCTGGGCGAAGCCGGGCAGTTGCGGATTCCAAACTTTCCGATGCCGCCGCTGATGAACAACCATGGCAACTACATCGTGTCGATGGGCAATGTCTGTCGCTGGATGGCCGCACAGGCCGAGGAACTTGGCGTCGAGGTTTTCCCCGGAATGGCCTGTTCCGAACTGGTCTATGGCGACAAGGGCGAAGTCAAAGGGGTCGTCGCGGGTGTCTTTGGTCTTGAGCCGGACGGGTCCATTGGCGAAGGCACCGAGCCGGGCATGGAATTGCACGGTAAGTACGTGTTCCTGTGCGAAGGGGTGCGCGGTTCGCTGGCCAAGGAAGTCATCGCGAAATACGACCTTTCCAAAGGCAAGGAGCCGCAGAAATTCGGCCTTGGCATGAAAGAGATCTGGGAGATCGATCCCGAAAAGCACCGCGAAGGCTCTGTCACCCACACGATGGGCTGGCCGCTGGGCGGCAATGCAGGCGGTGGATCCTTTATCTATCACCTTGAGAACAATCAGGTCTATGTCGGGTTTGTTGTGCACCTGAACTACAAGAACCCGCATCTGTTCCCGTACATGGAATTTCAGCGGTTCAAGCATCACCCGATGGTTGCCGAACTGCTGAAAGGAGGCAAGCGCGTGGCCTACGGTGCGCGGGCCATTTCCGAAGGCGGCTATCAGTCGATGCCCAAGATGGTGGCGCCGGGTGTGGCCCTGCTTGGGTGTTCCGTCGGCATGGTGAACGTGCCCCGCATCAAGGGCAATCACAACGCCATGCTGTCCGGCAAGGCGGCCGCCGAAGCGGCAGTGGCTGCGATCCGGGCGGACCGTTCCGGCGATGAGCTTGCGTCCTATGAGGCGGAAGTGCGTGACGGTGCAATCGGCAAAGACTTGAAAAAGGTGCGCAATGTCAAACCGCTCTGGTCGAAGTACGGCCTGACAGCGTCCTTGATGCTGGGTGGTCTCGACATGTGGACCAATACGATCGGATTTTCCCTGTTCGGGACGCAGTCCCATGGCAAGACCGATGCGGATGCCACCGAAGAGGCGAGCAAACACAAACCCATCGATTATCCCAAGCCCGATGGCAAGCTGTCCTTTGACCGGCTGACCAATGTGGCGTTTTCCTTTACCAATCACGAGGAAAGCCAGCCTGCGCATTTGCATCTGAAGGACGCGTCGGTGCCTGTCGGCATCAACCTGCCCAAATATGCAGGCCCGTCGGCGCGTTACTGCCCGGCGGGGGTTTACGAATTCGTGGAAGAGGCGGGCAAGGACACACGCTTTGTCATCAACTTCCAGAACTGCGTGCACTGCAAGACCTGCGATATCAAGGACCCAAGCCAGAATATCAACTGGACAACACCGCAAGGCGGGGACGGGCCGAACTATCCCAACATGTGATGGCGGTTTGACGCCTTGATATGGCGGGTTCGGGAAACCGCGAAGTTGTCAGTGTTTCCGCGATCAAGCGTAAATTAATGCGCCTGATCGCGCGGATGTCATTCAGCTTTGGCAGTTGTCCGATTGCAACAGGATCAGGCCGTGATAGCTTGCACATCGTGCGTTGTGCACATCAATGATCAAAACAGGAGCGCACCCCCCCGTGATCCGAATTCTCAAGTCTACGTCTGCCGCGCTGGCCGTCATTCTGGCACTGTCTGCTCCTGCGGCTGCACAATCGTTTTCGGGGGCCTATCTGGCGGGGCAGCATGCTGCGGCGCGCAGCGACTTCGAGGCAGCGGGGCGCTATTACATGCAGGCGCTGGCGCGGGATCCGGGCAACCCGGAGATTACAGAGGACGCAATCTTTGCCCAGATTGCCTTGGGGCGGGTTGATCGGGCCAAACCCTTGGCAACAGCGCTGGAGGCCAGTGGCCTGCAGAGCCAGATCGCACATATGGCCACGATTTCGACGCTGTTTCGCGATGAAGACTACAGCGCATTTCTGGCCCGCGATGCCGAAATACAGGGCATCGGACCATTGGTGGACAACCTGCTGACCGCATGGGCCCATGTCGGGACCGGAGACGAAGCGACCGCAATGGCGCAGTTTGATGAGATCGCGGACCAATCGGGATTGCAGGGCTTTGCCCTCTACCACAAGGCGATGGCGCTTGCGGGCCTGGGTGATTTTGAAGCCGCCGCGGAAGTCTTTGAAGGGCAGGACGGCGGGCCCTTGCAGCAGACGCGGCGCGGTGCGATGGCACGCGCCGAAGTCCTGTCGCAACTTGGCCGGAACGAAGAGGCCCTTGCCTCGATCCAGAATGCGTTCGGCTCTGCAACCGATCCGGAGCTACGGGCCTTTTCGGAAAGGCTGGAAGCCGATGAGACGTTGCCCTTTACCCACATAACGTCCGCAAGTGACGGGGCCGCTGAGGTGTTTTATTCCGTGGCGGGTGCGTTGCGTCAGGATGCGGGGGCGGATTACACGCTGCTCTATGCGCGATTGGCCCGATATTTGCGGCCGGATCATATCGATGCGCTGTTGCTGACGGCGGAACTGCTGGACAGCCTTGGGCAATACGATCTGGCCAATGCCGCCTACAAGGACGTGCCCGCGGATCACCCGGCCTTTCACGCAGCCGAGCTTGGCCGGGCGGCCGTTCTGCGCCAGTCCGGTCGGCCGGAGGCGGCAATCGAAGTGCTGGAACAGCTGGCGAAGCGGTTTGGAGATCTGGCGATTGTGCACTCCACACTCGGCGATGCCCTGCGTCATCAGGACAAGTTCGAAGAGGCCGTCGTGGCCTATGACCGCGCCCTCGAACTTACGGATGACAGCGAACGCGCCGCCTGGTTTCTTTATTACGCCCGCGCCATCTCACTGGAACGTCTCAAGGAATGGCCGCGCGCCGAGGCAGATTTTCGCAAGGCGCTCGAGTTGAACCCGGGGCAGCCACAGGTTCTGAACTACCTCGGCTATTCGCTGGTTGAAAAGCAGATCAAGCTGGATGAGGCACTGTCGATGATCGAGCAGGCCGTCGATGCAAGCCCCGACAGCGGCTACATCGTGGATTCGCTGGGCTGGGTCCTGTACCGCCTTGGCCGTTACGAGGAAGCGGTGGAGCACATGGAGCGTGCCGTTGAGTTGATGCCCATCGACCCCGTTGTCAACGATCACCTTGGCGATGTGTATTGGGCCGTGGATCGTAAGCGTGAGGCGCGGTTCCAGTGGACGCGTGCGCTAAGTTTTGTGGACCCTGATGATGCTGACGGTGAAGCCGATCCCGTGCGCATGCGGCGCAAACTTGAAGTCGGTCTCGATCAGGTCCTGGAAGAAGAGGGCGCGGAGCCCTTGAAGGTTTCGGATGACGAGGGTTGAAGTCTTTGCCCCGGCCAAGATCAACCTGTGTTTGCATGTTACCGGAAAGCGCGCGGACGGCTATCATCTGTTGGATACGCTGGTCGCCTTTGCGGATATTGGTGACACCGTAACGCTGCACGGGTCCGGGCCATGCACACTCGACGTGACCGGCCCCGAAGCGTCCCCCGATCTTGGCGGCAATGACAATATCATGTGGCACACTGCGCGGCGGTTCTGGCCACAGGACCAAGCGCTGTCGATGCATCTGGACAAGCAATTGCCGGTGGCGTCCGGCATCGGTGGCGGCTCGGCGGATGCGGCGGCGACGTATCGCGGGCTGTTGGCGTTGCGTGCTGAACTTGCGGGGCAGGGCGCGCCCCGTGATCCTACACGTGAGGATGCGCAGGCGTTGATGTCAATCGGTGCCGATGTGCCGATGTGTGTCCCAAGTCATCCCGCCCGCGTGCAAGGGATCGGCGAACAGATCACCCCGATCTGTGATTTTCATCCCTACCCGATTGTGCTGGTGAACCCGCGGGTTCAGGTATCGACCCCTGCGGTGTTTTCCCGACTGGTGACCAAGGAAAACCCCGGCATAGAGCCCTGGCCGGAAACGTTCGAAGACCGGGATGCCGTGCTGGATTGGCTTGCCGTGCAACGCAATGACCTGCAGGCACCGGCTGTGCAGGATTGCCCCGTGATCGCAACGGTTCTGGACGCTTTGAGGCAGGACAAGACGTGCCGTTTGGCCCGCATGTCCGGTTCAGGTGCGACCTGCTTCGGGCTGTTCGAGCGCGTGCATCTGGCTCGGACTGCTGCTGATGTCATCGCCGCGGCCTGTCCGGACTGGTGGGTGCGTGTGGGCCGCTTGAACGGTGGCCGCCGCGCGGTGCCTCAACTGATCCGCTCGACCACGTAATCTGCCAGATCAATCAGGATCGTGCGCAACTCATGCTCCGGCAGCGGGGCAAGGGCGGCCTTGGCCTTGTCCGCCCATGCAACGGCGTCCAAGCGCGTAGCGTCCAGCGCGCCATGCTTGCGCAGCAACACCATGGCATGGTCCAGATCGCCTTCGTCCTGACGACCCTTTTCGATGGTGCGTTTCCAGAAATCGCGTTCCTCGGCATCGGCCTTGGCGACCGCCTTGATCACCGGCAATGTCAGCTTGCGCTCGCGGAAATCGTCACCCACGTTCTTGCCCGTGGCAGAGGATTGGCCCTGATAGTCCAGCAGATCATCGACGATCTGAAAAGCAATCCCCAGCGCATCCCCGTAAGCATAGAGGGCGCGCACGGTGGCCTCATCAGCCCCCGCGATCACGCCACCAACCTCTGTCGCTGCGGAAAACAGGGCCGCCGTCTTGCCGCGCACCACTTGGAGGTAGACGCTTTCGTCCGTGGCCAGATCGCGCGCGGCCGTCATTTGCAGAACTTCACCTTCGGCGATCGTCGCCGACGCATCCGAAAGGATTCGCAGCACCTGGATAGAGCCGGTTTCGGTCATCAACTGGAAGCTGCGTGAAAACAGATAATCACCGACCAGAACCGAAGACTTGTTGTCCCACAAGAGGTTCGCAGTCGGGCGGCCGCGGCGCTGCGCGCTCTCATCCACGACATCGTCATGCAGCAGGGTCGCGGTATGAATGAACTCAACCGTCGCGGCCAGATGGACGTGATAGGGGCCGTCATAGCCACACAGATGCGCTGCCGCCAATGTCAGCATGGGACGCAGACGCTTGCCGCCCGCATCCACCAGATGGCGGGTGACTTCGGGAATGCGGGGCGCGTGTTTGGAGGCCATGCGATCACGGATCAGCCCGTTCACAGCGTCCATATCCGCCGCCAACACAGCCGCCAGGCGGTCTTGCGGTTTCGTGATTTCAGCACCGTCCATGATCCGCTCCCCCAAGCCTCTCGACATTTAGGCCGCTATGCCCCTACATCCATGATATGAAGGAACTTTTGCGCAGCACAGACCCGACAATTATTGCATTCGCTTCGGCTCTGCTCGAGGGCGAGGATATAGACTGCTTTCAGATGGACGTAAATATGAGCATCCTTGAAGGCGGCATCGGAATTTTCCCACGCCGCTTGATGGTTCGCAGTGACGATCACGCAGCGGCCTTGCGCGTGATGAAGGACAATGACGTCGACCTCGGATACTGATCTGACGCATGATGCGTTTTTAGGTGGAAAACTGCATTTATGGCAGCCCCGGCAAGGCTATCGCGCCGGTGTGGACCCGGTCCTGCTGGCCGCATCGGTGCCTGCCCAGGCGGGGCAATCCGTTCTGGATCTCGGCTGTGGTGTCGGGGCTGCGGCATTATGCCTAGGAGCCCGTATCCCGGGTCTGCGGCTCATCGGGGTTGAACGACAACCGGCTTATGCCGCGCTTGCCGCACGCAACGGTCTTGATGCTGTGCAAGCGGACCTTACAGACCTGCCCGCGCCACTCCGGGACCAAAGCTTTGATCACGTTCTGGCGAATCCGCCCTATTTTGACCGCCGTGCCGGCCTCCGCGCTGATGATCCGGGCCGCGAGGGTGCCTTGGGTATAGATACGCCGCTTGCGGAATGGGTGGATGCCGCTGCGCGCCGGTTGCGCCACAAGGGATACCTGCACTTGATCCACCGGGTGGAACGGGTGCCAGACATATTGGCGGCTGCCGACAATCGCTTGGGCAGTCCGGAACTGTGGCCGCTTTGTCCGCGGACTGGAAAAGCAGCAGAACTGGTGATTTTTCGGGCACGCAAAAACGGCCGGGCGAATTTTCGCCTTCACGCGCCCGTGATCCTGCATACTGGGACAGCGCATGTGGAGGATCGCGAAAGCTACACGCCTGAAATACAAGCTGTTTTGCGCGACGGTGCTGCGCTGTTTTCCTGACTTTCGCTAAACTTGTACCGAGGAACTTGCATACATGCTGCGCGTGCGGCGTGACACAAGCGATTTTGTGTGCTTGTCTGTCTTTGCACTTTATCAGCAAGGAGTAATGCATGAGCGTGACAGCCCATCTTGAGGAGTTGAAAAAGAAGCATCAGAGGTTGAGCGAACAGGTAGATCTTGCACAACGTTCGCCCGCAGCAGACCAGATCGAAGTCGCAGCAATGAAAAAACAAAAGCTGAAACTCAAAGAGGAAATCACCCGATTATCGGCCTGATTTCTACGCTTTCAGACTGGCGCGCGCGGCAAGTAAAGCACCCGCGGTAATCATCATGGCAGCGATGCCCAATGACCAAGTGAATGTCGCCATGCCTGCCGCGACCAAAACAACAGTGGACAGTAAGGGCGCCGCGTAGGAAGCGGTGCCCAACAATTGAATGTCACCTTGTTTGACGCCGATGTCCCAGACATAAAACGCAAGGCCGACAGGCCCCAGGCCAAGCATAACCATGCTGAACCAGCCCCGGATGCCCTGCGGCCATGCTGTTTGCTCAAATGCGATGTGCAGCGGAAGCGACAAAGCCGCACTTCCCAGACAAAAGACAGCCACAGACGCAGTCGGCACCGTGCCGAACCGGCGCGATAAAACGGAATAGCTCGACCAGGTCAGGGCGCATCCGGCAGCCAGAAGATACCCGTTGAGGGCCGCCGGATCAAAACCGCTGCCGCCACCTGAAATGATCAGCGCAGCTCCACCAAAGCCAAGCGCCGCACCAAGGATATGACCCGACCGCAAGCGTTCGCCCGGCAAAAGCCCCGACAGCAATACGATCAACAAGGGCCACAGATACGCGATAAGGCTGGCTTCCGCCGCGGGGGCCAGCCTGAGTGCCGAAAAATACAGCGCGTGGTACCCAAAGAGGCCCAAGGTGCCAAAGGCGTAGACGCGCAAGGGCACCTGGCGCAGCTTGCCAATGTCGCCAGATGCTACCGTCCAAACCAGTCCCAGCACGCCGCCGATCAAAAAACAGGCCGCATTGAGCAGAAACGGCGGCGTGGGCGCGGACCCGACCGTCAAGAGCGCTAGCACGCCCCACAACACCACAGCGACAAAACCGACAAAGGTTGCGCGTTGCCGGGTCACAGCGGTGGGATGTCCGAACTGGGGATCAATGTAAGTCGGTCCGTGATATGTGCGGTTTTGTCGATCTCTTTGATCATCCATTCCCGAAATGCAAGGATCTGAGGCCTGTTCTCGGCCCCACGTGCGCACAAAAAACGAAACCGTGCACCGGTATTGATGGCAGTGGGGAAGGGTGCCACCAATCGCCCGTCATCCAGGTCCTTGACCACGAGCGCACGCCTGCCCAGCACAACGCCCACACCCGCAAGGGCGGCGTCAATCGCATGATCGGCCTGACTGAACCGCGGCCCATGCTGAGGCGCAAAGCCATGCCCCACCGCCCGAAACCACGTTTCCCAGTCAACTTTGGGTTCGAGAAAACTGATGCTGTCGTCAAAGATCAGCGGCGCTTGCATCAAGCTTTCAGGCGTAGAATAGAGCGCCGCCATTGCGGGAGTCATCACCGGACAGACCCACTCTTCGGCCAAGGGCAGCGAATACAAATCCTCATTCGCACCGCGGCCAAAGCGAATTGCGACGTCAATGGCATCTCGCCCGAAGTCCATCAACTTCAGTGAGGCCGAGAAGCGCAGTTCAATGTCCGGGTGCGCCTGTGCAAACTCATAGAGCCTCGGCGCGAGCCACTTGGCTGTGAACGCCGGTCCGGCTGTAATAGTAAGCGTTTGATTATCCTGTGTTCGTTCCGCAGATCTCCAGGCGTGGGCGAGTGTCTGGAATCCCTCGGATGCGCCTGGGGCCAGTGCGCGCCCGGCTTCGGTCAACTCGACCGCCCGGTTGAGACGCCGAAAAAGCGGCGCGCCCAAATGCTCTTCCAACGACTTTATCTGGAAGGACAACGCCGCTGGCGTCACGTGCAACTCGTCGGCGGCCTTGGCAAATGACATGTGGCGTGCGGCTGCATCAAAGGCGCGAAGGGCGGTCAGTGGGGGCAGGCGATCTGGCATAGACACTTAAGTATAACTTAACTGAAGCAATGAAAAGTCTCGTTTGTCAGCACAAGCCCCAAAGCGCATATTCAGACCAATCGAAACGCACACACAACCGCATAGAGGATAAGAAAATGATCGAAGCCACAACAAATCCCGCCGCCCGCGCCGCCATGATCAATGCACATGCGGAGCGCGCCAAAGCCATTCAGGATGCATGGAACTGGTTGTTCGGATCCAAGCCTTCACGCTGATGGCGGCCGAAATCTTACGGGATAAGAAAAAGGGCCTGCGCGATTTGCGCAGGCCCTTTTAATTTCACTGGTGTGTTTGATCAGTTTTGATCCATTCAGACAAAGAATTGTGCACCATTCGCGGAGATGGTCGAGCCGTTGATGAAGCCCGAATCGTCTGAAGCCAGGAAGACAACACAACGCGCAATCTCCTCAGGCTCGCCCAAACGGCCTGCAGGGATGCCAGCCA
>CAYGQZ010000171.1:0-9271 GCA_964352055.1 uncultured Rhodobacterales bacterium
CCCCGAGTATGCCTCGGCACGCGAAATCCGCTTTCGATCAGCGACCAGCACTTTGTTAGCCATGGAGACACGCCCGGTTTCTCCATAACTCCAAATAGCGGCTTGGTCCGCACCTTTCCAGTTCGTGCACTGCGCAGCGAACGGCGCGGTTTCCGGAACCAGCCATTCGTGCTCGGCGCGGCGATCGACCGGTGAGAGCCCAACCTGTGAATTCGAGATTTTCGCTGGGCGCGCTCGCAGCACAGATTATGCTGCGCATGCATTATCTTGAGCGCGGCAATGCGGCGGTAAGAGCGGCCCTTCGTGTCGAGCGCAGCGAGGTTTCGTCGGGCAATGAGCAAGACGCGGACGAAGCCGTTATCCATCAAGGCAAGGGTAATTACAGCTTTGACGCCGCAAGACTTGGATAGTGGTTACGACTGGCCTAGCCTCATTCCATGGGTCAGGTCACTTCGCTCTTTGCTCGAAAAGTCGTTGGCGTCGCAGGCGATGCCATTGATGCAAACGCAGTGCTCGCATCCGTTGGTGTTGATGCGGAAGGCGCGTGGGACCCCAAGCACATGCTTGATGAAGAAGCCTACTACGGCATGATCGAGTTGATGGCCAAGGAAATGGACGTGACGTCTTTGCCCTTGATAGTTGGTGAGGCGATGCGGCCTGACGAATACGGCGCGCTGGGCTTGGCTTGGAAAGCGGCACCCAATCTGCTTGGCTCACTGTCGCGCGTGGCGCGATACTGGCGCCTCTGGACCAGTGTCACGCAGTACGAACTGGACGAAACAGCTCGGGGAATGCTGTATGTTCAGCACCGGGAGGGCCCCCGGCGGCTCGGAATGCGCATCTCGATCGAGGCAACCTTGGCCAGTACCGTATCGCTCGGTCGGCAAGTGTCCCCGCGGCCGTTTTCACCGATCGAGGTCTACTTCCAGCATCCAGCTCCAAAAACGCTCGTTCATCACGAAGCTTTTTTCGGCTGTCCCGTTCATTTCGGGGCTGACAAGGATGCGTTGCTCCTTTCTCATCAGTCTCTGGCCGAACCCAATGAGCTTGGGGACGAAGGGATCACGCAGTTTCTTGTCGCGCATCTCGATCAGGAACTGGCGCAGATCGACGACACACCCGCTTTGCAAACGCAAACAAAGGGCGAAATCGCGCGCGCGCTCAGCGAAGGCCTGCCCAAGATGGCGGACATTGCACGCAGGTTGGGCCTGAGCGCCCGGTCGTTTCACCGGCGTCTCGCAGAACAGGGGCTGAGTTTTCAGACCTTGACCGAAGAAACGCGCCGCGAGATCGCCACGGCCATGCTGCAGGAAGAACGCTACGCGCTGTCCGAGATTGCGTTCCTGACCGGGTATTCCGAGCAAAGCGCGTTCAACCGTGCGTTCAAACGGTGGATGGGCGTGACACCGGCGAGCTATCGAAAGTCGCTCAAGTAAGACCTCTCGGCCTGCGGTTTTGGCAGCGGAAGTCAAAAGCGTGGCAAGCGCGGTCAATACCTGCGCCCGTCCGCCCTTCTAAACCTGGGCCATCAACTTGAACCAAGGAGACAGAGAATGACCGCCCTTATCGTTGCACGCTTCGACGTAAAGAATGCCAAAAAAATGGATGCCTACGCCACCGCGGCTGGCCCGACAGTTGTCGCTCACGGTGGCGATTTTGTTGCCATAGGCGACAAGGTCAGCGCGTTGGTTGGGGAGAACCCAATGCAGTCCATCGCAATTGTGAGCTTCCCTGACGCCGCCACGGCCAAAACATGGTTTTCTTCGCCCGAATACACAGCCTGCAAGCGGCTTCGTGAAGAAGCGGCGGAGATGCAATTCACGCTCTATGAAACAGAGTAAACACACCAGAACAAGGCAACCGGAAAGGGCGGCGTTGGGCAATCCAACGCCGCCTTTCGTTGTGCGTCATGGTACAATGCGAAACCAGATTGGCAGCCGATGTCAAAACCGTGGCAATCGCGGTCAATACCGGCGCCGTCGGTCTTTCTAAGCCTTGGTCATCAACTTCAACCAAGGAGACAGACAATGACTGAACAACCCATCCTCGTGATCGGCGCCACCGGCAAGACCGGCTCTCGCGTTGCCAGCAAACTCGAAGCCAAAGGCGTGGCCGTGCGGCGCGGTGCGCGGCGGTCCGAAACGCCCTTCGATTGGGAACACCCTGCCACCTGGGCGCCTGTCCTCAGCGGCGTTTCAAAGGCCTATGTGACCTACTTCCCGGATCTCGCTTTCCCCGGCGCGGTCGAGAAACTGGAGGCGTTTATCAAGGTCGCGACTGAGACCGGGCTGCAGCACATCGTCCTGCTCTCGGGCCGCGGCGAGCATTTCGCCAGCATGGGCGAAGACGTTGTTCGCAACTCGGGCCTGCCCTTCACCATCGTGCGGGCGGCGTGGTTTGCGCAAAACTTCAGCGAAGGCTATTTGTGCGACCCGATCCTGGGCGGCGTGCTGCCGATGCCCGGCGGTGATATCGCCGAACCGATCATCGACATCGACGATATCGCCGATGTGGTGGTCGCCGCCCTCACCGAAGAGGGCCATATCGGCGAACGCTATGAAGTCACTGGCCCGCGCCTGATGACATTCGCCGAGATAGCCGATGTGCTGACTGCCACGTTGGGCCGTCCGATCCAGCATATTCCGATCACGTTTGAAGACTTCCACGCCAATGTCGCGGCCTCCGGCGACGAGTTTGTGGCCGACGTCTTTACGCAGATCGCACGAGAGACACTGGACGGGCGCAACGCCTACACGAGCGACGGTGTCGAGCGTGCGCTTGGCCGCAAACCGCGCGATTTCGCAGAGTTCGCACAGACCGCGATGGCCGCAGGCGCGTGGCCTGCCGCCGCCTGATCTTCGCAACACGCGGCAGGAGGCACGGCCTTCCTGCCGCATCCCCCCTCAATCAGGAGTGCCGACTATGTCGACTGCTTTCTTCCTTCTCATGCAATTCGCAATCCTCGCCTATGCCCTCGTCGGCGGCGTGTTTCTCGCCTTTTCCGACTTCATCATGAGGTCTCTCGCACTGACGGCTGGCCATGGCGGCGTCGAGGCCATGCAGGTCATCAATCGCGAGGTGTTTCGCTGGGTGTTCATGGCGCTGTTCCTCGGTATGGCAGCCGTTTCGATGATTGTTGCGGGCTATGGCGCTTTCGGCGTCTCCGGCGCCGCGGGAACGCTGATCATGATGGCGGGGCTGGTCTATCTCATCGGCTGTTTCGGCGTCACCGTCTTCTTCAACGTACCGATGAACGAGGCCCTCGCAGGAATGGAGATGTCATCGGGCACCACGCGCGACTATTGGCTCGAGACCTACGTCCCCCGGTGGACGTTCTGGAATTCGGTGCGGACGGTCGCCAGTGCCGCTTCTGCCGCGCTGCTTCTCTTCGGGCTTCTCTGGATGACCCAGAGCCAGTCGCAGCCCGTGTGATGCGCGTTACCAGAGCCGAGCGGTTACGGCACGCACTCGTTGCGCCGAACAAAGGCAGCGGAAATCTATCGCGAGACTGGCAATCTCCGAGCAGTTCAACTGCTGCTGGGTCATACCAAGGTCGACAGCACTGTCCGTTACCTTGGCGTTGAACTCGAAGATGCGCTGAGTATCGCCGAGCGCATCGATATCTGAGCCACCTTGGCGAACGGTCCGGCCGGTCGCCATTTCAAAGCGGGTGTCCGTATCTTATGCAGCATTTGTCGGTGCTGAGCCCACACTGTGCATTCTATTTTCGCGCTGCGTGCGCTCACAGCGGAAGAAATGCCGAAATAACGAACAATGTGGTGTCGCAGAGCGGAAGAAAAACCGGTCATTCAAATCATAGCAAATCGTTCACTGGCCCGCTTCATCGGGTTGGACCAGTTGAGCTTTGTGCTCCCCCACAGGTTACCCGCAACCCCATTGTTTGACAGGATGGCGAAAGCCGCTTTCCTTTCAGGACTGACATAAAGAGCGCAGGACGATCCAGCCGTTCCGCCATTGTGAAACAGAAACCCCGGCACTTGTTTATCTGGCGTCATCAGCAGCCAGCCAGAGCATTGCGCCGTCGGGGTCATGGCCCCTTTCGGGCCAAGACCAAGTAACGGAGACGCCGATTTACTGATTGCCCGATCAAGGGCGGTTTCGGGGGCGACTACAGCACGGGTGACGGCCTCGGCAAAACGAGCAAGATCGTTTGTCGTGGACCGTAGGCAACCGGCGGCTGCCAAGCTTTGGAATGCCCAAGGCGGGACCGATTTACCCCCGGTTGTCTTTGAAGTGGCGAAGCGGCTTTGCTGAGCACTGTCGAGACGATCAGTTGTGTCCTTGAGCGTCATCGGGCCGGTCACCTTTTCGCCGAGAAGTTCGACGAAAGGCTTCCCTTCCATAATAGCCATCGCCTCGCCCAATAGGCCGACGCCAAGGTTCGACTAGACATGACGATCTGTGGACGGGTGCGGCCTTCCACGGCGATTGCGGAACCACTGGAGCAGGTCCGCACGCGAGAACGTTGCGTAGGGGCCATCCGGCTGTTGCTTTAACAGTGCCTTCCATAGGGGCATGAAATAACTCAGCAGTCCGCTGGTGTGCGAGATCAGGCGTTCTGGGGTGATCCACGCGGGGACGTTTTTCAACGTGTCAGACATATCGCGCACCGGCGCATGCGGGTCGATCTTACCCTCTTCGACCAGCAGACACAGCAGACTTGCTATGAAGACCTTGGTGATGGAGCCAATCTCGAAAATCCAATCCTCGCACGGAGCAGCCGAGACCTCTGACCCAGAGTGGAGGTATGTCACCGTCTCGCCCAACAACTGAAAGGCGACAACCGCGTGTTGCGGGCTTTCATAGGGTCGCATCATGGCTTGGAGTCGTCTGTGTCCGTCGTTCATATCTGGCATCAGTTTCATCTTGAAGGCCTGTGTTTCGCAACAAGGTTCAGCACGCGCAGCATGAAACTGATGGGTCGCCGCGGTGCGTCGGTCTGATTGAACGTGCCAATCAGGTAAATGTCCGGGTCCGGCGCATAAAAAGCGAATGATCCACTTGAACCGGAATGCCCGATCAGCTCTGGCGTGGCTCGAAACAACGTCATCCAGCGGGGCAGTTTGACCCGCATTAGGCCGTATCCGTACTGAAGCGGAAAAAAGAGCCGGTTCCACTGACGCATTCGCCCAGCGTTTTCTGGCTTGAACAGATGACCATCCATAAAGGCGCGCAGAAAGATCAGCATTTCATCCAAGGTAGAAATGATGCCGCCATCGGACGTCATGCTTGTCAGAATTTGAGGGACGTCCAGCCGTTTGTCTTGGTGGTACACAGGAAGACCAATATCACCTCCCTGCAATACGCCGGTTTGCGCCAGCCCTAGTGGTTCACAGATGCGGCTTTGCAGGACGTGATCGTAGGTTTGACCGGTTGCGGTTTCGATGACCGCCCCAAGCAGTTGGTAGTTGGTGTCCGAGTAATAAGATTTGCCGCTGTCAGGTGCCGCTTGCGGTGGCAGCGCCCTCGTCATTCGCAAGACATCATGCAGGTCATAGCTGCGGTCCTTGCCTGCCTTGAGGTCAGCGGCAAGGTCACTTTCGTAGTAATCGGCAAGGCCGGATGTTTGGTGCAACAGATGTCGAATGGTCAGCGCTGGCCCGTGATCGACCCCTTTCACGACGTGCAATCCGGATAGGTCCACATCTGTCAGGATGCTTTGAGCGGTTTGATCAAGGTTGATCCGCCCTTCATCAACGAGCTGCATGATCAGCGCCGCGGTGAACATCTTGGTGATGCTCGCGATCGGGAACCGTGTGTCGGGGGCCACATCTTCCGCACTGCCTTTGAATTCCACGCGGCCGTCGCCCAAGGAGACCCGCAAGATCCATCCGTTTGTGTTTGCCTTTGCGCTTTCCGCGTCGACGAGCGCTTGGATTTCTTGTGAAAATGTCATCGGGGAACTCCTCGTGCCTCTCCAAGATCAGGCGGGCGCCTGCTGTCCCACGGCGTCGCGCTTGAAGAGCAGCGCCAAGCCAACCGCGATGAACCATGCAATCGCACCAAGGCCAAAGACTGCGCCCGCGATGCTGACACACAGGATCCAGACCCCGCCAGCAATTTCATTTCCGCCGCCAAGGCCAAGTTCAACAGCGTGCAGCGCTTCCCAAGTTTGAACCGCCGTTTCAAAATCGTTAGGCGCCAAGGCAGCCATTGCTTCTGTGGTGACGTTGCCGATCATACCCGCGCCTAACACGAGCGTTGTCCAGATCAGGCCAAAGGCCAGCGTCATGGTGCTCCAATCCGGCGATTTGGTTTTCAACCGGCTTGCCAGTGCGACGACAAGAACCGCGAGCGCCAGTGAATTCAGAATATAGATCACGGTGTTCCAGGTGATCATAAGCGCTTGGCTTTCAACGGTAAACCAAACCATACCCGCTGCATCAATACTGTTTGTGCCAAAGCCGGAGTCGGCGAACACTGTGACAAGCAGAGCAAAGCCAAAAATGTAAGTGGCCGCGCAGGCCAGAGCGGCAATCCCGCCAATACGTTGCATAGTCATGATTTTTTCCTTTCGGTTGAAGTGGGGTCGATGTTTGTCGACTTTGAGGCGGCAAGGCTGTTTTCAAAATGATCTGTCAGGCTCCGCGTTCCGTGGCAGGCTCCGACCATATCGAGCGCCAACGCGCTGAGAAAAAAGCGGGCAGGCCCGCTGATGCGGCGGGGCGTAACGAACGGCAAAGCGCGCAAGCCAATTCGTCGAACAATATCCGGCAGCAGTGTAATCCGCGGGGGCTTCCCAATACTGGCAAACGCGAGTCCCGCTAGCTCCCGCTGTGTGAATATATCGGGACCACCCACATCAAGCCACTCAAGCCGCGTCTCGAGGGCCTCTGCGGTAGCGATCGCCAAATCCGCTCCGTGGATCGGGTTGATGCGTTTGCTGCCATCCCCAAACAACCAGACCCGTCCTGATTGGGCCATTTTCAGAAAATCGCCCATGTCAGAATAGTACCCAGTGGGTGCAATAACCGTCGCAGCCATCGAAGAGCGCTGTAGTTCCACGACGAATGCAGACTTGGCTGCGACCATCGGTACCTGCGCCATATCGCTGGCGCGCAAGACATGGATATATCCGAACTGGCCCACCCCCGCCCGCTCCGCCTCGCGCAGCAGGTTGAGGTTGGCCTGATAGTCTACATCCCAATAGCCGAGCCTATCCGTCTGCCGGGTGATTCCAAGGCAGGAAACGACCAGATCGGCCCCTGCCATGATACCCCTGAGGGTGACGGGATCCGTGGCCCGGCCTTCGACCAGTTGGTCGGCTGCGATCGGCGCCGCTCGTGCTGTCTTTCTAACAAGAGCGATCACGTACCAACCGCGTTGCTGATATTCGGCGCAAAGATGGCGACCAAGGCAGCCGGTCGCTCCGGCGATGAAGACACGTTTCATATCATTGATCCTTCTTTCGAGGATGGGCGCTAGGCTCTGCCCGGGAATGGGTGGATGCCCAGATGGCTGATCGGGCGCTCTTGTGGAGGGCCTTCCGGCAACCCCACGTCGCGCGACAAGTCATCAGAATGTTCTTTGTGCTTGAGAGGCACCGAACCTGTTTCACCAGTGAGCATGGCATAGAGCGCGTGAAACCGTCGGGCCCGTAAGCCGAGGATGCTTGTCATGACCGCCCCCTCAACCAACGACCCGGTGGCCGCGACCACGCAGGCACTCGATTACGATGGCTTCGCGCCGCTCACTTGCGTCAACGGCGCTCGAAACGCCGCCCGCAAGCGCGCCTGCGACAGCGCCACCCAGTGCGTCGCCACTGTCAGCTTCACCCAGTGCAGCGCCCACACCGGCGCCCAACACAGTCGCCGCCATCGTATCTTGATCAAACTGACTCTGGTTGCGGGCCAGCGTCTGGCAAGCAGCTAGGTCAGCCCGATAAGCGGCCGTTGGCGTACCGTCGAGGATCGGCTGATAGTTTGCACCGCTATCGGCACACGCCGCCACCAAGACCAACCCGGCAGTGGCCAAAGCAAGTTGCGCTTTCATTGTCTGTCCTTTCTCGTTTTATTGACGAGAAAGCACATAGCCAGCCTAGCGCGGCGACGGCATGACCGCAGGCATCAACGAATTGACACTTCGTAACAGAGTGACGTTACGCGGCCTGATTAAGGTAGGCCGTTGGGCTAAACCCGGTCCAACGCTTGAAGGCACGCACAAAAGATGAGGCTTCAGAAAACCCCAAGAGATAAGCGGTTTCGTTCACGGAAACCTTTTTCCCATCCAAGTATTCCATGGCCATGCGCTGGCGCAGATCATCGTGGATTTCTGCGAAGGTGATCCCTTCGTCCTTCAGGCGCCGATACAATGTCTGGCGGCTCATCGCGATATCACTGGCCACCTTGTCCATCGAGATCGAGCCTTCATGCATCCTAGGCAATATCCGCGCTTCGATCTGCGCGCGGATCGACGTATCTGCCTGCAACTTTGCAAGCATCTCGTCAGCATGACGCGCAAAAATGCCAAATGCGCACTCATTGCCCGGCTCGAATTGGGTTTCCGGGCTGTCCCAACTTGGATCAATTTGCAAAGCATTGCGGCTGGCATTGAATTGCACGGGCACGCGGAACAGGTCTGGATACTGATCCATATGTGGCGGTGGTGGAAAGGTGACCTCCATTCCGATCTCGAAAGTCGCATCAGGGAATGATCTGCGGAACTCACTGATAAAACGTGCAAATGAAACCTCGGACCAGAACGACATATCCGGAGGCAGCATCAGATGATCGACAATCCAAAGACCCTCTGCACTACGTTGCAATTCGAACCGGTCGACGCCCGGGGGCAATTCCACATCGCCCATCAGGTGCAGATAGCGGTTGAGCTGCGCAAGAGAGTGGCGCAGCGACGCCGAAGTGTGCACGATCTGACCTACGACCGACATTGTCTCTAACCGCGTTTCAAAAGTGTGTCGCAGCAACAAAGCGGTGTCGTCGGTTTGCTTGATCGCAGCACCTATCATCGCCTGATAGGCCACCACTGGGATGCGGTTATCCTGATCGGACAAATCACCCTCCGTCAGGCCACTGTCTGCCAACAAGATGTCTCTATTAGCGCCTTGGTCGCAGGCGTAGTCCGCAAAACTCGCGGCAAAACCTGCCGCCATTGTTTGTTCGGTCATGGTTGCCGCCCTCAGCCCGTGATTTGGCGTCACGATACCGCCTGAACCAGACCTTAATCAACTCAGACGGATGGGGCATCCGACCTACCACGAAGCTGATGCCGACAAATTCAGCCATTCCGGTGA
>CAYGQZ010000172.1:0-4812 GCA_964352055.1 uncultured Rhodobacterales bacterium
GTGCCCGGTTCGGATTCGTCCGCGTTCACCACCAGATAGGCGGGTCGGCCGTCACTTTCCTTGGGCATGAAGGACCATTTGAGCCCGGTCGGGAAACCCGCTCCACCGCGCCCACGCAAGCCGCTGTCCTTCATTTCTTGTACAACCCAGTCGCGACCCTTCTGGATCAGCTTGTCGGTGCCATCCCAATGCCCACGCGCCTGAGCGCCCTTCAGCGTCCGGTCGTGCATTCCATAAAGGTTGGTAAAGATCCGATCCTTGTCAGCAAGCATGCGCACTTAATCCTTGTCATTCTGGCGGCTGCGCCAGATTCCGATTGCAATCCAAAAGGCCCAGCCAAATCCGGCAAGAGCCGCCAAGTCAAACAGGGCGCGTGTCCGATTGGACAGGCCCATGTACGACCCCAAAACATTGGCGCACACCCAGAAAACCGCGACCCCGGCGATCACGAGCGCAAGTCGTCTGCCCGCCGCTCCGGAGTGGTCCTGTCCTTGCACCATCGACTACCGACGTCAGTAAACGTCGCCTTTCTTGACCTTGGAGGCAAACTCGGTCGTGCCCCCGTCGGCCAGAGTTTTTGCCTGTTCCACCCAGTTGTCACGACTCACGCGGCCCTTGAAACCTTCGAGGTTTTCATCGACCCACGCCACCTCTTCTGCACCCCATGCGGCAATTTGATCAAAATGGTAGAAGCCCATCGCATGAAGAACACCCTCAAGCTTGGGGCCGACGCCTTTGATTTGTTTGAGATTGTCCGGGGCGCCTTCACGGGCCGCAGCAAGGGTCTGCGGCTTTGTGCCCGCAGCCTCCGCCGCCGGAGCCGCCTTTTTGGTCGCTGGTGCCGCCTTTGGTTTGGCCGCCGCTTTCTCTTCCGAGCCGTATTTCCACTCGCCCTTGCGTGCAGCCAGATCGGCCTGCCCCGGCAAGGGTTTGGAGGCTTGAACGCCGGAAGGTGCCGTGGGTTTGGCGGCAGGCGCGTCCGCAGGTTTGGCCTGTGCCTCACGTTCTTTTGTGGGCGTTGCGGCACTGTTCAGCGGTGGCAGAGGCCGACACATCACCACGCTGATCAGAATGCCAGCGGCGGCGAAGACGACCGCACCGATGAACGCAGCCTGAATAAAGCTCCAACCGCCAAGGACCATCACCAGAACCGCAGCCAATGCGCCTGCAAATGCCGCAACCAACCAACTGCCGACTGCGCAGCCTACCATTGCCTCATTCTTGTTCATCTGTGTCTCTCCCCGGTGTTAGCTTGACCTACGTCCTGATATCCTATTCCTCGTAAATACCGTCTTTTTTCGCCCGTTGGGAAAATTCCGTGTCGCGGCCACTGGCCAACGCAGTTGCCTGAGCCACCCAATCGTCCCGACTTACGCGGCCCTTGAACCCTTCAAGGTTCTGATCCACCCAAGCGACTTCCTCTGCCGTCCAGGCCGCGATCTGGTCGAAATGATAGAATCCCAGGCTGTTCAGCAGTGCTTCGAGCTTGGGACCCACACCTCTGATCATCTTGAGGTCATCTGGGCCTGTATCGCGCGCCGCTGACAGCACAGCAGGCTTCGTTCCAAGCCCTTCGGAGGCTTTTTCAAGAACATCCTTGGGCGCTTCCGCCGGTTTGGTTTTCCTTGGCGCGGCCTTTTTGGTCGGTTTCGGTTTGGCCCCAGCATTCGCAGCCTTGCCTTGCCAGGGGGCGATCAATGGCACTTCTGTGCCGTCGATGCGCTTGACCGTGTCACCGATGTCCATCGCCAGTTGGACAGAAGCGTTGTATTTTGTGTGTCCGCTGTCAAACTCCTTGAGCGTGGTCAGACCGCTGAGCGGTTCGGCCGCAAACCGTCCGTTCTGTGGACCGGGCGTCGGCACCTCGCCCGCTGACAGCGTATCGATGATCTCGCCCAGCTTTTCAGCCGTCAGATCCTCGTAATAGTCCTTGCCGATCTGCGCCATGGGCGCGTTCGTGCACGAGCCCAGACACTCGACCTCTTCCCAGCTGAATTTACCGTCAGCAGAGAGATGATGCGGCTTGGACGCAATCCTTGACTTACAGACAGCGACAAGATCTTCGGCCCCGCAAATCATGCAGGACGTCGTGCCGCAGACCTGGATATGGGCAATGGAGCCAACCGGCTGCAGCTGAAACATGAAGTAGAACGAGGCAACCTCGAGCGCCCG
The DNA here is from genome assembly GCA_964352055.1 of uncultured Rhodobacterales bacterium. Taxonomy (GTDB): domain Bacteria; phylum Pseudomonadota; class Alphaproteobacteria; order Rhodobacterales; family Rhodobacteraceae; genus Tateyamaria. The sequence continues at coordinate 2,173 of CAYGQZ010000172.1, forward strand.
CATATAGGCCATGTCCAACATGTCAGCGACAGCCTCGATTGCCGGGCGGGTCAGCCAGCCTTCCTGCTCTTGTGCACGCCACAACAAAGGTATGATCGCGCTGGCCTGACGGCCTTCGGGATATTTGGTGACCTGCGCTTCGGCCCAGGCCTGATTGTCAGGTGTGAAGGCAAAGCTTTCGGGCTGGGTGTGGTGAAGGCGGCGGAGCATGAATTCAGACCTTGGTAAGTGTTGAGGCGTCGGGTGCCTCCGGCGGGAGTTTATCTGGCAAGATGAAGACGGATCAGCGGTCAATCTCTCCGAAGACCACGTCCATGGTGCCGATGATGGCGGCCACGTCGGCCAGCTGGTGACCCGTGCTCATGTAATCCATCGCCTGCAAATGCAGGAAGCCCGGCGCGCGGATCTTGCACCGGTAGGGTTTGTTTGAGCCGTCCGCCACAAGATACACGCCGAATTCACCTTTGGGTGCTTCGACGGCGCAATACACCTCTCCTGCGGGCACGTGGAACCCTTCGGTGTAAAGCTTGAAATGGTGAATCAGGCTTTCCATTGATGTCTTCATGTCCGAACGCGACGGCGGCGTGATCTTGCCCCGCGCCAGGATATCGCCCGGGCACGCGCGCAGTTTGACAATGGCTTGTTTGATGATCGAGACCGACTGGCGCATTTCTTCCATCCGGACCAGATAGCGATCATAGCAGTCGCCATTCTTGCCAACGGGGATCTGGAAGTCGAACTCGTCATAGCACTCATAGGGTTGAGCCCGGCGCAAATCCCATGCCATGCCTGAGCCGCGCACCATCACGCCAGAGAAGCCATAGTTCAGCGCGTCTTCCTGGGTTACGATGCCGATATCCGCGTTGCGTTGCTTGAAAATCCGGTTTTCCGTAAGCAATCCGTCGATGTCAGCCATGACGTTCGGGAAGTGCGCTGCCCAGTCCTCGATATCGTTGAGCAGGTCATCCGGCAGGTCCTGATGTACACCGCCGGGCCGGAAATACGCCGCGTGCAGACGTGCGCCACAGGCCCGCTCGTAGAAGATCATCAGCTTTTCTCGCTCTTCAAATCCCCAAAGCGGTGGCGTGAGCGCGCCGACATCCATCGCTTGCGTGGTGACGTTGAGCAGGTGGTTGAGCACGCGACCGATCTCGGAATAGAGCACGCGGATCAGCGAGGCGCGCCGCGGCACCTCTACGCCGGTCAGCTTTTCAATGGCGAGGCACCAAGCGTGTTCCTGGTTCATGGGCGCGACATAGTCGAGGCGGTCGAAATAAGGCAGGTTCTGCAGATAGGTCCGCGATTCCATCAACTTTTCGGTGCCACGGTGCAACAAGCCAATATGCGGGTCGCACCGTTCGACGATTTCGCCGTCAAGTTCGAGAACAAGACGCAAAACACCATGTGCCGCAGGGTGTTGCGGGCCAAAGTTGATGTTGAAATTGCGGATCTTCTGTTCGCCCGTCAACGCGTCGTCGAACCCTTTGGAGCCGTCCATCATGGTCTTTACTCCTTATCTCGGCGCGCCGCTGTGCGGAACACCTTTGTCAACAGTTTCCAGGCTCCGTCCACATGAACAAAGCCCAAGTGATCCTCGTATGTGACCGGTGGCACATCGACCGACAGGTGTACGCGCGCCATTTCTGCGCCCGCCACATCGATGCCGTGGATTTCATATTTTGCCGGGGCCGGAAACGCGTCGCGTCCGCGCACCCGATCAAGGTAGGCCGGTTTGTCCCAAAAACTCGCCTGCCCGTTTTCGATCAGAGTCATCTGGAATTTGTCGTGGCAGAGATCTTCGAACACCTCGGCGCGGGCGAAATAAACGGCATCACAATAGGCCAGCGCCACCTCTCGAACGGCCTCAAGGCTTGATGTATTCGCGCCATCCATCACAGCGTCCAAGCGTTGAGGGACATCACCGCTTCTCCAACTCTTGCAGTTTCATCGCCATGATCCAGAGCAGCACAATGGTGCCGACTGGCAGCACGCAAAAAAATGCCCAATACTGATGCAGCCCGAAATGGGGCAACAGCTTGAACATCGGAATGATGGTGGCCGCCGCGATGACAACCCAGATCAGCATTTCCACTACTTGGTCCCCGCTTCCTTTTCATCGCCGGGCAGGATGTATTCGGCCCCTTCCCAGGGCGACATGAAGTCGAACTGGCGGTATTCCTGAACAAGGCTCACAGGTTCATAGACCACCCGCTTTTCAACCTCGTCATAGCGCACTTCTGTATAGCCCGTGGTCGGGAAATCCTTGCGCAACGGGTATCCGCGAAAGCCGTAATCGGTCAGGATGCGGCGCAAATCCGGGTGGCCGGAAAACAGAATGCCGTACATGTCGAAGACTTCACGCTCAAACCAGTTGGCGGAGGGATGCACGCTCGTGATGGAGGGCACCATCTGATCCTCGCGGATCGCGACCCGCAGGCGGATCCGGTGGTTCTGATACATGCTCAGAAAGTGATAGACCACATCGAACCGCTTGGCGCGGCCCGTATAATCCACGGCTGTCACATCCACGAGGCTCGAAAAGCGGCAGGTCGGGTCGGTTTTCAGGAACTCGACCAGGCCTGTTATGTTGCTTGGTGTGACGTCCACGTTCAACTCGCCGCGGGTCACATCCCAAGCCAA
>CAYGQZ010000172.1:4912-9219 GCA_964352055.1 uncultured Rhodobacterales bacterium
CCATTGGCACAGGACCCCATGGAGATCACATAGCGCGGCTCCGGCATCTGATCATAGACCTTTCGCAAGGCCGGGGCCATCTTGTTGGTCAGTGTTCCAGCCACAATCATCAGGTCAGATTGGCGCGGCGACGCCCGCGGCGCGGTTCCAAAGCGTTCCAGGTCATAGCGGGGCATTGAGGTGTGCATCATTTCGACCGCACAACACGCAAGGCCAAATGTCATCCAGTGCAATGAACCCGTGCGCGCCCAGTTAATGATGTCGTCCGTTGATGTGAGCAAGAACCCCTTGTCCTGAAGCTCTGCATTCAATGCACGCGCACCGTGATCCTTGTCGGCACCAGCAAGTGCCGCACCTGTATCGGTCATTGCCATTCCAGCGCCCCCTTCTTCCACTCATAGGCAAAGCCTGCCGTCAGAACGCCCAGAAAGACCATCATCGACCAGAACCCGGCCATGCTGACGTCCTTGAAGGCAACGGCCCATGGGAACAGGAATGCAATCTCGAGGTCGAAAATGATGAACAGGATCGCAACGAGATAGAAGCGGACATCGAACTTCATCCGCGCATCGTCAAAGGCATTGAATCCACATTCGTACGCACTGACTTTCTCGGGGTCCGGATTGCGCACAGCAACGATCACAGCGGCGAGTATGAGGACAAGCCCGAGGCCGATGGCGACACCCAGAAAAACGAGAATGGGGAGGTATTCCCTCAGCATCTCTTCCACGTTTGGCTCCTTTTCTGCGCGAGCAGATACGCGCATCACGTCAAGCGGCAAGTTTGACTTTACATCGGTTTACGCGTCCGACCCGGCAGGGTCAATAAAGGCAAAGGGTTGAAGCGACGGAAATTGCCAGATGATTTTACTCAAAGGTCGCGCCGCGCTCAGGTTTTGAGCAAGGTCCAGTCCGCCAGAATCAAACCACTCTTGATCGGCAGGATCTGAACGCGCACTTCGGGACCGGACCGGCCAAATGTCTCGACCCGCAGATCTGCGTCATTTTGACCTGAATCGAGGATGGTTTTCACCTGTCGCGGCAACCGCAGCATGTCGAGACTGTCCAGGCCGATCACGGTCTGCAATGCAATGCTCACAAACAGCAACTCGCCCGAAGCACTTTGCACGGTCAGCGCACGATCCGGAAATTCGGCAAGCGCAGACAAGATCGCATCGGTTTCGGCCAATGCCTTGCTGAGCTGAGATTGCTCGAACCGCAAAATATGGCGTTCGATCTTGCTTTCGATCAGATCGGCCATGGCGAGCATGTAAAGAACTTCGCTTTCGGTCCAGATACGTGGTTCCGAAGACAACCCGCAAATCGCGCCAATAACTTCACCGCCGCTCAGTCGCAACGGTACTCCAATATACGCCTCGACTTCCAAAGCCTTCACTGTTGGCAAATTGCGCAGGGACGGATCCTTGGAAATATCGGGAACCCTTACGGGCGCACCATGCCGAACCGTATGTGCACAAATCGAATCTCGTGCTGATGAGGCTTGATTCGCGGCAAACGGTTCCACAGCCGAGCGACCCAACGCAGCCAACGATTCCTCATCTACAACGCTGATCAAACACGATTTGCAGTTCAACATCGACTCAATCGAACGGGCAACTGCGCCAAACTCGTCAAGGTTACTGAAATCTATGTCGTAAAGCGTCATAAACTGTCCCCACGGACCGCGCTGCATTGTTTCTTGAGTGACACGGCTACACGCTCCGACCATAAATTAACGCAACAGGGGAGAAATGAAAAACACTTATGGCGAGTATAAGAGTATTCACCTAAGCGTGACGCAAGAAGGAAACAACTGCCCCGGAAATCAGGTCAGTGCAAAAATTGAATTTTCTGTTTTCTTGAAGAAACTCTTTTTTCTAGCGTCGCGCCATTGCTATGTTCGACACCTCACCATTAACACGCAAGGCGTGTATATCGATCAGATCGGGTTCCGCTGGCACAACCTCAGTTGAATCTCGGTCACGGCAAAAGACAAGAACCATAATGTCCTGAGTTATCGAATTCCCGTCTGAAAACTCTGGCTCAAGCGAAGTGGAATAGATTCGCCCCTATTGCGCTTCAATGGAAAGATGCTTTTTGCTGATACCGCCCGCATGCTTAAAGGTAACAGAGACGCAACTGAGGCGCAAAATCGCAGCCGGTGGTGCTCTGATGCCGTGATGCGCGAGTCAATGAGGCGAGCTCTTTTTCGTTTTGCTGCGAGTGCAGGATTTGAGGAATTGATCCAAGTGGATCAACCGCGGTGGCTGCGAAGCGTGGACATTGCCGATTTTGTGTGACGCGCTTCAATGGTTGCATCAGCACTTTGTCGGTCACGAGGTTTCTGGCATCCAACGCGGTTTGCGCTTGTCAAAAAAGGCTCCGATGCCCTCTGCCGCCTCCTCGGTTTCCCAACGTGTCTTGAGGGCGTCAATTGTCATCTCGATTGTGCCTTCGTCGATGCATGGTCCAAGGCGTCGCGCAAGCGCTTTTGCAGCCGCGACAGCCCCGGGGGCACAGGAGAGATATGGCAAGACTTCCGCCTCAATGGCCGCCTCCAGTTGATCCGATGCAACACTGCGCGCCAAAAGCCCGAGCGAAACGGCCTCTTGCGCGTCAAAAAGCCGACCGGACATAAAGACGCGTCGTGCGCGCCCCTCGCCCATACGCGCCAGAACATAAGGCCCGATGGTGGCCGGTATGATGCCCAGTCGCGTTTCAGTGAGCCCCATCTTGAGGTGATCCACGCCGATGGCCACGTCACAAACCGAGGCCATCCCGACACCACCGCCAAATGCGTTGCCTTGAAGTGCCCCGATCAGCGGCTTGGGCATCGTGTTCAGCGCCTGTAGCATGTAGGCCAGTTTCGCGGCTTCCCGGGCGCGCGTGGCTGGATCGGCCTGCATCTGGTCGCGCATCCATTGCAGGTCTCCCCCCGCGCAGAAAGTCTTGCCGGTGCCCGTCAGAACAACAACCCGTACGGCCTCATCAGATCCAAGTTCGGCCGCCGCGGTCGTGAGTTCCGCCAGCATCTGCGCGTTCAGCGCATTGTGTTTGTCGGCCCGGTCCAGAGTCAGCCTTGCAACGCCGCGGGAGTCGATGCTTATGGATATCGTATTCGTCATGAGGTGCTCCTTTTACCGTGGCGCTGTGGCGATTTCCGATACGGAAATCGGCCGGAAACCGTATCGGTTTCCGGCGCGCTCAACTGCGCATGCGGCGCACCAATTTGGCTGCTTCTTCAATCTTGTCTTGGGACAGTCCTGTTGAATAGCCCAGGCGTGTCAAATGGGCGTTCACAGCCTCTGTGGCCACATTTCCAGCGGCCCCAGGCGCAAACGGGCATCCCCCGAGGCCTCCCACAGCTGCGTCGAACACACGGATACCAAGGCTGAGCGATGCATCGATATTGGCAAGCGCGCGCCCTGCGGTGTCGTGGTAGTGTCCAGCCAATCGTCCCACCGGGACCACATTGCGCACCGCCAGCACCATCCGCGCAATTGCGTCCGGCGTACCCTGCCCCAATGTGTCGCCCAGGCTGATTTCATAACAGCCCATCGCAAACAAGCGGTCGGCTACTCGTGCGACAGCAGCGGGATCCGTTGGGCCGTCGTAAGGGCAATCAACCACGCAAGAGACATAGCCACGCACCGGCAGGTCGATGGCCCGCGCCGCCTCAAGCACAGGCGCAAACCGGTCCAGCGACTCGTCGATGGACGCATTGATATTCGCCTTCGAAAACCCTTCGCTGGCCGATCCAAAGACAGCGATCTCATCCGCGCCGGCAGCTTTGGCATCCTCAAACCCGCGCATGTTCGGCACCAGTGCCGCATAGCGCACGCCTTCGGTCCGGTTGATGCCTGCCAGAACCTCCGCACTGCCTGCCATTTGCGGCACCCATTTCGGGCTCACAAAGCTCGCGCATTCGATCCGCGAAAAGCCTGCAACGCTCAGCGCATCAACCAGCGCGATCTTGTCGGCGACCGAAATCTGGGCTTTTTCATTCTGGAGCCCATCGCGCGGCCCCACTTCAAATATCTCGACGGCACCGACCATTCAGACCTCCCAGACTGGATAGAAATCCTGAGCATAAAGCCGTTCACTGTCCACGGGCAGACTGGCCTGAAAGGCAGGCCGTTCCGTGATCCGCGCGTACCATTTGGTAACTTCCGGATGCCCGTCCAGCGATGCGAAATGCCGCGCCATATAGACCGCCTGCCCGACTGAAATATCGGCCGCGGAAAATCCGGAAGTCAAAAGGTAATCGCGGTTTTCAACAGGTGTCGACAGGCGGGCCTCCAATGCATC
>CAYGQZ010000173.1:0-1537 GCA_964352055.1 uncultured Rhodobacterales bacterium
TGATCTTCCGGTCCAAAGAGGTTTTCGACATTCCAGAACGCAATGTGATGCTGTGCCATCTGACCCATCCAAATCGTTGAAATACCCTTACCCTACTCCAAACCGGCAAAATCGAAAGAAAAAAGCCCGGACTGCGTTCTGCAATCCGGGCCTGGGCGTGTAAAGCCTACGTTGTCTCAGTTGACAGATTTAGCGTCAACCACATCGGTTTCAATCGCTTTTTGGCTGGAGATCTGGATCCGGCGCGGTTTCAGCGCTTCGGGGACCTCTTTGACCAGATCGATGTGCAGCATGCCGTCCACATGGGAGGCGCCTGTCACCACAACGTGGTCGGCCAGATGGAACCGACGTTCGAAGGCACGTGTTGCGATCCCGCGGTGCAGGTAGGTTTTCCCTTCTTCCTCGGCCTTCTTGGCCGAAACGATCAGGGATTTTTCCTTGACATCGACCGACAGGTCGGCGGCAGAAAACCCGGCCACGGCGATCGAGATGCGATAGGCATCATCGTCCGTCTTTTCGATGTTGTAAGGCGGGTAAGTGTTGGCGGACGATTCGGATGCAGTCACCCGGTTCATCAGGTCTGCGATCTGGTCAAAGCCAACGGTTGCGCGGTGAAGCGGTGCAAAGTCATATGTACGCATAGTTATCCTCACTTGAGCGATATCAGATCCACGCTTTCCCTTCGGGACAAGCGCAGGGGTTGCTATAGTCGGACCCCGATCCGGGCATCCGATACGTGTCATGTGGGGAGCGGTTTTCGTCCGTTCAAGACCCTTTTTTCAGGGTTTCACGAATTTTGCACCGATATCCTGTCGCGCCTCGCCGACACGCACCCGCGCCTTGAGCTCAAAGCGCGTCGCGTCCCATTCCGCGCGCAATTGCGCCAGCGGCAGATCAAGCGGCGTGCCCAGCGAGACCGTCTCGCCTTCGACCTCGGCCTTGGCCGACACCACCGACACAATCCGCGCCTCGCCATTCTCGAAGCTGAAGATCGGCGCGCCGGAGCTGCCGAAATCGACCGAACAGGACGTCACCAGCACCCCCTGTTGCCGCGCCAGCACAGTACACACCTCTTGCAGCGAGGGGGCCTCGGACCGGCCAGTGCCATAGCTCACCACCCCGACCTGCGCCCCTCGCGCGGGATGCATGCTGGTCCCGAAGGGTATGATCTTGCCGTCGCGGATCGGGTGGTTCAGTTCCAGCAGGGCCAGATCGTTGCCCACCACCCCGGCCGAGACATCGGTGCTGAACCTGTAGTCGGGATGCACCACAGCCCGCTGCACATAACGGTAGGCCGAGGCCCGCCCATTGCGCCAGCCCGCCAGAAACTCGATCCGGTCGTGATTGATCCGCGCGCCGGTTTTCTTGTCAAACAGGCAGTGCGCCGCCGTCAGAACCATATCGGGAGCGATCAGCGCGCCGGTACAAAACCCGTCGCCTCCGATATCGAGCCGCCCCACTGCCTGCCAGGCCGCAGCATCGACACTGTTGGTCAGCCGTTTCAACCCCGCATCCTGTGCAAAGCCGGCCGATGCCA
>CAYGQZ010000173.1:1637-9173 GCA_964352055.1 uncultured Rhodobacterales bacterium
TTCCTGGCCATCAGCGTCTCGACCTTGCGGTCTTTCAACTGCTTGGAAATCTCGGGCTGCATCAGGTTATAGGTGCCGGCCGACCCACAACACAGGTGACTGTCGCGCGGCTCGACCACCGTGAACCCCGCCCGTTTGAGCAGGTCCTTGGGATAGGTCTTGATCTGTTGCCCATGCTGAAGCGAACAGGCCGCGTGATAGGCGATGGTCATGTCCTGCGGCGCGCCTTCGGCCATGTCGAGTTTCATCAGGACTTCGCTCACGTCCATGGCAATGACGGCCACCCGCGCCGCATCATTGGCCAGCGGATCATTTCGGAACATGTGCCCGTAATCCTTGACCGTCGTGCCGCAGCCGGAAGTGTTGATGACAATGGCATCGAGGCCTTCGCCGTCCATTTCGCGGGTCCACGCGGTGATGTTTTTGGCGGCAGTCTGGTGGCTTTGTTTCGCTTTGCCCATGTGATGGGTCAGCGCGCCGCAGCATCCCGCCCCGTCGGCCACGACAACCTCGGCCCCGAGCCGCGTCAGCAGACGAATGGTGGCATCGTTGATATCGGTGTTGAGCGCCTTTTGTGCACAGCCCGTCATCAGCGCCACGCGCATCTTTTTCGGTGCTGTCGGCGCAAAGCTTTGCGGGTCGTCATTGCGGCTGACAGGCGGGATGTGTTTCGGCGCCATTTCCAGCATCGCGCGTAGCCGCGCGTCGGGCATCATCCACGCGAAAGGCCGCCCGATCTTGGCCCCCAAAAGAGCCACCCGAAAGCGCATCGGATAAGGCAAGATCTGGGCCAGCACCCAGCGCAGGGCGCGGTCCGTGAAGGGCCGTTTGTAATTGTCCTCGATATATTCGCGGGCGTGATCCACCAGATGCATGTAATGCACACCCGAGGGGCAGGTTGTCATGCAGGCGAGGCAACTCAGACAGCGGTCAATGTGCTTGACCACCTTTTCGTCCGGCGTGCGGTCATTCTCCAGCATGTCCTTGATCAGATAGATCCGGCCCCGCGGGCTGTCGAGTTCGTCCCCAAGCACCTGATAGGTGGGACAGGTCGCCGTGCAAAATCCACAATGAACACAGTTGCGCAGAATCTCGTTCGAGCGCTGGATCTGCGGATCCGTCAGTTGCTCGGGCGTAAAGGTCGTTTGCATGCTGTGTCCTTCAACTCAGATAATTCAGGGCGGCCCAGAGGCACGCGGCCAGACCAAGCGACACGCACAGGAATGCGCCCCGCGCCGCCTGCACCGATGCGAACCGCCCAAGAAACAGGTGATACCCCATGCCGCCGGTCGCGGCAGCCAACACGCCAACCCCGCCTGCCAACAAAGCGGAAAACGGCCAGGCCGTCGGTGGACCGTCCTTGGACAACACCGACGTGGCCAAAAGCATGACCGCGCCAACGGCAGTGCCCACCTGGCTGATCAGACTGCCCTGTCGGCGATCCGGTATCAGGACCAGCACCGCGAACAAGGCGATCGAGACCAGCGTCACAAGAACATATGCAAGGATCATCCGGCGGCCCGCACGGGTTCAGCCGCCATCAGGCCCGGGTTCAGAATACCGCGCGGATCAAATCGGGTGCGCAAGGCGGCGCTGAGGGCCGCAACGCCCGGCGCTTCGGGTTGAAACACCGGACCCTGGGCGCGCAAGGTCTCGGGGCCTTTCATCAGCGTCGCATGACCGCCCAGCGTGGCCACATGGGCCTGCAGGGCGGCGTGGGTTGCGGCAGCGTTCCCGCCCGATTGCCCGATCCAGATCAGCCCGCCGCCCCAGTCCATCAGGCTGTTGCAGCCCTCGGGCAGGGCCGCCAGAACAACCGGCCCATCGCTGGGCTTGACCGAAACGCGCCATACGGCCTCTGCCCCGTGCAAAGGCTGCGCATCCCGGACCCGCGACCAGTCGGCGCCCGGCATCAGCGCGCTTTCGCCAAAGGGCGCAAGGATCTTTTGCAGCGCGCCTGCACGGTAGGCCACAGAGGCGGCAAACCCTTCCAGACGCAACCAAACGGCCCCCTCGATCCACGCCGCCCCGCTCACCTCATAGGGCGAAGACAAAGCGCGCGACATCGCCCCCGCCGCATCCACCGCCGAGACATCGGGGATCACCAAAGTGGTCACATCCTCGACCCCCGGCAACACCTTGAGGCTGACTTCGGTCAACACACCCAACGTCCCCCAGGACCCGGCCATCAACTTGACCAGATCATAGCCGGTAACGTTCTTCATCACCCGACCGCCGTTCTTGACGATGGTCCCGGCCCCATCGACAAAGCGCACACCCAGGGCAAAGTCTCGCGCAGCACCGCCCTGAATGCGACGCGGCCCGCTGGCATTGGTGGCAATCACCCCACCGATGGTCGACGCCCCGGAGGTGCCAAGCAATCCGCACAAGCCATAGGGTTCAAAGGCCAATCGCTGATTTTCGGCGGCCAGTGCCGTCTCGATTTCGGCCACAGGCGTGCCCGCCTGCGCCACAATCGTCAGCGCCCCCGGTTCATAAAGCGTGATGCCCGACAATCCCGACACATCCAGCCGATCGCCGTCAACAGGGCGACCAACCGCACGGGTGCCCCCACCGCGCACGGCCAAAGGCCTCTGCGCGTCTGCAACATATTCCGCAACCTCAGCTTCGGTCTTCAACATCATCATCTTCTTTCGGCCATAAATATCCCGGGGGTGTGGGGGCTGGCCCCCACGCGAACCGCAAAGCTATTCCGCCGCAAGCGGCACAGCGCGGCGCGGCTCAGAGCTGTCCAGCGGGAACACCTTGGCCGGGTTCAGCAACCATTTGGGATCAAACACATCCTTGACCGCCATCTGCGCCTCAAGATCGGCGGGCGCGTATTGATAACTCATCAAGTCGCGCTTCTCGATGCCAACGCCATGCTCGCCCGTCAGACATCCGCCCACATCAACGCAAAGCTTCAGCACTTCCGCGCCAAATTCTTCACAAATCTCAAGATCACCCGGCTTGTTCGCGTCATAACAGATCAGCGGATGCATGTTGCCATCGCCCGCATGGAACACATTGCCCACGGCCAGACCATATTGCTTGGACATCTCGCCAATGCGGCGCAACACGTATGGCAGCTCCGACACGGGGATCGTGCCATCCAGACACATGTAATCGTTGACCCGGCCAATGGCCGAGAACGCCGCCTTGCGCCCCGCCCAGATGCGCGCGCTTTCTTCGGCCGAGGCGCTTTCGCGCAGGGCCACCGGATTGTGACGCCGCGCAATTTCCGTGATCAGAGCCAGCTGCGCGTCGATCTCGGGCTCTGACCCTTCGACTTCCACAATCAGCAACGCCTCGCACAGGGGATAGTCGGCCTTGGCAAAGTCCTCGCAGACCTCGATCAGCATTCGGTCCATGAACTCGATGGCCACGGGCAGGACGCCCGCCTTGATGATGTCGGCGACGCAAGCGCCCGCGATCTCGGCACTGTCAAAGCCCATCAGGACCGGGCGCGCGCCTTCGGGCTTGTGCAGGATGCGCAGGGTTGCCTCGGTGACGACGCCCAACTGCCCTTCTGATCCACAGATTACACCCAGCAGATCAAGGCCGCCACTATCAAGATGCGCGCCACCAATCTCAACCACAGTGCCGTCCATCTGCACCAGCGTGACGCCCATCAGGTTGTTGGTGGTCACACCGTATTTCAGGCAATGGGCCCCGCCCGAATTCATCGCGATATTGCCCGCAATGGCACAGGCCAACTGGCTGGAGGGGTCAGGCGCATAGAAGAACCCGTCTGATTCGACGGCCCCCGTCACGCTCAGATTGGTCCGGCCCGTCTGCACCCGCACAAAACGGTTGTCGTAATCGGTCTCAAGGACCGCGTTCATGCGGGCCACACCCAGAATCACGCAATCGGCTGTCGGCAAGGCGCCCCCGGCCAGCGACGTGCCTGACCCGCGCGGTACAACAGGCACACCCTCCTGATGACAGATACGCAGCACGTCCGACACGTCCTGCGTGGTCGCGGGCAGCACGGCAATCATCGGCGGACAACGATAGGCGGTCAGGGCGTCGCATTCATAGGCCCGGGTTTCGGCAAGATCATCGATGACCGCATCATGGGGCAGAACACTGCGCAAACGTTCGGCCAAACGGGCCTTGCGCGACAGAATCGCAGAATCAGGGATGGGCATTTGCATAGGCGCTCTCCTCATAATTGGTAAGATAATATTACCAATTTTTGCAGGATGCAATCCTCAATTCACGGGTGTAAGAGCAGGCATGACCTGGATCGATCGTTTATCCCTCTTTGCACCACTGGATTTCGCAGCGCTTGGCCTGCTGATCGCCGGATGGCTGCTGATCGGCTGGCGGATCGAGCATTCGAGCGCCAAACACCCCTCGACGTCATTGATCATGGCCAATTACCGAAGGGAATGGATGGTGCAGATGATCACGCGCAGCCCGCGGATCTTTGACGCACAGATTCTTTCAACACTCAGGCAAGGCACCGCTTTTTTTGCGTCCACTTCCATGATTGCCCTCGGGGGCACGCTGGCGGTCATTGGCAATGCCGAACGGCTGGCGGGGGTCGCGAACGATCTGGTGCTGATGGACAACCCGGCCTTCGTCTGGGAGGCGAAGCTGGTGCTGCTGACCCTGTTTCTGACCAACGCATTTCTGAAATTTGCCTGGGCCAGCAGGCTCTTTGGCTATGCCGCGGTTCTGATGGCCGCAGTGCCCAACGACATCAACGACCCCACATGCGGTCCCAAGGCCAAAAAAGCGGGCGAGATCAACGTGACAGCCGCACGCTCATTCAACCGGGGACTGCGCTCGATCTATTTTGCGCTGACAACAGTGGCCTGGCTGGCAGGACCCATCGCCTTGATGCTGGCCACGGCTTTCACGCTCAGCGTCATCTGGCGACGCGAATTCGCGTCGAACTCCCGCAGTATATTGCTCAGCACAGACACGTGAACGGACAAGGCCCGAAACGGGCCCTATAAGGACGCCATGAAAAGATTACTCCCCTTCCTCCTCATCGTCGCAACGGCACCGGCTTTTGCCAGCGAGCCCCTGATCGAGCATGTCGCCGTGACGCGAACCGGCGCTGACACCTACAAATTCGCGGTCACGATCCGGCACGACGACACCGGCTGGGATCACTATGCGGATGGCTGGCGCGTGCTGGACATGCAGGGCAATGAGCTGGGCATAAGGGTGCTGTACCACCCGCACGAAAACGAACAGCCCTTCACGCGCAGCCTTGACGGGGTTGTGGTGCCACCCGGCACCACGCAAGTGCAAGTGCAGGCCCGTGACCTGCCCGGCGGCTGGAATCAGGGCACGCTGGTCGTCAATCTGCCCTGAGGTCACAGGCGCTCCTGATCCCTTCATCTTGCGGAATAAACTCCGGGGAGGTCCGAAGGACCGGGGCAGAGCCCCTGAAACATGGCGTCGCGCGCCAGCGCGGCCTTTGGATCACGCCCTGTGGTAGGGAGATCCCGCGAGGATCGAGGCGGCCCGGTAGAGTTGCTCGCTCAGCATCACCCGGACCAGCATATGCGGCCAGACCATCGCACCGAAAGACAGCAGATGATCCGCCTCGGCGCGCAGCGCCGGGTCAATCCCGTCCGCGCCACCAATGACAAAGGCCAGATCGGACCGGCCGGCATCGCGCCATCCTGCAATGCGCGCAGCAAAGGCCACGGAGGTTTCCACCTTGCCCCGTTCGTCAAGACAGCACAGCAGGGCCCCTTTGGGCAGCGCCCGGCGCAGCAGGTCGGCCTCGGCGGCCATGCCACCACCCTTGCGGTCCTCCACCTCTACAACAGACACAGGGCCAAGCCCAAGGGCGCGGCCTGTCCGGTCAAACCGTTTCACATAATCAGATATCAAATCGGCTTCGGCACCGCCGCGCAAACGCCCGACAGCGCACAGATGTATCCGCATCAGCTGGCGATCAGCTGTTCGCCGCCGTTGGCTGCCACATCTTTTCCAGCTGGTAGAAGTCGCGCACTTCCGGACGGAACACATGCACGATCACGTCGCCGGTATCGATCAGAACCCAGTCTCCGGTGTTCTTGCCTTCCAGCCGGGCCGTCCGCCCGAACTGCGCTTTCAACCGTTCGACCAGCTTTTCAGAGATGGCCGCCACTTGCCGGGACGACCGGCCCGAGCACACGACCATGTAGTCGCCAATCGCCGTTTTACCGCGCAGATCAATCTGCACGATGTCTTCGGCCTTATCGTCGTCAAGAGAGGAAAGTACGGCAGCCAGCAAAGTTTCACTGGTTGCCTCGGTATGAGCTACGGCCATCAGGGCCGACGCTCCGACAGCGGATGAAACCGCTTGGGCAGAGATTGACAGGACATTGTCCTCCTATGAACCGCGCCGTCTGTTCCCCGGCGCTGGGATACACCCAGAATAACCCTCCTTTTGCGACATTTCAATGAATCTGCGCATGATCGGCACGGGTTCGTGCCTTTGGGTGACAGTCCGTTCAGCACATCGGGCCCTGGTCCGCCCGAAACCCTAGCCACAATCCGTGCAGGCCCGCGTCAACTTGCAGCACCAGGATCCCGGCAAAGGCCTGCGCGATATAGGTCGCTGAAGGTGGAAAGTGACAAGCGGTACAATTCATTTTATTTTTGTATTGAGTATATTTTTTATTGTTTTACATTAAGTTTATACCATTTAGAGGGAATCACTTCATGGCCACCGATCTCATTGCCAAGCGCGCAGCACTGTTTTCGCATCTTGCCACGGCTCTCCTGTTGATTCTGCCTTGTGCGGCTGTCTGGGTGCTGGCGACACAGGGCATCAGCCCCGAGGCCCTGCGCCAGGCCCTTGGCATATCTGTCATGCCCGACGATCCCGGTGCCGGTCCGATCCTGATCTGGGCTCTGGTCGAGGCAACCCGGCTGGCCCTGCTGATGTGGGTCATCTGGTCTGTGCGGGCCTGGTTGCGCGCCTGCGCCTCTGGCCGGGTCTTTGCAGACCGGACCGCACGCGATGTACAGCGCATTGGCGCAGGCCTGCTGGCCTTGACCGCAGCGCATATCCTTGGACACACGATCAGTGTCGCGGCCCTGACATGGGGCAATCCCGCCGGCGAGCGCGTCCTTTCTGTACGGCTTGGCAGCACCGAACTCTTCCTGCTCTTGGCAGCCGGCCTGATGACCCTGTTTGGCTGGATACAGGCCGAAGCCGCCCGGCTGGCCGCCGAAAACGAGCGCTTTGTATGACCGAAATCACTGTGCGTCTGGATGTGATGATGGCCCGGCGCAAGATCCGGGGCCGCGACCTGGCGGCCCAGATCGGCATAACCGAGCAGAACCTGAGCCTGCTGAAATCCGGCAAGGTCAAGGGCGTCCGCTTTGAAACCCTGGCCCGGCTGTGTGCAGCACTTGAGTGTCAGCCCGGCGACTTGCTTGAGGCCACCCCGTCGGACAGCGGCGCCTGATCGTCCCCCAGCAACCGCACCTCGCGTTGCGGGAAGGGAATCGAGATGTCATGTTCCTTGAACGTATCCCACAGCGCCAGATACACGTTGCCCCGGATATTGGTCAGCC
>CAYGQZ010000174.1:0-7192 GCA_964352055.1 uncultured Rhodobacterales bacterium
TGCAGCCAACCGTACCCGATCTTGTAAAGGATCGGGATCATGAACCCGCCGCCAATGCCAAAGAGGAGGATCCCGATGGGGTGCGCGAAAGCCGTCATGCGCGCGAGTGCCGGAACGCTTCGATATCGAGTGTGCCGTGGCTGCGATAAAGTCGGATCGCATAGGCCAGCATCACCGCCGTCACCGACAGGCCGATCACGATCGCGGTGACCGTGAGGGCCGAGGGGATCGGGTCAACCACCCTTTGCACCGCGTCGCCTGCGGCAAGGTCCGCATCGATGATCGGGGCGGTTCCCCCAGTCACATAGCCCAGCGACACCAATATGATTGCGACCCCGGAATCCATCAGCGAAAAGCCGATGATCATCCGCAGGATATTGCGATGAAAGAGGATCGCGGCAAGGCCGATCAGGACCAACCCAAAGCCCGTCACCATCATAACGGTCGACACTGGAAAGGTGATCATTGCGCCGCCTCGCCGATCAATGCCGGAACTTGTCGAGAACGACGCTGAGTTCCGCCCCGACCTTGATCCCAAGCAGGGCCGAGATCAGCGGAATGGCCCCCGCACTGATGAACCCGCCCAATTCACCGCTTGGCAGGAACCGGGGATCAAGGAAACCACCCGCCAGAACGATGCCCATTATACCCAGCAGAACAAACATGATCCCGGCAGTGGACTCCACAACGCTGAGCATGGTCGTGTTCAGGCTGGTGTCCGGGTTGGCGATCAGCAGCAGCATGACACCCGCCGCCACAATGGCGCCGCCCTGAAACCCTCCCCCGGCAGAAAGATGTCCGTTGACAATGACATAGGCCCCGAAGGTCAGGATCATGGGAAACATGATCTGTTTGCCGCTGTGAACAATTTCACCGGGGTCCGAACGCGGGAATGGTTTTAACGGTGCCACGTCGTTCTCAAGCGGTTTCAGCAACAGGCCAAGCGAGGCCGCGACCATGAACAGCACAGCAACCTCGCCCAGCGTGTCCAACCCACGATACGTGATCAAGATGCCGGTGATGACGTTGGGTGTGGTCAGGGCCTCGGGGCTCAGCGTCACATAGCTTGCCGCCAGCGGGCGCAGCGCATCAAGCTGCACATAGGCCCAGCCGATGCGTGCAAAGACCAGCCCCAGCAGCCCGATCACGATGACGGAAAGAAGGCGCTGCATCATGCCTTGTCACCTGTTGCATCGGCCCGGTTGTCAATCTCGGCCAGCGCATTCGGGCCGGGTACCATTGGGGTGCCGTCCCTGTGCCCGGACCGGGCCAGCGCATGGGATGAAATCGGGTTGCTGACATAGACGAAGTAGACAATCAGCAGCAGCTTGAAAATCCAGTCGGGGTGATAGATCGCAAGGCCGATCAACACCAGCGTCGCCCCCATGGTTGTGGCCTTGGTTCCGGTCTGAATGCGCGTAAAGGCGTCGGGCATCCGCAACAGCCCAAGACCCGCCGAAAAAAGAAAGATCGATCCCAAGAAGATGAAAATGCTTCCGATCAGCTCGCCGCTCATTCCCGACCTTCCCAATAGCCGGTTTTGCGCAGGGCATAGAGAAAGATGAACGTGGCCAGCCCCGACCCGATCGCAGCCTCTGCCATGGCCACATCGGGCGCGGCCAGCAGCAAAAAGGACAGGGACGCAAAAAGGCTTGCCAATCCGCCACTGACGATGGCCGCCAAAAGGTTGTTCAGAAGTACCGCCAGGAAGGCGCTGACCAGAATGCAGGCGCAGATCAGCAGGATCATCAGTTCGAGCATCACAACCCCTTGTCGATAAACCGGGCCACGGCCAGAACAGACAGAAAGCTGAGCAGCCCATAGACGATGCCCACGTCCAGATAAACAAACCGGTCCGCAACATGGGCATAGAGCGCAATGAGAACGATGGCGATGATCGTCAGCACGTCCATCGCGACCATGCGGTCCAGCAATGTCCGCCCGATCACCAGCCGGATCACGCTTGCCACGATCCCCAGAAACACGAGGACCACGGAGATCTGTATGAGAAGACTAGCCAAAGGTCCGCAAGAGAACCGGTTCGAACGGTCCCAGAAATTCCTGCGTGCTGGCATCCGTGTCGGTTGAGGACAATGCGAGCCCGTGCACGTAAACATTCGGCCCGTCCATCCCAAGCACCAGCGATCCGGGCGTCAAAGCGACGCTATTGGACAACACCAGCCGCGCAAAAGGCGATGTCAGCCGGGTCTGCGACAACACGATGCCCGGACGAACCTTGACCTTGGGCGCAAAGACAAGACCCAACACCGTCAGGTTGGATTTTATCATCTCGCGCAAAAACACTGCCGTATATTGCAAGAAAGAGATCGCCCGGGCTGGCGTGAAAAACAGATCCTTCCAAATGCCGGGCGCGCGCGTACAGAGGACGGCAATCATGAGTGTCACACCCAGGCCCAAACCCGACTCCGCAGGCGCGAGCGTTCCGTTTGCAGCGGTCCAGATCACAAACAACACAAACCACAAGGAAAGTGTCGCGCGCAATCGTGCCGGTTCGGATGAGACCATCACTCGCTGCCTTTCTTGTCGTTTAGGCCTGAAATCAGAGTGACAGAGCCAATATCCATAATCAACCGGCTTTCCCGTGATCCGTGGAATATCTCGTTCGGTTGGCCAGGTCTTCGGGATGATCGCGATTCCATCCGGCCGCTGCGCAGGAAACCTGGGCAGGATCATTCCCAATTCGGTCCGGCGATTACTGGTCGCGGGCGCTAACCCTTAACCGCGTATCAAGTTTACGCTTAACTTGGGCCAACGAACGGTCATATCCGGGTTGGTGAACCTAAAGCATGGGCCTGCACTGAAAGCCGATGACTCAGGTTGCCTTGGCGTCCTTTTTGTCCTCTGAATCGTCAGCCGGTGCATCCGGGATGGGCCCAGCGGACAGTGGTTCCGATATGATGTGACTTTCCTCATGATCCAAGGCACGTTCAGGACTGCCTTTTGGCGGGTAATCCAGAGAGCAGTTCAGGCGCTCGATCTCGTCGTTGGAGAGGCGGGGGAACGGCAAATTCCCCGATGCCCGCCAGTTCTGAACCGTTTTCTTGGCCTGTTCCGCCAATTCCTCATCCAGATTGTCACTGCCCATGGAATAGACCGCCCGTGACGGGAAGGCGAAACCAGTTCCGGCGTCGCGGATAATTGCGTAGATGCGCAGATACACGTCCTCGCGCACTGCGAAAAAATCATTCCATTCCCGCGTCATGACATAGACACGGATATCGATGTTCAGGGCGCTGTCGCCATATCCGGAAAACCGGACCCGGACGGTGTTCGGGTTGATCCGCGGATGGGCGTGCAGCATCTTGCGCAGGGTCGCAAGCACATAGCGCAACTGGTCTGGATCCGTCTCATAGCGCAAACCCAGTGTCTGCGTCAGCAGCATCTCGTCACAATGAGCGAAATTCACGATCTGCATGTCCACGAATTGCGCGTTCGGAATGGAAATCAGTGTCCGGTCCAGCGCACGCACAGAGGTCGAGCGCAGCCCGATTTTTTCAACCGTCCCGGTGAGATCCCCGAATTGACAGAAATCCCCGAGGGTGACAGGCCGGTCAATGTAGAGGATCACGCCGCCAATCAGGTTTTCCAGCGTCGGCCGCAGCGCGAGCGCCACAGCAAGACCACCGACACCAAGACCCGCCAGCACACTGAGAATGGGCAACCCGATGGCTTGCGCGCCAAAGGCCAGAATGACCACGATGCCGACGATACCGAACACGAAGGCGATCAGGCGCAAAAGGTTGGCGTCCTGGCTTTCATTCTTGATGAAAGGCGAATGGATCAGCATCTCGACGGCGATGCTCAGGGCGTTCCGGAACAGCCATGCATAGGCAAGGTAGGTGATCAGGGTTTTGACAACATCGACCAGCGCTGCGAAATCACCCGATACGTTGATCTGGCCCGCCAACAGCGGAATGGCATAGCTGCCAACCGTCAATAGCGCAAGCGGGCGCAACAGCGCGACCATTTGCCCGGAGAACCATCCGGAGGGCATGATAAGCCTGACCAGCAGATTGATCAGCAACAGCGCAGCCGCAAAAACGATAAAGGCAAGGATGACCCCGATCACCTTCCAAAGCGGCGTATCCAGCCAAAGCTCCAGCAGTGGGGGGGGCATGGCTTGATAGATCGCGGCAGGTATCATTGGGCCTGTCAGTTGCGGACCAAACGCGCTGAAACTCTTGATGTTCAGATCGGTTTCAAGCGGCAGGTGCGAGACTGCAGTGAAAAAGCGGGGCGCAATCTGGATCGTGTTCGCGCTGAACACATAGTCGCCCTGACGCTCACCCGTTTCGATGGCTTCAATGCGCAGGGGTGTGCCAGGGATCTGGTAAACGCCCTCTTCGCCGAAATCCGCCACCGTGCCATCTGGACCGGGTTCAAGATCGGGCAGCGGAATGCGGCCAAGGATGTCCAGTAGGAAGGTTGTGGTGGTAATCCCGGTTTCGCGGCGCGAGGCAGCCGGAACCGCTTCCAGATCGATCAGTTGGTTGAACTGATCCGACAATACCGCCATCCGCGCCGCACTCTGCGGCGACTTGGTCGCCAAATAGGTGGCGATCTCGACCTCCATCCTGTCCCGCAAGAGCAGGAAAGTCTCAAGCGTGTGCCGCGCACTGTCCGTGCGAATGGCAATGAACGGGATGTCCTGGATATCTGCCGCCTGCTGTGCGCTCAGTTGAGGCGGTGCGAGGCAGAGAAACAACGCGGCGAAGAGTAACGTTTTCAACATGAGCACCGCAGCGCACGAAGTGTTTTTGCCGCTAGCGCCCGTTCTTCTGGCGACCGCCCCGTGACTACAAAGTACTTTCATGCTGAACGATCCCGTTTTTGGATGGCGGTCGGCGCTGCTGAAGCGACTCGAAATGCCTTTGTCTTGACATCTTGTGGCTTTGGCGCCTCTGACTTGAACGGAAAAAAACCGATCGGAAAACCTGACATTACCCCTGTCTATCTCAAGGTTAACCGCGCGGGTCAAGCTTCGCAGACAACGGTCGTGCTGGGACAACGGGGCATGGTTTCAATTCGAATATCAGCGACCTGTTCGGGATTTCACAATCACTGAAATCGCCAAACCGGACATGTGCGGGAGCTCAAACCTCCAAGTCAGCCCAGGAGATGAACTCCCGCACGCGAGGGACGTCGTTCGTGAGTGGTGTCCCTGAGCGACGGTCTAACCGAATCCGACATCAGCCGATTTCGATTGTATGCCGATTGTTTTCGAGAACCTGCCAAACGTGGCAGAAAACCTGCGAAAAGTGACGCTTGGACCCAGACTTCGACGGGTCGCACAGACCAAGGTTCTGTTCGGATCGGCCCCTGCATCTTCAAAACGGTACGGGGCTTGCGAGTTTCGGTGCCGGCGCTGTACGTTTCTTGCGAAAGAAGATTGTGGAGAGAACGTTTTGGAAGTGGATGCGACAAGACTGGTGCACCTTGTCCGGTCCCTGCAAAGCGAATGTGAGGATCAGCGCGTGGTCGCAGAGGTCCTTGCGAAAAGTGGGCTGAGCGACTGGGACATTACATCAGACACCGGGATAATCGACTACGACAGTGAGGTGTTGTTTGTCAGAGAGGCTTGTACCGCGCTGAATGACGTGACTTTCGGCGCCAGGGCCGGGCTCAGCTATGTCAATGCGAACAGCATCAACGGGTATATTGGCAAATCTTCGCCAGATCTGCGCGCAGCCATCGAAGACACATCAAAATTCCACAACCTGCTTGGGCCCGCTGTAACCTATTCGATCAGGCCAATCGGAAACTCGGCCTGTTTTGAAATCGCATGGAAAGACAGAAGCTATGCAAAATACCACCGACATATCGAGTTCCTGCTGTTCTCCGGCGTGTCGCGCATGCGGTTCCTCACTAAAACCCACTTTTTCCCGCTAGAGGTCCGGTTTGATCACAAGGTCGGCAGTTCGCGACATGCCTTTGAGAAACTTGCAGGGTTTCCACTGGTATTCGAATCGGATGCGCCAGAGATCATCTTGTCCCTGTCATCCCTGGACTTGCCGATACCGACCTATGATGAGCGTTTACACGAACATCTGATGGAATACGGGCAAAGGCTCCTTAGTGAGCAGAAAGATGGCGACCCCTCGTTGCGATCCCGGGTGGAAAGCCTGCTGATGGCGTCACTGCCCGGTCGGATACTGACCACCGATGAAGTGGCCGTCGGCCTTGGATTAAGCGCCAGGACATTCGCGCGCCGCCTCGCAGAGGACGGTAACACCTATCGGGACATCGTTGACGCGTTGCGCGGCGATCTGGCCAAGACGTTCATGAAAGACGGGGTGCCCTTGGCCGAGATTGCACATTCGCTTGGCTATGCGGATCAGGCTGCGTTCTCGACGGCTTTCAAGCGCTGGACGGGCGTGTCACCCGGACGCTTCAAGTGATACCCATACTGTACTCATTCAGGCGCTGCCCTTATGCGATGCGGGCTCGGTTGGCTTTGGCGGTATCGGGTGAGACGGTCGAGATTCGCGAAGTTCTGTTACGGGACAAACATCCTGCTTTTGTCGCCGCCTCTGAGAGCGGAACTGTGCCGTGCCTTGTAACAGGTCGCGAAATTATCGACGAAAGCCTTGATATCATGATCTGGGCGCTGCGCAGGAATGATCCGGAAGGGTGGCTGAACATGCCGGAGGAAGGCTGGGGCTTGATCGCGCAGGCTGATGGCCCGTTCAAAGTCGCGCTGGATCGCACGAAATACGCAACCCGCTATCCGGAAAGCGATTGGAAAGTGCACAGGCAAATCGCATCGGATGTCCTGTCCGGCTGGAATACGCAAATCACTGATTGGTTTTTTGATGGCCCAACACTTGCAGACTTCGCAATCCTGCCTTTCGTTCGCCAGTTTGCGTTCATCGACAAGGGCTGGTTCGACACGCAACCCTGGCCTGATCTGCAGAACTGGCTGAACGGCTTCGTTACCTCACCGCGGTTCCAGAACACCATGTTCAAGCTGCCGCCGTGGCAGTCAGGCGACGACCCCGTCTTTCAGATCCGGTCAGGTTTGACCGATATCATGCCGGACCAGACCTGAGCGATCCGGCGTGTATCTGAAATTGGGCCAGCAACCCGCATTTCATCGAGGAATGAAAGATTGAGTGACACGTCCCGGTCGACAGGTCGCAATTATAGCTTCCGGTCATTCCGTTCGACCTGC
>CAYGQZ010000174.1:7292-9163 GCA_964352055.1 uncultured Rhodobacterales bacterium
CAGGTCCAAATATGGTCCGCAAGAGGGCGCGCACTCGGTCACACCAAAGTTCGCTATCTTGGTCACCAGGGCGCGGACTGCTCTAAATCAGAGCGGGCGTTCAACAATAAAAAAAGTGCCTTCGTTTCAAAGAAACAAGGCACTTTCCGAATTTCATGTCTTTGCGTCTTGCAGCCTACCGGCCTGTCGGACTCACAACCACCAGGGCCGTACGCACAATCAAACGCAGGTCATACAGGAAGCCCATGTTCTTCACATATGACTGATCCATTTTCAGACGCTCGTCATAGCACCCGTTGGTGCGGCCTTCAACTTGCCAAACGCCTGTTATACCAGGCTTCAAGCTCAAATAGGCACGCTTGTGGATACCATAACGCTCAAGCTCGGGTGCAGTTACAGGGCGCGGACCGACAAAGCTCATCTCGCCGCGCAGCACGTTCCACAACTGAGGCAGTTCGTCCAGGCTGGTACGGCGCAAGAAACGGCCCACCGCAGTCACACGCGGATCGTCCACAAGTTTTTGAGTGCGCTTCCACTCATCTTTCGCTTCGGGATTCTCGGCAAGGAAGCCCTTGAGGCGCTCTTGGGCGTCCGGCACCATCGTGCGGATTTTCAGACATTTAAACGTCTGACCATTTTGGCCGACCCGCTCATGTGCAAAAAAACCAGACCCGCCATTGATACGTGTCAGCACGTACAGGACCGCAATGATTGGCAACAACACAGGAAGCAAAGCGATTGCGAACAGAAGGTCAAAGGCGCGCTTCAAATACTTGCTATAGAGATTCTTGTCGTCGATTGATGGAATGACGCCAACTTGCGTCGCGGAAAGTGATGAAAATTCTTCGTGTTTCAAGACTCGCTACCCCCAGGCATTTGAGACCATAATTTGGAAAATATGAACAAAATCGTAAGTAACTGCTTTTCTGCAATGCAGCAACTGAACTTTTTATGACACTAGCTACGTAACCCTACATGCGAGCAATTTAGCTCCCTTTTTAAGCGACAGTCCTCAATGTAGGCGCAAATTGACCAAAAACGAAGCAAATTTCAACCCAACTGGCGCAAAATCCTCCATGCGACGCCCGAGCGCTTCCGCTTTCTTGCTGCACATGCATGCTTTGGTGGTACTTTTCCGCTGTAACCGCCACATATGGTAACTGCTGGTTGACGCTTGTGAAAAAAATCCGAGTCATCTTTCTCAAGGGGATCCGTTTAAATTTTACACAATGGCTGCTGATTACGCGCTTTGTTGACATACCTGACGGTACGAATCGTCGATATCACGGCTGCATACTGTTCTGAGCGAATCAAATTCGCATCAAAACTGGTACTTTGGCACGCGTTCGCTTCGGCCAATCTGACCGGCTCTCGCGAGCTTGGGAAACGCATGCGACGCAGCGGTGATGCTGTCCGCCGCTGATCCATGTAAAACCGGTGCGCTGCTTGGCTGTCAGTTCTTCGATCAGCGTCTTGCCATAGGCCAGTAGGAACGCGGTACTATATATATAGTGAATGGGGTATGTCCCGTTTGTCGCGACGGAAGGCAGCATCCCCCCCCGCCCTGAAGGCATACCCGGCCAGTGTGACAAGTGACATCACCGGGGTTCGGACTACCGCGGCCAGCACGGTTTCTTTGCAGGCATTGATCGCTATGGCGCGTTTGCATTTCCCAATTCGTGGAAAAAGCAGATCGCAACACGCGTAACAGTTCCCGGAACATCTGCTCGGGGGCGTGTGTGATCGCATCCACAAGGTTCTGACCCTTGTTAAGACAGCACCTCAGCAATTTCCCTACCGGGCAATGAATGACGGCTCCAGTTCGCCGAACAACCCAAGCAACCGCGACGCCCCTTGTTGCGGGCGAATGC
>CAYGQZ010000175.1:0-9129 GCA_964352055.1 uncultured Rhodobacterales bacterium
TGGACTTGCCACACCCAGATTCGCCCACAAGGCCCACGGCCTCGCCGGGCTGCACAGTCACCGAAAAATCCATGACCGCCGGAATTTCCCGCAACCGCGTAAAGAAGGAAATACTCAACTTGTCGATCTCGAGGATCGGACCATCATAATCCAGTTTCGCCATTTTCTAACTCCCTGCCAATACGCGCTTTTGCAGCTTCTCTTGGCTAAAAATATCCCGGGGGTTCCGGGGGCTGGCCCCCGGTCCCGCGCTTGCATCAATCCTTGAGGCTTTCCTCACGCAGCCCATCCGCCAACAGGTTCAGACCCAGCACCAGCGTCATCAGCGACAAGGCAGGTGGCAAAAGCGGGTGAATATAGGCGCGGATCAGCTGGCGACCGGTGTTGATGGTCGTGCCCCAGTCCGGGCTCTCGCTTTCCAGACCCAGACCGAAAAAGCCCAGGGTGCCCAGCAGGATGGTGGTATAGCCGATCCGCAGACAGAAATCGACGATCAGCGGACCCCGCGCATTGGGCAGGATCTCCCACAGCATGATGTACCAGGGTCCTTCACCGCGGGTCTGGGCCGCGGCCACATAGTCGCGGGTCTTGATATCAAGGGCGAGGCCCCGCACGATCCGGAACACGGTCGGCGCGTTCACAAAGACCACCGACACAAAGACCACCAGAATGCCGCCCTCGATGTCAAAGAGGTCGAGGAATTCAGGCAGCAGGTTCACCTTTGTTCCGCTGTCCGAAATCAGGGACAGGTACACCCACCCCATGATCCCCAGCACCACGATCAGCAAAGGTGTGCGGATATGGGGTTGTGTGTAGTAGCGCGAATTCAGCAAGACCCCGACAAAAACCAGCGGGAATACGAAAAGAACGGTCGCCATGTAGTTCGGGATGCCCGTCGCCACAATCTCCGGTGTCACCAGCAGGTAGAACAGCAAGATGACGGGGAAGGCGAGGATCAGGTTCGCGAGGAACGACAGGATCGTGTCCAGCTTGCCGCCATAATAGCCCGCAGGCAGGCCCAGTGTGATGCCCACCATGAACGCAAAGAGTGTGGCAAGCGGCGCGATCTGCACCACGACCCACGCACCTTTGAACAGTCGGCTGAAGACGTCGCGCGCCAGATTGTCACCGCCCAGCAGATACCAGGCATATTCGCCATCTTCTGCGCCCATGAGGGGCGTGCCCGGGCTCTTGTTCTTCATGCCCGACACCTGGCTCAGGCTGTCATGGGTGGTGATCCAGTCAAACACCCCGGCCATGACGCCCGCATAGACCCAGAACATCACCAGCGCAAAGCCGATCATGCCCACATTCGAGTCAAAGAGCTTGCCGTAGAGGCCCAGCTTGCGCTTGTACAGGATCGACAAGACAAAGGTGACGATCAGGGCGATCCAGACCGGCGTCAGTTGCTGGCTCATACCGCCGACAATTCCGACGGCCGAGGGGCCCATAAACACACCGATCACAATATAAAGCACCGCCAGACCAACCAGGCCCGCGCCCAGCCAATGGGTGGCCAGCATGACCATGCCATACGCGCCGCCCGCCGAACTCAGCGTGCCATCGGGGTTGGTCACAACGCGATCGCCACTGCTGGCCACGCTGAGCACGATCCGCACCGCAACAGCCAAGGCAAAAAGGACGGCCAAAGCGTAGGTCACCGGGTCGAGAAAGTCGCCTACGGTGCCTGTCCACGTCAAAGGTTCCATGTATCTGACCCTCCCTTATGAAATGCGGATGCGCGGGTTGAGGAAGACGTAGCCGATATCCGATATCAACTGCGTGATCAGCACCACGACCACAGAGACGACCGAAACGGCCAGAAGAAGTTCGATGTCGTTGTTGCCCGCCGCCTGCACCAGCAGCCAGCCAAAGCCCTTGTAGTTAAAGAGCGTCTCGACAATCACGACCCCGTTCAGAAGCCACGGGATTTGCAGCATGATGACGGTAAAGGGCGCAATCAGCGCGTTGCGCAATGCGTGTTTCATCACGATGTTGCGGAAACTCACGCCCTTGAGCCGCGCGGTCCGGATGTATTGCGCCGTCATCACCTCGGTCATCGAGGCCCGCGTCATCCGCGCGATATATCCCATGCCATAAAGTGCAATGGTCAGCACCGGCAGGGTGAAGTTTTCGAATGTCGCATTCTCGATGGCCTTGGTGGCGGAGCCTGAAAACAGGGTTTTGCCTTCGATCCAGCCCCATTCGGCCAAGAGTGGCGATACTCCGAATTTTGACGAGGCAAGCAGGGCGATGAACACCACCCCGGACACATATTCGGGCGTCGCGGTTGTCGCGATCGAGAAGGTCGAGAGCGACCGGTCCAGCGCCGAGCCTTCCCGCATGCCCGCCAGCACGCCCACGATCAGCGACAAAGGCACCATCAGCAGCAGCACAAAGCCCATCAGCTTGCCGGTCGCGGCCAGTCGCGTGGCGACCAGACTGCCCACATCATCCTTGAACACCAGCGAAAAGCCCCAGTTGCCCTGAAGCACACCGCAAAAGGTCGGCCGGTCCTCGACCGGCGCGTCCTGGGCAAAGCATTTGCCGGTGACGGTGCCATCTTCGTCCACATTGACCCATCCGGGGGCAACCCCCAGCCAGCGCCCGTATTTGATCAGCATCGGATCGGTAAATCCGCGCGGTTCAAGCCAGCTTTGCACTTCCTCTTCGGACATGCGGAAGTTGCCCTGGGTCTTGGCCAGTTTCTCGAGGTTTGGATAGAGGTTGGTCAAAAAGAACACGAGAAACGTCAGGCACAGTGCCGTCAGTATCATCACGCCCAGTCTTCTCAGAATGAATAGTCCCATATGTCGCCCCTGTTGAGTGGCTTGAGGCAGATTGGTCTGCCGGTGGCTTTTGCGGGCCTCATTGCGCGGGCCGCGCCTTGGTCATCTGATGCGTCCGCAGTCGCAGCGGTTTGCGCAGTGCAACATCTTGCCTGTGTGTGCCCCCCCTCAGGCCACTTTCCGACGTCTTTGGTCGGAATTGCGGGCGCCTCCCGAGTTTCCATGGCGCAGCACAATTCGGCTCATTTTTAATGTCCGCTGTCATGAGGCATCAGATAATCACGCAGGTCAACGGTGTGCGTGGAGGAATCGCGGTTTATTTGCGACATCCGATTAGTCCATTTGCGACATTGGTCGTAAAGCGCCCAAGTCACCGGCGGATGACGCGCCCTTCAGGCGGCGGGTTGAGTCGCAATCTGGGGGGCGACCCGTGCGTGCTTTTGGACGAAACGCGCGAAGCCCCCGTTCGGTCACCCGATCAGCCGCTGATCCGAGAGGCGTGCGCCAGCATCAGCCGCACGTCCTTGTGCCCGGTCCACTGACACTGGCGTTCGTCTTGGTTGATCCTAGCGATATTTGTCGCCGCAAACGTACAGCAAAGCGCGACATCGCCTAATTTTTCGCAAGCGATTGTGCTGCGACGCGCTGCCAGTCAGGCATGCGGGACCGGAACCAGGTGCGCTGCCGCTTGGCATATCGGCGTGTCGCGATGGTCGCGGAGGTCACGGCCTCGGCATGGCTCATCTCTCCGTTGAGGACAGACATGGTTTGGGCCACGCCAATCGCGCGGCAAGACGGCAGGCGCACGTCAAAGCGGTCCTGCATGGCGCGCGCTTCGTCCAGCCCGCCACCTGCCAGCATTTGATCGAATCGCCGTTCGATCCGCGGCGTCAGCCAGTCCTTGGGGCTGTCCATCACGATCCCGGTAAAGGTGCCTTTGGCCAGCACGGGCGGCGTGGGTTGGTCTTGCCACCGCGCCAGGGACTGCCCCGTTGCCTGCTGGACTTCCCAGGCCCGCTGCACCCGCGCGCGGTTGGCCACGTCGATCCGGGCCGTGGTTTCGGGATCAATCCCCGCCAGCAAGGTATCCAGTGAAAGCGTGTCGCCTTGGGCACGGATGCTGTCGGGCGTTGCCGGAATATCGGCCAGCCCTTCGGTGAGCGCCGTGAAATAGAGCCCGGTGCCCCCGACGATAATCGGGCGTTCGGCATTGAGCAGCGGGGCAACCTCGCGCAGCCAGTGCCCCGTTGAATAGGGGGCATCATAGGGCAAGTGACCATAAAGCAGGTGCGGTGCGCGTGCCTCCTCCTGCGCGGACGGACGCGCGGTCAGAACCCGCCAGCAGTCATATACCTGACTGGCATCGGCGTTTACGATCACGCCGCCCTGCGCCTCGGCAATGGCCAAAGCGAGCGCGGATTTGCCCGACGCGGTGGGTCCTGCGATCAACACAGGGCGTTCCCGCGAAAAAGTTGCGATCAAGTCAGAGATCATGTGCGGCTGTCCATTGAAAACCAGCCGCTTTTAGGACAGGTTGCAGCGAAATTCAAAGAGCGGGGAATACGTCATGGTCGAGATGGAAGCAGGAGCATCCTTCAAGAGGGTCATGCTCAAGATTTCGGGCGAGGCGTTGATGGGCGATCAGGGGTTCGGCCTGCATCCGCCGACGGTCGAACGGGTGGCCCGCGAAGTGCAGTCGGTGCACGAGATGGGCGTCGAGATCTGCATGGTCATAGGGGGCGGCAACATCTTTCGCGGCCTGCAAGGGTCTGCCCAGGGGATGGAGCGGACCACAGCCGACTATATGGGCATGCTGGCCACAGTCATGAATGCGCTCGCGATGCAGTCGGCCCTTGAAGGGATTGGCATTCACACGCGCGTCATCTCTGCCATCACCATGAACGAGGTGGCCGAGCCCTATATTCGCCGCCGCGCCGTGCGCCACCTTGAGAAAAAGCGGGTCTGCATCTTTGCCGCCGGTACGGGCAATCCTTACTTCACGACCGATACGGCGGCGACGCTGCGGGCCAACGAGATGTCCTGCCAGGCGATCTTCAAGGGTACCAAGGTTGACGGGGTTTACGACAAGGATCCCGTCAAACATGCCGATGCGGTGCGCTATGAGACCGTCAGCTATGATGACGTCCTGCAGAAACGACTGGGTGTGATGGATGCCAGCGCGATTGCGCTTGCCCGCGACAACAACCTGCCGATCATCGTGTTCTCGCTGGACGAACCGGGCGGCTTTCGCGGCATTCTGGCGGGCAAGGGGACCTATACGCGCGTACAGGGGTAGGGCATGGGATGGTTGCGGGTTGTCTGAACGCGGGCGTCAAGCCGTGCGCAAACCCCTCTGGCCATCCATATGTGCCTTGATCTATACGGAAACAAATGGCCCGAACGGGCGAACGAACACAGGGAAAGCGCATGTCCGAAGATTTCATGCTTGATACCGATGACCTTGGCCGCCGCATGGACGGCGCCATGACGAACCTCAGGACCGAATTCGCCTCGTTGCGTACGGGCCGCGCCTCTGCTGCGATGCTTGAGCCGGTGATGGTCGATGCCTACGGCTCGATGACGCCGATCAATCAGGTCGGCACCGTCAACGTGCCAGAGCCGCGCATGGTGACGATCAATGTGTGGGACAAGGGCCTGGTTGGCAAAGTCGAAAAGGCGATCCGCGAAAGCGGGCTGGGGATCAATCCGCAGCTCAATGGTACGATCATCATGCTGCCGATTCCGGAACTGAACGAAGAGCGTCGCCGCCAACTGACCAAAGTGGCGGGCACTTATGCTGAAAACGCCCGCGTCAGCGTGCGCAACGTGCGCCGCGACGGCATGGACCAGATCAAGAAAGCCAAGGCCGACGGGATGTCGGAAGATGACCAGAAGCTGTGGGAAAGCGAAGTCCAGGACATGACGGACAAAGCGATCCAGGCGATTGACGCGCAGCTTGAGCAGAAGCAATCCGAGATCATGCAAGTGTAACGATGCAGACGGGCTGACCCTCTGTTCGCCTTGGTTATTGGGGCGCAGGGGCGCTGTGCCCGTTGCCATCGCGCAGGCGACACAATGCTGACCAAACCGCAAGGACGACACTATCGCTGACGCTGAACATATGGGCCCACGCCACGTTGCAATCATCATGGATGGCAACGGACGTTGGGCAACGCAGCGCGGCCGGCCGCGTCTGTTTGGTCACCATGCAGGCGCCAAGCGCGTCCGTGAAGTTGTCGAAACCTGTCCGGACATCGGGGTCGAATACCTGACGATCTTTGCGTTCTCGACGGAAAACTGGAAACGCACGCAGGTTGAGGTTGCAGGCCTGATGAGCCTGTTTCGCCGCTATATTATCAAAGAGGCGCGGGCCGTGCACAGTTTCGGGGCGCGGGTCCGCTTTATCGGTGACCGGGTTCAGTTGGACAAGAAGCTTATCGCCTTGATGGACGAGCTTGAGACGCTGACTGAAAACAACACCCGTGTCCATCTGACCGTCGCCTTGAATTACGGCGGCCGGGACGAGGTGGCGCGCGCCACCAAACGGCTGGCCGAAGATGTGGCTGCAGGCACGCTCAAACCCGAAAACATAACTGAAGAAACGCTGCCAACCTATTTGGATACATACGTTTTACCCGATCCTGACCTTGTGATCCGGACCAGTGGCGAAGCGCGGATTTCCAATTTTCTGCTGTGGCAGTCGGCCTATGCGGAATATGAATTTGTCGACACGCTCTGGCCCGATTTTACCCGGGCCGAGTTCACTGCGCTGTGTCAGGGCTATGGCGTGCGGGAACGGCGCTATGGTGGTGTCAAAGGATGAGTGCCGCGTCAGAGAAATGGTCTGATCTGGCCGCCCGCATGGGATCGGCACTGGTGATGGTCATCATCGGGATCTGGGGCATCTGGGTCGGAGGGCATGTGTTTCACGTCCTTGTGTCCGTCATCTGCGGGCTGATGGTGTGGGAACTCACGCGGATGCTTGTGCCGCAGAACCGGTCCTTGTCCTTGCAGCTGGGCTGCGTGTCGGGCTTGGCCCTGTTGCTGGCGAGTTATCTCCCCGTCGGTTTTGCACTGCCGCTTCTCCTGGCCCCCGCGATGGTCGGGTTTGGCCAGTTGCAGAACTATCGCACCATATACATGACCTTTTCTGTTCTTATCGTCATGGCCGGTTACGGCATGATGGGGGTGCGCGATGATCTGGGCTTTGGCTGGATGGTGTGGCTGGTCATGGTCGTCGTTGTCACGGATGTTGT
This sequence comes from uncultured Rhodobacterales bacterium, assembly GCA_964352055.1. Classification (GTDB taxonomy): domain Bacteria; phylum Pseudomonadota; class Alphaproteobacteria; order Rhodobacterales; family Rhodobacteraceae; genus Tateyamaria. The sequence goes on from CAYGQZ010000175.1 coordinate 7,046, forward strand.
TGGATATTTTGCAGGCCGCACCTTTGGCGGGCCCAAGTTCTGGCCCCGCGTCAGCCCGAAAAAGACATGGTCGGGCACGGTGGCAGGCTGGATCGGGGCGGCACTGGTCGGGGCCGTGTTCGCGATCAATACCGGGACAACGCTGCAACTGATCGGTGTGTCTGTCGCCCTGTCGATGGCGAGCCAGATGGGCGACATTGCCGAAAGTGCCATGAAGCGGAAAACGGGCGTCAAGGACAGCTCTGACCTGATTCCGGGGCACGGCGGCGTGCTGGACCGCTTTGACGGCATGCTGGGGGCATCGGTTTTCCTGCTGATGCTGGGACAGGTGTCCGGCGTGCCCGGAGGCACCTTGTGACACGCCGCGTTTCGATCTTTGGGGCAACAGGATCGATTGGGCAAAACACGATTGATCTGATCGCGCGTGATCCCGAAGCCTATGATGTGGTTGCTTTGACGGGGGCGTCGAACATCGAACTGCTGGCGCGTGACGCGATCCGCCTTGGCGCAGATGTGGCCGTGACGGCGGACGACGCGCGACTGAACGACCTGCGTGACGCGCTGAGCGGGTCGGGCGTTGAGGCGGCTGCCGGGCAGGCGGCCTTGACCGAGGCCGGGTGTCGCCCGGCAGATTGGGTGATGTCCGCGATTGTGGGTGCGGCGGGGCTGGCACCGGGGATCTGTGCCTTGCAGCAGGGTGCGACGCTGGCCCTTGCCAACAAGGAGTCGCTGGTATGTGCCGGGGCCCTGATCCTTGAAACCGCCAGGACTCATGACGCGCGGCTCTTGCCGGTTGACAGCGAGCATTCGGCGGTTTTTCAGGCCCTTCTGGGCGAAGAGATGGACGCGGTGGAGCGGATCATCATCACCGCATCCGGCGGTGCGTTCCGGGACTGGCCCATCGAAAAACTGGCCAGTGCGACGCTTGCCGAAGCCTCGGCGCACCCGAATTGGGACATGGGGCAACGGATCACGATCGATTCTGCGTCCATGTTCAACAAGGCGCTGGAACTGATTGAAACGCGAGAATATTTTGGCGTACGCCCGGATCAGATCGAGGTGCTGGTGCACCCTGAATCCCTGATCCATGCCATGGTCGGATTTCAGGATGGCGCGTTGATGGCCCATGTGGGGCCGCCCGACATGCGCCATGCCATCGGCTTTGCCCTGCACTGGCCCACGCGCAAATCGCTGCCGGTTGAGCGTCTTGATCTGGCGCAGATCGGCGCGCTCACATTCCGCGCACCGGATGAGGCGCGCTGGCCCGCACTGCGCCTTGCCCGTGAGGTGATGGAGCGTGGCGGGCTTGCGGGTGCCGTGTTCAATGCGGCCAAGGAAACCGCACTGGACGGATTCATCGCGGGCACGCTGTCGTTTCCGGGCATGGCCGAGGTTGTCGAAACTGTGCTGAACGACATGGGGCCGGATCACATTGACGCCGCGATGACCCTTGATAACGTCATGGCTGTGGACCACATCAGCAGACAGGCGGCGCGCAGAGCGATCGCGCAACGAGCAGGATAACGTTTTGGACATTTCGGCCTTTATTCCCGCCTTTGGAGGCGTTGCCTGGACGCTTTTCTTTTTTGTCGTGGCGCTGAGCGTGATTGTCGCCATCCATGAATACGGCCATTACATCGTGGGCCGTTGGTCTGGCATTCATGCGGATGTGTTTTCGATCGGGTTCGGGCCGGTGCTTTACAGCCGCGTGGACAAGCGCGGCACCCGGTGGCAGATCGCGGCGTTGCCGTTCGGGGGCTATGTGAAGTTTGCAGGCGATGCGGACGCGGCGTCCGGCAAGGATGCTGCCGCAATGGCGGAAGTGGCGAGTGATCCCGAACGCCTGCGCCGCACCATGCATGGGGCGCCATTGTGGGCCCGGGCTGCCACCGTGGCAGCAGGCCCCTTGTTCAATTTCGCGCTGTCGATCATCGTTTTTGCCGTGGTCGGATATTCAAACGGTGTCATGCGCGATCCGCTGACGGTCGGCGCCTTGCGCGCGCTTCCGGCCGAGGTTCAGGAGTTGCGCGAGGGCGATGTCGTTCTGGCCATCAACGGTATTCCGGTGCCCAGCATCGACGATG
>CAYGQZ010000176.1:0-9088 GCA_964352055.1 uncultured Rhodobacterales bacterium
ATATCGTCGGCCGAATGCGCTGCTTTCTTGACAGAGCGGATCGCCCCGAGGATGGATGCGCGGTCACTCATTTGCGTTTCCTCGCGGCATGTTCAGACGCATTGTATTGCTGCATGAAGCTGCCTTTTTCGGGGCGTGGCAGGTCGCGATGCTTCACCCAGCCGCCCGCAAACGGCATCCGCCTGATCCGGGACCGTCCAAAGGCCCAGAGCCTGATCCCGTGCACGCCCAGTCCGGTGACAAGGCGATAGAGTTTCGGTCGGGTGGCCAGAAAGCCCCATGCGCCCAGCGCCGTCTTGCTGACCCGCGTGGGCAGATTGGCATCCCATTGCCGCGCGCGCAGGTTCCGCAGCATGTCGGGCAGCGGAATGTTCACCGGGCAGACCTCTTTGCAGCGCCCATTGAGCGTGCAGGCGTTGGGCAGATCCTTGGCCGCCTCAAGCGAGGACAGCGCGGGCGTCAGCACCGATCCCATCGGGCCGGGATAGACCGCACCATACGCATGCCCGCCCACGGCCGCATAGACCGGGCAATGGTTCATGCAAGCGCCGCACCGGATGCAACGCAACATCGGTTCCAGATCGCTGCCCAGCATTTCAGTCCGGTGATTGTCCACCAGCACGATGTGATAGTCTTCGGGACCGTCCGCGTCGCCGCTGCGTTTCGGGCCGTTGTAAAAGGTGGTGTATTGGGTGATTTCCGCCCCGATGGCCGCGCGGGACAGAAGCCGCAGGAACACGCTGGCGTGATCCATACCCGGCACGATCTTTTCGATGCCTACCGTGACGATATGCGTTTTGGGCGGTGTGCAGGTCAGTTCCGAGTTGCCCTCGTTTGTCACGGTGACAGTGGCCCCGGTCTCGGCAATCAGGAAATTCGCACCGGATATCCCCACATCCGCGTTCAGGAATTTCTGGCGCAATTCGCGGCGGGCCGAGCCCACCAGATCGGGAATGTCATGGCTGTCGGGCGCAACCCCGTGCATTTCGTCAAAAAGCGTCGCGACCTGTTCATGGGTCTTGTGCATCGCAGGCATGACGATGTGGCTGGGCGGGTCTTCGGCCAGTTGGATGATGTGTTCGGCCAGATCGGTTTCGATCCGCTCGACGCCTGCGGCCTTGAGAGCGTCTGCGATACCGATCTCTTCGCCCAGCATGGATTTGACGCGGGTGGCCGTTTTGGCCTCTGCCGCCTTGCAGATTTCGGTGATGATGCGACGCGCCTCTTGTGGCGTTTTGGCCCAGTGGACGGTTGCACCGTTGGCTGTGGCATTGGCCTCGAACATCTCGAGGTAGTGATCGAGATGCTGCAGCGTGTGATCCTTGATCGCCTGCGCCCGTTTGCGCGCTTCGCCGTATTCGGCATATTCCGCGATGACCTGCTTGCGCCGTGTTTGCAGCAGGCCCGTCGTGCGGTTCAGCGCTATCTTCAGATCAGCATCCGTCAGCGCGCGCGCCACATGATCCTTGAACCGGTCAGAGGTTTGTATCATGCGCCATCCCCGCCAATGCCGCCATCCCGGGCCATGCCTGCCAGAACCTCGACGGTGTGATAGGCCTTGATATCATGCCCCTCGCGGGACAGCTTGCCCGCCATATTCATCAGACAGCCCAGATCGCCGGCCAGCAAGGTATCCGCCCCGGTCGCCGCAATCTTGGCCGTCTTGTCGGATACGATTGCGTTGGAAATGTCGGGGTATTTGACACAGAAGGTGCCGCCAAAGCCGCAGCAGGCGTCATTGTCCGTCAGCGGTGTCAGTTCCAGACCCGCAACGTCGCCAAGCAATGCGCGGGGTTGGTCATGCACCCCCAGATCGCGCAGGCCGGAGCAGCTGTCATGATACGTTGCTGTCCCGTCGTAGCGCACGTCGCCGGGTTGGTATTTCATCACATCCGCGAGGAAACTCAGCACTTCCCACGTTTTGGCGGACAGCGCGGATTGGCGTTCGATCCAGTCCGGCTCATCCGTGAATACATCGCTGTAATGGGTGCGGATCATGCTGGCGCAGGAGCCGGAGGGCACAACGACGTAATCGTATGGCTCGAAGGCCGCGATGAGTTGTTTTGCGATGGCGCGCGTTGTGGCATCGTCGCCGCTGTTAAAGGCGGGCTGGCCACAGCATGTCTGCGCCTGTGGCACCTCGACATCACAGCCCGCATCCTCAAGCAGTTTCAAGGTGGCAAAGCCGATATTCGGGCGCATCGCGTCCACGAGGCAGGTCACGAAAAGGCCCACGCGGGGTGTGTCGCCGGCCATTATGCGTTCACCTGTTTGGCCATGCGCGCGGCACGCAACCGCTCAAAGTCATCGCCCGCGTGATAGCTGGACCGCGTCAACGGGGTGGCGGACACCATGAGGAAGCCCTTGCCATAGGCGGTGCCTTCATAGGCCTTGAATTCTTCGGGCGTCACGAACCGCGCAACCGCGTGGTGTTTGGGCGTGGGTTGCAGATACTGCCCGATGGTCAGAAAATCGATGTCAGCGGCGCGCATGTCGTCCATCACCTGCATCACGCCCTGACGCTCTTCGCCAAGGCCCACCATGATCCCGGATTTGGTAAAGATCGTTGGGTCGAGTTCCTTGACCCGCTGCAGCAAACGCAGGGAGTGGAAGTACCGCGCGCCGGGGCGCACTTCGGGATAGAGGCCCGGCACCGTTTCGAGGTTGTGGTTGAACACGTCTGGCCGCGCAGCAACCACGGTTTCAAGCACGGAGGCATCGCATTTCAGGAAATCGGGTGTCAGGATTTCGATGGTGGTCTTGGGGCTGCGGTGACGCACGGCGCGGATGGTCTGGGCAAAGTGATCGGCCCCGCCATCCTCCAGATCGTCCCGATCCACGGAAGTGATCACCACATGGTTCAGGCCCAGCTTTTCGACGGCATGGGCGACGCGGCCCGGCTCGAACGCATCCAGCTTGTCGGGGCGACCGGTCGCGATGTTGCAGAAGGTGCAGCCACGCGTGCAGATCTCGCCCATGATCATCATGGTGGCGTGGCCCTGGCTCCAGCATTCCGACGCATTGGGGCAGCTTGCCTCTTCGCAGACGGTGACAAGGTTATTGTCCCGCATGATCTTTTTGGTGTCGGCATAGCCTGTGCCGGAGGGTGCCTTGACCCGGATCCAGCTGGGTTTCCTGGGCTGGGCGTTGTCGGGCTTGCGCGCCTTTTCCGGGTGGCGTTGGCTGGGGATTGTCAGGTCGCGCATGGGGTTCGCCTCGTGTTTCATCGGATAAGTGGGGCGGCGCAAGTGCGCGCCGACCCCCGTTGGCTTAGTGCCGTTTCTTGGGCGGCATGAGGTCGGTGATTGTGCCCTCGAACATCTCGGCAGCAAAGTTCACCGTTTCCGACAGGGTCGGGTGCGGGTGGATCGTATGCCCCAGATCGGTTGCGTCGCACCCCATCTCGATGGCCAAAGCCACTTCGGCAATCAGATCGCCCGCGTTGGTGCCGACAATCGCGGCCCCGACAACCCGGTCATCGGTGGGATCAAAGAGCACCTTGGTCATGCCTTCGGAACGCGCATTTGACAGCGCACGGCCCGACGCGGCCCATGGGAACACGCCCTTGCCGACCTTGAGGCCCTTGGCCTTGGCTTCGGTTTCGGTCACGCCGACCCATGCGACCTCGGGGTCGGTATAGGCCACGGATGGGATCACCATCGCGTCAAAGGCCCGCTTTTGGCCGGCGCAGACTTCGGCAGCCACCTTGCCTTCGTGCACGGCCTTGTGCGCCAACATCGGCTGGCCGACCACATCGCCAATGGCGAAGATATGCGGCACGCCCGTCCGCTGCTGGTTGTCGACGGCGATAAATCCACGCTCGTCCACCGCCACGCCCGCAGCCTCGGCATTGATCAGCTTGCCATTCGGACGCCGCCCGACAGAGACGAGAACCTTGTCAAAGGTGTCGGTCGTAACCTCGCCCTTGTCATCCTCGAAGGTGACTTTCAGCCCTTTCTTCTGCGCCTCCATCGCGGTGACCTTGGTCTTGAGCATGATCTTTTCATAGCGTTTGGCGATGCGCGTGTGCAGCGGCTTGACCATGTCCTTGTCCGCGCCCGGCATCAACTGGTCCATGAATTCGACGACAGTGATGCTGGAGCCCAGCGCGTCATAGACGCAGGCCATTTCCAGACCGATGATGCCGCCACCCAGGATCAGCATCCGCTTGGGCACATCCGCCAGTTCCAATGCACCCGTGCTGTCCAGAACCCGTGGATCGTCATGCGGAATGAAGGGCAGTTCGACCGGCTCAGAACCTGCAGCAATGATGCACTGATCAAAGCTGACCGTCTTGGTGCCTTCGTCGCCCGTGACTTCGATCATGTTGGGGCCGGTAAAGTGCCCGGTGCCGCGCACGGTGGTGACTTTGCGCCCTTTGGCCAGGCCCGTCAGTCCGCCGGTCAACTGGCCCACAACGCTATCTTTCCAGCTGCGCAGCGCGTCCAGATCGATCTTGGGTTTGGCGAATTTGACACCATGTGCTGCCATTTCTTCGGCTTCGGTCAAGACCTTGGCCACGTGCAGCAATGCCTTGGAGGGGATACAGCCCACGTTGAGGCAAACCCCACCCAGCGTCGGATTGCGTTCGATCAGAACCACTTTTTTGCCCAGATCCGCCGCCCGGAACGCCGCCGTATAGCCGCCCGGGCCGGAGCCCAGAACCACAACCTCGGCATGGATATCGCCGGGGCCGGTGGCGGTGCCCGTTGCCGCCGTGGCCACAGGGGCCGGGGCGGCTGTGGGGGCAGGCGCAGCGGCGGCAGGTGCCTCGGACGCTTCCGCGCCTTCAAGCACCACGATCACGGTGCCTTCCGAGACCTTGTCGCCTTCGGCCACCTTGATCTCTTTCACCACACCCGCTGCGGGGGATGGCACTTCCATTGTGGCCTTGTCGCTTTCCAGCTCGACCAGCGGGTCTTCGACGGCGACGGTGTCGCCCACGCTGACCAGAATGCCGACCACGGGAACGTTGTCGAAATCACCAATATCAGGAACTTTGATGTCCATTTCAGCGCCCCCTTACAGCATCAGCCGGCGTACATCGCCGAGCAGGAACTTGAGTGAGGCGCAGAAGCGTGCGGCCAGCGCACCGTCGATGGCGCGGTGGTCATAGCTGAGCGAGAGGGGCTGCATATTGCGGGGCTGGAACGCCTCGCCATCCCAGACCGGTGCCATTTTCGAGCGAGTCAGACCAAGAATCGCAACCTCGGGCGCATTCACGATGGGGGTGAAGGACGTGCCGCCAATCCCGCCAAGCGACGAGATGGTAAAGGTTGCACCCTGCATATCGGGGCCTTTCAAGGCACCGTCGCGGGCCTTGGCTGACAATTCGCCAAGCTCCTTGGAAATCTCGACGATCCCCTTGCGGTCGGCATCCTTGATCACAGGCACCATCAGGCCGTTGGGCGTGTCTGCCGCAAAGCCGATGTTGTAGAAGTCCTTCTTGATCAGCTTGTCACCGTCCGGATGGACCGAGGAATTGACCTCCCAGTGCTGTTTGAGCGCGGAGACCGAGGCCTTGATCACAAAGCTGAGCAATGTCACGCGGTAGCCTTCGGATTTGGCCTGCGTGTCCAGTTCCTTGCGATACTTGTCGAGGTCGGTGATGTCCGCCTCTTCGTTGTGGGTCACGTGCGGGATGTTCAGCCAACTGCGGTGCAGGGCAGGACCGGACAGCTTCTTGATGCGGGGCATCTCGACATCTTCGACGGGGCCGAATTTCGAGAAATCCACGACGGGGATCGGCGGAATGCCCATCCCGCCCGAGGCCGCACCACCGGATGCGACGGGGGCCGTCGAGGCCTTGAGGAACTTGGTGACGTCCTCGCGCAGGATGCGGCCCTTGCGGCCTGTGCCGTTCACCTTGGTGATGTCGATATCAAGGGTGCGGGCAAAGGCGCGGATCGAGGGCGAAGCATGCGCCTTGCCAAAGCCTGCATCCGTGACCGTAGCCGTTGCTGCGGCAGGGGCTGCCGCCGGAGCAGGTGCGGGTGCCGCTGCGGGTGCTGCCGCGGCGGCGGGGGCTGCGGCTGCCGGAGCAGGTGCATCCGCTGCGCCACTGGCCTCAAGGATCAGGATCGCAGATCCCTTGGAGACCTTGTCGCCTTCGGAGATCAGGATCTCCTTGACCACGCCGGCGGCGGGGCTTGGCACTTCCATGGTTGCCTTGTCGCTTTCAAGTTCAACCAGCGAGTCCTCGACATCTACGGTGTCGCCGACGCTGACCAGAATGCCCACGACGGGCACGTTGTCAAAATCGCCGATGTCTGGAACTGTGACTTCGATTGTCATAATTTATTCTCCTGTCCCGACTGTATTACACAAGCCGTGGGTTCGGCTTGGCGCCGTCAATGTCATATTTGGAAAGTGCGGATTTCATGTCGGCCTGGGTGATCGTACCGGCCTCGAAAAGCGCGCTCATGGCCGCAGCCGCGATGTGATTGGCATCCACCTCAAAGAAGCGGCGCAGGTTCACACGGCTGTCAGAGCGGCCAAAGCCGTCCGTGCCCAGAACCGTATAGCTGTTCGGCACAAAGGCGCGGATCTGCTCGGCATAGTTCTTCATGTAATCCGTGGCGGCGATGATCGGGCCTTTGGCCTTGCTCAGCGTCTGGGTCACATAAGGCACCTGCTTGTCCTCGAACGGGTTCAGACGGTTGTGACGTGCTGCATCCTGTCCGTCGCGGGCCAGCTCGTTAAAGCTGGTGGCCGACCAGATATCGGCGGTGACGCCAAAGTCTTCCTTGAGCATTTCGGCGGCCTTGATCGCCTGCACAAGGATCGTGCCCGAGCCCATCAGGTTGACATGCTTCTTGCCGGGTCGCTTGGTTTCGACCATGCGGTAGAGGCCCTTGATGATCCCCTCTTCGGCGCCCATGGGCATGTCGGGATGGCTGTAGTTTTCGTTCATCAGGGTCAGGTAGAACGTGATGTCCTCCTGATTGACGAACATCCGCTCAAGCCCGTTGTGCATGATGACGGCCAGTTCATAGCTGAACGTGGGATCGTAGGTGATGCAGTTGGGGATGGTGCCCGCAAGGATATGGCTGTGGCCATCCTCGTGCTGCAAGCCTTCGCCGTTCAGCGTCGTCCGCCCGGCGGTTGCGCCCAAAAGGAACCCGCGCGCCCGGCTGTCGCCCGCGGCCCAGGCCAGATCGCCAACCCGCTGATGCCCGAACATCGAGTAGTAGATGTAGAACGGGATCATCGGCACGCCGTGATTGGAATAGGACGTTGCCGCCGCAATCCAGTCGGCCATGGCTCCGGCCTCGTTGATGCCTTCCTGCAGGACTTGCCCGTCGGTGGTTTCCTTGTAGAACATCATCTGGTCCGCATCTTCGGGCGTATAGTTCTGCCCCAGCGGGTTGTAGATGCCCGCAGAGCGGAACAGCCCTTCCATCCCGAAGGTCCGGCTTTCGTCGGGCACAATCGGCACTACGAATTTGCCGATCTGCTTGTCGCGCAAAAGCGTCGTGAGGATCCGCACATAGGCCATCGTGGTCGAGATTTCGCGGTCGCCCGTGCCTTTCAGCTGCGCCTCGAATTTCGACAACGCCGGGATTTCCAGCTTGGGCGCATCACGCCAGTTGCGTTTGGGGAACTCGCCGCCCAAGGCGGTGCGACGGTCGGCCAGATATGACTTTTGCGCGTTGTTCAACTCGACGAACGGGGCCTTTGGCAGGTCCTCATCCGAGACCGGAATGTTGAACCGGTCGCGGAAGGCGCGCAGTTGATCATCGGCCATTTTCTTGGCGGAGTGGGTGGTGTTCTGCCCCTCGCCCGCAGTGCCCATGCCATAGCCCTTGACGGTTTTGACAAGCAGGCAGGTCGGCTGACCCTTGGTGTCGCTGGCCTTCTTGAAGGCGGTATAGACTTTCTTAGGGTCGTGACCGCCCCGGCGCAGCGCCCAGATCTGATCATCCGTCCAATCGGCAACAAGCGCCGCCGTCTCGGGGTATTTGCCAAAGAAATGCTCGCGGATATAGGCGCCGTTCTTGGATTTGAATGTCTGGTAATCGCCATCGACGGTTTCATCCATCAATTGCTTGAGGCGACCGGTGTGGTCATTTTCCAGCAGGTCATCCCAGCCTTTGCCCCAGAGCAGCTTGATCACGTTCCAACCGGCACCGCGGAAGTCGCCCTCAAGCTCTTGCACGATCTTGCCGTTGCCGCGCACTGGTCCGTCAAGACGCTGCAGGTTGCAGTTCACCACGAAAATCAAGTTGTCGAGACCCTCGCGGGCCGCCAGATCGATGGCACCCCGGCTTTCGGGTTCGTCCATTTCTCCGTCACCAAGGAAAGCCCAGACCTTGCGGTCGCCCATGTCGATATGGCCCCGGTTGTGCATGTATTTCATGAACCGCGCCTGATAGATCGCCATGAGCGGACCAAGGCCCATGGAAACGGTCGGGAACTGCCAGTAATCCGGCATCAGCCAGGGGTGCGGGTAGGACGACAAGCCGCCGCCAGCCACTTCGGAGCGGAAGTTTTCAAGCTGTTCCTTGCTGATCCGCCCTTCCATGAACGAACGCGCGTAGATGCCGGGGATCACGTGGCCCTGAAAGAAGACCAGATCGCCACCATGGATCGCGGATTTCGACCGCCAGAAGTGGTTGAGGCCAATGTCATACATGCAAGCGGAGGAGGCGAAGGAGGCAATGTGCCCGCCATATTCGCTGCTTTCCTTGTTGCGCCGCACAACCGTTGCCATCGCGTTCCAGCGGTTGATGGTGCGGATGCGCCATTCCATTTCAAGGTCGCCGGGGATCTCAAGCTCATCATCCGCAGGGATGGTGTTCTGATAGGGCGTGGTGGCGGAAAAGGGCAGCGTCGCGCCGGCGGCACGCGCCTGTTGCACAGCCTTGTCGAGCAGAAAATGCGCCCGGTTGGCCCCGTCCTTTTCGATCACGTCCTGAATGGCTTCCTGCCACTCCTGCGACTCAATCGGATCAATATCGTTATTCTGTGAGGTCATGATCTGTCCTTAAACAAAGAATTGAGCGCCGTTGGCGGAGATGGTCGAGCCATTGATAAAGCCTGCGTCGTCGGATGCGAGGAAGGACACACAACGCGCAATCTCCTCAGG
>CAYGQZ010000177.1:0-2738 GCA_964352055.1 uncultured Rhodobacterales bacterium
CGAGGAACGAAAGGCAACGGCTTTGGCAATATTCGCTCTCATTCTGGGGTCAGGCGTGGGCCTGTTCAGTGCACTCGTTTCATTCTTTCTTCTTGATTTCTCGTTTGTCGCGGCATTCTTGACATATCAGGTGATCGGCGTCGTCTTCACTTTCCTGATTATCTTGTGGAATTACCCGGACACGTCGTCGAGAGCAGGCGTGCGAGCGCGCGCCAGCACCATTAACGCTTGAGAGTCTTTTCGGAGCGCGCGACAGAATCGGTGCCTTGTGCAGACGTCGCCGCTGCGGCCAGCGCTACGGTTTCGATTGTGGAAATCCCTGTAAGGTATGAACGTGCCTGACATTCTGCGCCTTTGACACCATTCCCAAGCTATTGTTGTTCCTGCGTTCAAAACCACTGTCCGGGTTCCATAAGCCCGAAATCGAGGAGCTGGCGAGAATTCCACTCAAATTGGGCTGAATTGTGCCATGTCAGCGTTTGGATGTCATATGTGCTGCCCGGGTTCAGCTTAAGGGCCTTTGCGGTGCGGAACGAACAAATTGCGGCGGTGATGTTGTTGTGCCATTTGGAGGCATAGGTGTTGTATTCTTCATCGTTGAACGTGTGGTTCGCCAAAAGCTTGAGGCGCGGTTTGGTTCTGAAGAGCGAAATCCGGTCAATCTTGCGGCGCTCGGCTGGCACATGCTCTTCATATCGCCAGCGCAATCCGCCAAAAAAGTCCAATTGACGTTCCTTGGGATTTCCATCTGATCCCGGGCGCGCCAGTGCATAATAGCCCGACCGATCCAGGTGGGCGCGGTCCAGCGATACGGCATCAGGGCATGTGTTCAGATCGTCTGCATAAAGATCAACGACGTAAGTCAGCATGGAATCGCGACGCTCTTCCGTATGAAACGCCACCAATTCGCCAACAGTCCGGGTCTCGCAAAACGGAAAAAAGAGATACTCGGCATTGTAACAATAAAAGACCCATGTACCGGTTGGCAGCCCAGCGATCACACCATTCACCGCTTCTTCCGAAGCACCTTGCGCCGTAACATCATAGTCGATGCGCAGCACGGCATCGCGAAGATCGTCGGGCAATGCAAAATCGGTTGGCATGAATGCAATCAGATGGCGGAAACCTGCCTTCTGGCAATGGCGCAACGTGCTGGCCACCTCGGTATCGTCCTCGACCAGAACAATTGCCACGGGACCCTGCTGCGGCACGGCGCCAACAGAATTGGTAAAGGCGGTGAGACTGTCAAACTGCATATTCGGGAACCATCAGCGCGTGTTTGGCACAAGCTCGGTTAATCTTCGGTGCATTGCAAGACACAGACCTTCTTGGTAAAGCCCCGCTTTGATCCAACTGTGCCGGACATCCACCATGACGACGCCGAAAAAGCTCTTCATCAAGACCTATGGTTGCCAGATGAACGTCTACGACAGTGAACGCATGAGCGAAGCACTGGGCGGTCAGGGCTATGTGGAAACCAAAACCCCGGTTGATGCAGACATGATTCTGCTGAACACTTGCCACATTCGCGAAAAAGCGGCGGAGAAAGTGTATTCCGAACTTGGGCGGTTGAAGGGGCTGAAAAACGCCAATCCTGACCTCAAAATCGGTGTGGCCGGCTGCGTCGCACAGGCGGAAGGCGCAGAAATCATGCGGCGGCAGCCCGCAGTCGACCTGGTCGTGGGGCCTCAAAGCTATCACAGGCTAGCGGAGATGGAGGCAAAGACGCGTCAGGGTGAAAAAGCGCTCGACACGGATTTTCCGGAAGAAGACAAGTTCGAAGCGCTCAAGAACCGGCCCAAAGCCCGTCGTGCGCCGTCTGCCTTTCTGACAGTTCAGGAAGGGTGCGACAAGTTTTGCGCCTTCTGTGTCGTTCCCTATACGCGCGGCGCGGAAGTCAGCCGTCCCGTGTCCCGTATTCTGGACGAGGCCCGTGACCTGGTGGAGCGCGGCGTGCGCGAAATCACGCTGCTGGGCCAGAACGTCAACGCCTATCATGGGGTTGGGCCCAACGGATCGGAATATACGCTGGCGCAACTGATCTGGGATCTCGACAAGGTCGATGGGCTGAAGCGCATACGCTTCACCACCAGCCACCCCAATGACATGACGGACGATCTGATCGAGGCGCATGGCACCTGTGCCAAGCTCATGCCGTATCTGCACCTGCCCGTACAATCAGGCAGCGACAGGATCCTCAAACGCATGAATCGCAGCCACACCGCCGAAAGCTATTTGCGGCTTATCGAACGGATCCGTGGCGCGCGTCCCGATATTGTGATGTCTGGCGACTTCATCGTGGGTTTTCCAGAAGAAACCGAAGAAGATTTTCAGGCCACCCTCGATCTGGTCGAACAGGTGAATTACGGCTATGCCTATTCGTTCAAATATTCGACGCGCCCCGGAACGCCCGCGGCAGAGCGTGCGCAGGTCGACGTGGCAGAGGCCGATGACAGGTTGCAGCGGCTCCAAGCCTTGATCACGCGCCAGCAGCGCGGCATTCAGAACGGAATGGTCGGGCGCACCGTCAAGGTGCTGTTCGAAAAGCCGGGTCGCGTGCCTGGGCAGATGATGGGCAAAAGCGAATACCTGCATGCTGTTCACGTCGCTGATGCGCAAGTTGCGACAGGCGAAATCGCAGATGTGAGGATTATCGAAGCAAAGGCGAACTCCCTCGCAGGCGAACTGGTCTGAAGAACGGACTCCGAGCAGTCTCGGACCTTGCGTTTCACACGGGA
>CAYGQZ010000177.1:2838-9086 GCA_964352055.1 uncultured Rhodobacterales bacterium
AGGTATTGACCCTAGATCATCCGCCGACCGAAGTGGTTCTGGAATTTCCCGACAACAGATTGCTGATAGATCTCTGTGGTCCTTATGACAGTCACCTGACCGCCGTCGAAACCGCACTAGAGGTTCAGATCATTCGTCGCGGCAATGTGCTGGCTCTCATGGGCGAGGAGGACGCGCAAACTCGGGCAAGCACGGTTCTGAATGCCCTTTACCTGCGCCTTGAAGCGGGCAAGGAGGTTGGACCCGCCGATGTCGACCGCGAGTTGCGCATGGGCCCATCCGAAAGCGAAACGGGAACGCGGTCCGGTGACCAGCTTGAAATGGCGGTTGGCAACAGGGTCGAAATCAAGACGCGCAAGAAACTGGTAGAACCGCGGACGGAGGCACAAAAGGCGTATGTCCAAGCGTTGTTCAAGAACGAAATGGCCTTCGGCATCGGTCCGGCCGGTACCGGCAAGACATATCTTGCCGTTGCCGTTGGTGTGTCAATGTTCATATCAGGACAGGTCGACCGAATAATCCTCTGCCGCCCCGCAGTTGAAGCAGGGGAGCGGTTGGGTTTTCTGCCGGGCACACAGGAAGAAAAAGTCGATCCCTACATGCAGCCGCTTTATGACGCGCTGAACGACTTTTTGCCGGGCAAGCAGCTGGCGAAACTCAAAGAAGAGAAAACAATCGAGATTGCGCCACTGGCTTTCATGCGCGGGCGCACGCTCAGCCGGGCGTTTGTCGTGCTGGATGAGGCGCAGAACGCCACCACGATGCAGATGAAGATGTTCCTGACCCGTCTGGGCGAGGGCAGCCGAATGGTTATCACTGGCGATCGCACGCAGGTTGACCTTCCGCGCGGTGTCCCGTCGGGCCTTGCGGATGCAGAACGCCTGCTGAAATCAATCCCCAAGATCAGCTTCAATTACTTCACGTCCAAGGATGTCGTAAGGCATCCTCTTGTGGCCGCGGTGATCGAGGCTTACGAGGCCGACACGCACGCTTCATGATCCACCTTCATCTTGCCAGATAAACTCCGGGGGTCCGGGGGCTGGCCCCCGGGACCGACAGATGCCCAATGACATTGATGTGCTGATCGAAGACAACCGCTGGGCGTTGCTGGATCTGGAAACGCTTGCGAATCGAGTGATCCAAGCGACCCTCCTGGATCAGAACATCGATACAGCGGAATTGTCGGTGCTGGGGTGTGATGACACGCGCATCGCGGACCTCAACAGTGATTTTCGCGGCAAGGCAACGGCCACCAATGTTCTCAGTTGGCCCGAAGTGGATCTCGCGCCGCAGTGTGCAGGTGGCCTGCCAAAGGCACCAGAGCCGGGTTTTTCCGGTACAATTGCGCTTGGCGATATCGCCATTGCCTATGAGACATGCGTCCGCGAAGCTGATCAACAGGGCAAGCCTGTATCGGATCACGTCGCGCATCTGCTTGTTCACGGAACGTTACATTTGCTGGGTTACGATCACATTCGTGACCTTGATGCAACGCGCATGGAAGCGTTAGAGATCAAGATACTTGGCAGCATGGGGTTGCCTGACCCATATTAGGGACCAAAGCGCGCGAGCGCGCATGAACCGGACAGGAGCAAATGGGCGAAAACGACGGATCGTCTGACGCGGCGCAGCGCGCGCAGTCAGACAATGACACGAATGAAACGGCACAAAGCAGTGGATTTTTTGCGCGGATGATTGGCGCGCTCAGCCCATCTGACGCGGAAACAGAAGCGCCAGACCCGACCAGTGCGCGCCCTCAAAGCCACGGGATGATCAACCTGCGGCGCATGCGCGTTGAAGACGTCGCTGTGCCGACGGCGGATATCACTGCCGTTCCAGACAATATTTCACTGGACGAGTTGGTGGACGTTTTCAAGGACAGTGGCCTGACGCGTTTACCCGTTTATGAAGGCACGCTTGATACGCCGATCGGGTTTGCGCATCTCAAGGACATCGCGCTCAACCATGGGTTCAACGGCGACGGCGGGAATTTTGATCTACGTGCACAGGTGCGCCCACTGCTCTTTGTGCCGCCGTCCATGACCATCGGTGTCCTGCTGACCAAGATGCAGACGGAACGGCGGCACATGGCACTCGTCATTGACGAATACGGCGGTGTGGACGGATTGGTCACAATCGAGGATCTGATAGAACAAGTTATCGGCGAAATCGCAGACGAGCACGACATCGATGAGGGGGCGTATTTCACCCGCGAAAAGTCGGGCTGCTATCTGGCTCTTGCCAAGACTCCGCTGCAGGATTTCGAAGAAGAGATTGGAATCTCGCTGACCACGCATGATGATGTCGACGAAGAAGAAATTGACACACTGGGCGGACTGGTCGTGATGCTGGCGGGCCGTGTCCCCGCACGGGGCGAGGTCGTCACCCATCCGGACGGCCCCCACTTCGAAATCACCGACGCTGACCCGCGTCGGGTCAAACGAATGCGCATCAGACTGCAAGGCAAGGATGCTGCCACGTGACCAGCCAAGCCGTTCCGGCTTCGGCGCGGCACCGGTGGTGGTCTGTGGTTTCGGCTCTGGTGCTTGGGGCGACCGGTTCGTTGGCCCACGCTCCGGTGGATTTTGCACCTGCGATCCTGATCCCCTTGATCGCGGGATTTCGCCTGGTGCTTCGGACGGACCGCACGCGTGACGCCTGGTGGCTGGGCTGGGCCTTGGGGACAGGCTATTTCGGGGTGACGCTGACCTGGATCACCGAGCCGTTTATGGTCGACGCCGCAACAACCGGCTGGATGGCACCTTTTGCCGTTGTGCTGCTGGCCGCCTTGCTTGGCGGGTTCTGGGCCTGTGCACTGGCGTTCGCGCGTTGGGCGGGCGGCCATCCGTCGGCCCTCGTGTTCGCATGGACCGGAGCAGAAATTCTGCGCGCCTACATATTCACGGGATTTCCTTGGGCAACACCACCGCAAGCAGTGGTGAACGGGCTGGCTGGCCAGGGTTTGGCTTGGCTCGGCCCACACGGTGTAATGCTGGGAATGATGGCTCTTGCGGGGCTGATCGGTGCCGCACGCCCGATCTGGGTGAGGTACGGCGCAGGTGTTGCAGCCATCGCGCTCAGCCTGATCCCGCCGATGGCGGATCAAAGCCCTCTGACCGATCATAGGGTCCGCCTTGTTCAACCGAATGCACCGCAGGACGAAAAGTGGCTGCCAGAAAACATCCCGCTCTTCGTCAATCGTCAGATCGACTACACACGGGCCGGAGAAATTCCGGACCTTGTGATCTGGCCGGAAACTGCGCTGCCCTATCTGGTCGAAAACGCGCAGGTGGTGTTTGATGTCATTGCCGAAGCGGCGCGTGGGGCGCCGGTCGTTTTGGGTATTCAGCGCAGGCAGGATCAGAACTATTTCAACAGTCTCGTGGTCCTCGACACAACCGGTCAGGTCATACAGTCCTACGACAAACACCATCTGGTCCCCTTCGGAGAGTACATGCCGTTTGCGTGGTTTTTCAGGCACATCAATGTGGGCGGTCTGGCAGCCCGTGTTGACGGAAGCTATACCGCCGGTCCTGGACCGCAGCTCTTGGATCTTGGCTCTTTGGGAACCGCCCTGCCGTTGATTTGCTATGAGGCCGTGTTTGCTCATGATGTGGGGCGTGCTCCGGCGCGGCCTGCATTTTTGATGCAACTGACGAATGATGCGTGGTTCGGCAAACGCTCCGGGCCGCAGCAGCACTTGGCGCAGGCGCGGATGCGGGCCATCGAACAGGGGTTGCCCATGGTGCGCGCGGCGAACACGGGCATCTCCGCCGTGATCGATCCCCAAGGTCGGATCACAGCGTCGCTTGCGCTGAACACGGCCGGTTACCTGGACGCAGAAGTGCCCCAACCGGGTGCACCGACGCTGTATAGCCGGACGGGGGATGTGCCTTGGGTGTTTGTGGTGTTGATCGGGCTTGTTGGTGTGATCTTGCAACGCGCAATGCGCCGCGGCGCGGGTGGCATTGACGAGGACGCGTTGGGCGCGTAATGGCCACTGATCCTGGCGCAACGGCTTCCTGACGCGGCAGGCGAACATTGCATTGGAGCACATATGTCCCGCCAGAGTTACATTTTCACCTCGGAATCCGTTTCCGAAGGCCACCCCGACAAGGTTTGCGATCGCATTTCAGATGCTGTCCTCGACGCATTTCTGGCCGAAGAGCCCGAAGCGCGGGTCGCATGCGAAACATTTGCAACGACCAACCGCGTTGTGATTGGCGGCGAAGTGGGCCTGAGTGATCAGGCCAAACTGACCGAGTATATGGGCCAGATCGATGATATCGCGCGCGCCTGCATCAAGGACATTGGCTACGAGCAAGACAAGTTTCATTGGAAAACCTGCGAAGTCACCAACCTTTTGCACGAGCAATCCGCGCACATCGCGCAAGGCGTCGATGCGACCAATGAAAAGGAAGAAGGGGCTGGCGATCAGGGCATCATGTTCGGCTATGCCACGAATGAGACCGAAGCCCTCATGCCCGCACCGATCCACTATGCCCACGCGATGTTGCGCCGTCTTGCCGAAGTGCGCAAGAACGGCAGTGAACCGGCTCTTGGTCCAGATGCAAAGTCGCAGCTCTCTGTCATCTACCGCGATGGCAAGCCCGTCGGCGTCAGCTCGGTGGTCTTGTCGACCCAACACCTTGACGAAGATCTGACCAGCGCAGACATTCGTGCTCTGGTCAGCCCCTACATCCACGAAGTTCTGCCCGATGGATGGTTGACCGAAGACACCGAGTGGCACGTGAACCCCACCGGAAAATTCGTCATTGGCGGCCCGGATGGCGATGCAGGTCTGACCGGCCGCAAGATCATCGTGGACACCTATGGCGGAGCGGCACCTCATGGTGGCGGGGCATTCTCGGGCAAGGACCCAACCAAGGTGGACCGTTCAGCGGCCTATGCCGCGCGCTATCTGGCCAAGAACGTGGTCGCCGCGGGCATGGCAGAGCGCTGCACGATCCAGCTCAGCTATGCGATCGGCGTTTCCAAGCCCCTGTCGATCTATTGTGATACGTTTGGCACCGGCGAGGTCGAGGATTCCGCCATCGAAGCCGCTGTTGCCAAGGTCATGGATCTGACCCCGCGCGGTATCCGCGAGCACTTGTCGCTGAACCGGCCGATCTACCAGCGCACCGCCGCCTATGGGCACTTCGGCCGCGCACCTGACGAAGATGGTGGCTTCAGTTGGGAGCGTACCGATCTGGCCGACGTTCTGAAGTCGGCCGTCTGAGGCGCACACGCAAGTGCGCCTTACCGACAGTGAAACAACTGTTCACCAAAGGGTGCTTGGCAATTGAAAACCAGGGGGCTTAGCCTTTCGTCATTCCAGATGAAAGGTTGCCTGCCCATGTTCCAACTATTGCCCGCTCTAGCCTTTGTCTCGGTGGCCAGTATCGTTTTGGCCCAGGATACGCCGACGCCGGTGCCCGTGCCTGAGCCGCAGATGACGATGACCCGTATGGCCGAAATCATCCGGGCCATCGACCCCGACGCCCGACCCGCGGGCAACATGATCGAACTGACCATCGATGACATTCCCCTGATTGTGATCGCAGATCCGGTGGCCAACCGCATGCGCGCCATGGTGCCGATCCGGTCGGCATCAGGGCTCAGCAGCGACGAATTGATGCGTCTGATGCAGGCGAATTTCGACACGGCCCTTGATGCCCGATATGCAGTGGCGCGTGGCAGGCTTTGGGGCGTCTTCATCCACCCGCTTGGGCCATTGGAAAAGGATCAACTGATCTCGGCACTGATCCAGACAGTCAACGTGGCGCGGACCTACGGGCAAAGCTATTCGGGGGGCGCGCAAGTCTTTGGGGGCGGCGATTCAAACGGGATCTATCAGGAACTGTTTGAAGAATTGCAAAAGCGCGGGCAGGAGCTCTAGCCCGAGAGAAAAGGGGGCAGGGCCAAGCGGTCATTTCTTCTGGCCAAAAATATCCCGGGGGAGGCCGCAGGCCGGGGGCAGAGCCCCCATTCAGGTGCGATTCAAATGCTTGCACTCCGCCCGTTCTGACGCTATACGCGGCCCCGTCGCTAAGGTGTAAACACCGCAAGACATCGAGATGAGCAGGGTCGGAGTCATCCGGCCCTCTTTGTTTTGCGATATACCGGACCAATGGAAACCCGAAAGACCGGCGGAGACAACCGCACGGCCCGAAAAACATAGATGTTAGGAAAACGACGCCACATGGCTGATAAAATGATGGAGGAATTCGAAGCCCTCCTGCAAGAAA
>CAYGQZ010000178.1:0-4271 GCA_964352055.1 uncultured Rhodobacterales bacterium
CAGGGCCAGTGCTGAATATCCTTTGGAGCGTGATGTTTGCGCCGAACGCCCAAGCAAACAAGAGCATAGTGGTGCGTGGGCAGACCCGGGCAAGCTTCGTCCTGGTGCTATTCCAAAGGGCATGAAAATCAGTCGCTGGCAGACCGAACCATGTCGAAAAGCGTGCGTGTTTGCGGCCACGGGCTTGCTACCACGTGTCAGATCGTGATGGTGGCATTGCGTGATATGCGACGGGGGCTCAGATGCGATTTTCCGGACTTAGAGTCCTTAAGGAAGGTTTGACCGGGAACAAGGGGTGGGGGCCGCAGTGGCGCAGCCCGGATCCCAAGCCGGAATACGACATTGTCCTGATCGGTGGTGGTGGGCATGGGCTGGCCACAGCGCATTATCTAGCCAAGGTCCACGGTCTCACGAATGTCGCTGTTCTGGAAAAGGGTTATCTGGGCGGCGGCAATGTCGGGCGCAACACGACCATCGTGCGCGCCAACTACATGATGCCGGGCAATTCGGAGTTCTACTCCCATTCCCTGAAGCTTTGGGAAGGGTTGGAAGACGACCTGAACTATAACGTGATGCATTCACAGCGCGGGCTTATCAATCTGTTTCACTCCGACGGGCAGCGGGATGCCTTTGCCCGGCGTGGCAACCAGATGATTGCGCAAGGGGATGATGCAGAATTGCTGGACACTGAAGCGGTTCGCAAGCTCTTGCCTTACCTCGACTATGACCAGACCCGCTTTCCGATCTATGGTGGCCTTTTGCACAGGCGCGGCGGCAGTGCGCGCCACGATGCCGTGGCCTGGGGCTTTGCCCGGTCCGCCAGTGATCGCGGCGTGGACCTTATCCAGCAATGCGAAGTGACGAACATAGATGTGGAGGGCGGCGTGGTCAAAGGCGTGCAGACCACGCGCGGACCGATCCGGGCCAAGAAGGTCGGCATGGTGGCCGCGGGCCGGTCCAGTCAGGTGGCGGCGATGGCCGGGCTGACCCTGCCCATCGAAAGCCACGTGCTACAAGCCTTTGTGACTGAAGGGCTGAAGCCCTGCATTGACCACGTGATTTCGTACGGTATGGGGCATTTCTATATCAGTCAGTCCGACAAGGGTGGTCTCGTCTTTGGGGGCGATCTGGACATGTATTCGAGCTATGCGGCGCGGGGGAACCTGCCGCTGGCCGAACATGTGTGTGAGGCGGCGATGACCCTGATGCCGATGATCGGTCACGCCAAGATGCTGCGCAGTTGGGGCGGGATCATGGACATGTCCCCGGATGGATCTTTCATTATGGACAAGACGGATATTGGCGGTCTCTTTGTCAACACCGGCTGGTGCTATGGCGGGTTCAAGGCCACGCCCGGGTCGGGATATGCATTTGCCCATCTGCTGGCCACCGACACGCCGCATGCCACGACCGTGCATCATCGCCTTGATCGCTTCCGGACCGGTGTCGGGATCATGGACGAAGAAGCGACCGGGTCGCAACATAACCTGCACTAGGGGAGGATGAGAGTATGGGAGCCTCCGGCGGGGATTTTTCTGGAACAGAGAAGGGGCGGACCATGTGCCTCTCGGGAGAGGTGTGATGCGGTTGCCCTGTCCGATTTGTGGTGAGCGGGACCAACGTGAGTTCTATTATCAGGGTGCGGCGGTGATGCTGGACCGGCCCGCGCCGGATGCAGGTGCCGACGTCTGGGATGACTATCTGCATCTGCGTGCAAATGTTCCAGGCGCGCTTGATGAATTGTGGAGCCATGATGCAGGTTGTGGTGCGTGGCTGAAAGTATCGCGCAACACCGTGACCCATCAGGTTCTGGGTGCGGCCCTGGTGGCGGAGAGCAGCAGATGAGAGTTGCCGGAAAAGGGTTGATCGACCGCGCGCGTCCGGTGTCGTTCAAATGGGACGGCACGACCTATCGCGGGTTTCAGGGGGACACACTTGCGTCGGCCTTGCTGGCCCATGACATGCGCCTCGTGGGACGATCGTTCAAGTACCACCGCCCGCGCGGGTTCTTGTCGGCCGGGTCTGAGGAGCCCAACGCCCTCGTCACTGTCGGTCGTGGCGCAGACACAGACCCGAACGTGCGTGCGACGGTTCAGGAAATCTTTGAGGGGCTTGAGGCGCGTCCGCAAAATGCGTGGCCGTCGTTGTCCTTTGACATGATGGCGGTGAACGATCTTGCGGCCCCTTTCCTGGGGGCGGGGTTTTACTACAAGACGTTCATGTGGCCGCGCGGCTTTTGGGAAAAGCTCTATGAGCCTGTGATCCGGCGTGCTGCGGGCCTGGGCGCGCTCAGCGGTGAAGCCGCGCGGGATCGATCCGAGAAGGCCTTTGCCTTTTGCGATCTGCTGGTGATTGGCGCGGGGCCTGCCGGATTGATGGCAGCCCATGCGGCGGCCTTGTCCGGGGCTGATGTCATCCTCGCCGATGAGGACAGCCTTATGGGCGGGCGGCTGAATGCCGAGACCCTGACCGTGGATGGCAAACCGGGACAGGCCTGGGCCGCCGCCATGGTGGAAAGTCTGAGCGCCATGGACAATGTGCGCCTGATGACGCGGACGACCGTCACGGGTGCCTATGACGGCGGCACATTCGGCGCGCTTGAGCGCGTCTCGCATCATTTGAGTGATGTGCCTGAAGGCGGCGTCAAGGAAACCTTCTGGCGCATTGTTGCCCGCCGGTCGATCCTGGCGGCAGGCGCGCTGGAGCGTCATATTGCCTTCCGCAACAATGACCGTCCGGGCATCATGGCTGCCGGGGCCGTGCGCGCCTATCTCAATCGCTGGGGGGTGTCGCCGGGCAAGGCCGTGACCGTTTTTACCAACAATGACGACGCCCATCGGACGGCCCGTGATCTGCAAGAGGCAGGCGTGCACATTTCCGGCGTCGTGGACAGCAGGCCGGATGCGCAGGCCATGGGGGACTATCCGCTTTATGCGGGAGCCGTGGTTACGGGCGGTCATGGTCGCAAGGAACTGGAAGCGATCAGTCTGCGGACGCCGTCCGGGACAGAGCGGTTGTTTACCGATTGCCTCGCCGTGTCTGGCGGGTGGAACCCGACCGTCCACTTGACCTGCCACATGAACGGGCGGCCGACATGGAACCCTGAGTTCGCCAGTTTTGTCCCGACAGAAGGCGCCATTCCGGGGATGGTAGCGGCGGGGGCCTGTAATGGCGTATTCTCGACAGCGGGTTGTCTGGCCGAAGGTCTTGCGGCGGCACAGACCAGTGTCGCAGCACTCGGCCTGACTTCGTTGGATGTCGAGATGCCTATTGCGGATGACATGCCTTACAGAATTGCCCCGCTTTGGGCGGTTCCGGGCAAAGGCCGGGCCTGGCTGGACTTTCAGAACGACGTCAGTGTGAAGGATGTCAAACAGGCTGCGGTCGAGAATTTCGCCTCTGTCGAGCACATGAAGCGCTATACCACACAAGGCATGGCGACCGATCAGGGCAAGAATTCGAACGTCACGGCGCTGGCGCTGCTTGCGGATGCGACGGGGCGCGGTATTCCCGAAACCGGGACAACAACCTTCCGACCACCCTACAGCCCGGTGGCTTTGGCCGCACTGGGGGCCGGGGCAAGCGGCAAGGGGTTTGCGCCGGAACGGTTCACGACCAGCCATGCCGCCAGCATCGAGGCCAAGGCCCCGATGATCGAGGCGGGCCAATGGTACAGGCCATCCTATTTCCCGGCGAAAGGGGAAAAGACCTGGCGGCAGTCCTGTGACCGGGAAGTGGGCCTTGTGCGCAATGCGGTCGGGGTGTGCGATGTATCGACCCTTGGCAAGATCGATATCCAGGGGCCGGATGCGGCGCGCTTGCTGGATTTCGTCTACACCAACATGTTCTCGACCCTGAAAGAGGGGCGCGTGCGCTATGGCCTGATGTTGCGCGAAGACGGATACGTCATGGATGACGGGACAACGGCACGCCTTGGTCCGCAGCACTATGTGATGACCACAACGACAGCGGCGGCCGGGCAAGTCATGCGACATCTGGAGTTTGTTCGTCAGGCTCTGCATCCCGAATGGGATGTGCGGATCATGTCGGTGACAGAGCAATGGGCGCAGTTTGCGGTCGCGGGTCCCAAGGCGCGCGATCTGCTGGGTGGGATACTGGATGGTCCTCTGACCAACGAAGACTGGCCGTTCATGTCCTGCGGCGCAGTGTCGGTGCTTGGCGTGGCCGGGCGGCTTTTCCGGATTTCGTTTTCGGGCGAACATGCGTACGAACTGGCGGTTCCAGCCCGTTTTGGCGACAGCCTGTTCCGC
>CAYGQZ010000178.1:4371-8987 GCA_964352055.1 uncultured Rhodobacterales bacterium
AAGCCTGTTGGCCCGGTCAAGCAACTGAGTGCGGGTGCGCATATCTATTCCCCCGGGACGGAAGAGAGACCGACCGACGATCAGGGCTATATCACATCTGTCGGATTTTCGCCCACACTGGGCCATTTCGTGGGCCTCGGCTTTGTGAAAGACGGCCTTGGGCGACATGGCGAGGTGCTGCGGATGGTGGATCATATGCGCGGCCTCGATGCGCAGGTTG
The DNA here is from genome assembly GCA_964352055.1 of uncultured Rhodobacterales bacterium. Classification (GTDB taxonomy): domain Bacteria; phylum Pseudomonadota; class Alphaproteobacteria; order Rhodobacterales; family Rhodobacteraceae; genus Tateyamaria. The sequence goes on from CAYGQZ010000178.1 coordinate 4,592, forward strand.
AACTCTGCGACCCGGTTTTCTTTGATCCTGAAGGAGGGCGTGCGCGTGGTTGACCTGATCGCCAAAAGCCCGCTGGACGGGTTTGAGCCATTGACCATTGGCGCTGCTTCCCTGTCCGAAGTGGATTTGGGGGTGCTGACCTCGGTCGCGCCGTTCAAGGGGCAATCCGACGTCCTGAGTGTCGCGTTGAAAGAGGCGCATGGCATGGCGTGGCCCGCGCCAAACCGGGCAACCGGCAAGGCGGAGGCGCGCGCGATCTGGTTCGGGCGCGACATGGCGCTGTTGGCCGGGCCTGTGCCGGATCCGGCCTTGGCGCAATTCGCCGCGCTGACCGATCAATCCGATGCCTGGACGTGTTTGCAGGTGTCAGGTGCCAGCGCCGAGGACATACTTGCCCGTCTGGTGCCCGTTGATGTGCGTGTTTCTGCGTTCAAACGCGGGCATACGATGCGCAGTCAGGTGCAGCATTTGAACGGTTCAATCACTCGCACGGGTCCGGAGACATTCCTGATCATGGCGTTTCGGTCCATGGCAAGAACGCTTTTGCATGATCTGCAAAGGGCGATGGAAAGCGTCGCCGCGCGCGGGTAATCTTGATCAACCGAATCTGAATGACGGAGCCACCCATGAGCCGAATTGCCTTGTTTTTCCTTGCCAGCGTGCTGGCAGGACCTGTTCTTGCTGATCAGAAGAAAGTGGAATCCTGCGGCTATCAGGCACAAGTTGTCGCGGCGATTCAGCAAGCGCGCCTTGACCGGGTGCCCGAGCGTGATGTGCCTGCGCATATTCTGGCAACTTCCCAGGCGTGGCCCGAAAATTACAATGATGCCATTGTGCTGATAACCCCCTGGGTTTATGAGCAAAAACGACGGACAATCCGGCAGGAAGATCTTGGGGCGGCCTGGAATGAGCTGTGTTTGCAGCAATAAGCAAAGGCTTGCCCCCTCGACTCTGTGGCGCTTCGCCCCAATATTAAAGGGATGAGCCTGCCACCCGGATTCTTGGATGAACTGCGCACGCGTCTGTCTTTGGGACAGGTTGTCGGCCGCAAAGTCATGTGGGATGCGCGCAAATCCAATCAGGGTAAGGGTGACCTTTGGGCGCCGTGCCCGTTTCATCATGAAAAATCAGCGTCCTTCCACGTGGATGACCGCAAGGGCTATTACTATTGTTTTGGCTGCCACGCCAAAGGTGATGCCATCAGTTTTGTGCGGGAAACCGAAAACGTGGGTTTCATGGAAGCCGTCGAAATCCTAGCCGGTGAGGCAGGCATGCCGATGCCGGAACGCGACCCGCGCGCCAAGGAAAAAGCGGATCGGCGCAGTCAGCTTGCAGATGTCATGGAACTGGCGGTCCAGCACTTTCGGCTGCAACTGAAGACAGGCGCTGCATCGGATGCCCGGACGTATCTGGGCCGACGTGGCCTGTCCCAGGATGCGCTCGACCGGTGGGAGATTGGATTTGCACCGGACGCGTGGCAAGGGCTGTGGGACGCGCTCAAGGCCAAGGGTGTCGAAGATGACCTGATCTTCGGGGCCGGTCTGGCCAAGCCCAGCCAGAAAGGCGGTAAGCCTTATGACACCTTTCGCGGGCGGATCATGTTCCCGATCCGCGACGCGCGGGGACGGTGTATTGCCTTTGGGGGCCGCGCGATGGACCCCAATGATAACGCAAAATACCTGAACTCGCCGGAAACCGAACTCTTCGACAAGGGGCGCAACCTTTATAATCTGGGTCCCGCCCGGACGGCGGCGGGCAAGGGCCAGCCGCTGATCGTTGCCGAAGGATACATGGACGTGATCGCCTTGGCCGAACACGGGTTTGGCGCGTCCGTGGCTCCGCTGGGAACGGCCGTCACAGAGACCCAGCTGCAGATGCTTTGGCGTGTGTCCGATGAGCCGATCATCGCGCTTGATGGTGATACGGCCGGGGTGCGCGCAGCAATGCGTCTGATCGAACTGGCACTGCCCTTGCTGGAGGCTGGCAAGTCCCTGCGCTTTGCCCTGATGCCGGAAGGACAGGATCCGGATGACCTGTTGAAAGCGCAAGGCGCGCCCGCGCTGCAAAAGCTGCTTGATGCAGCGATCCCGATGGTGAGCTTGCTCTGGCAGCGCGAAACCGAAGGCCGCAGCTTTGATAGTCCGGAACGCAAGGCGGCTCTGGACCGTGTCTTGCGCGAAAAGATCAAACTGATTCGCGACCCGTCGATTCGCCAGCACTATGGGCAGGCCATCAAGGACCTGCGCTGGCAATTGTTCCGGCCTCAGACGACCGGGAGGGGCGCCCGCAAGGGCGGGTGGCAAAAGCAGGTTCCGCAATCCGCCATGCCTGCAACCAAGTTGTCCGTTCTGGCGACGTCAGCGGACGGACAGATCACCGTGCATTTGCGTGAGGCTGTCATTCTGGCTGCGCTGATCTGCACCCCGGAAGTGGCCGAAGAATTCGAAAGCGGATTGGAAAGTCTGCCTTGCAAGCATCCCGATCACGCAGTCCTGCGCGATCTGATTCTGCGTTACGCGATGGACGGAGCAGAGGTGTTGCGCGAAAAGATTTTTGGCGCTCTTGGTCCCGAAGCCCTTGAAACTATGCTGTCATCGCGCCATTTGGCTATTATCCCATGTATCCGCTCCCCAGGCGATGCCACCATGGCCCGGATGACCGTGGCCGAAGAGCTCGCAAAACTCAGCGCGGAAAAGGGACTGAATGCCGAGATCGCGGACGCGGTTCAGGATCTTGCCGGATTGGCGGATGAAGGTGTGACCTGGCGGCTGAGTCAGGCGGCTGCTGCGGCAGCTGACGCAACGCGGAGTGGGCAAGACGACAATGCCGAATACGAAACAGGCGCCAACGGCGCTCACATCAACCGCAGTGAACGCGATGCGTTTGCGGCGTTGATGGACAAGATCAGGTTCTCAAAGCCGGGACGGTGATGCGTTTTGGCCGCGATTGCTTAACAAAATGAAGCTATGTGGGTGGCGAATCACCCAAAAGGCATGAATGGTTTCCTACTGATTCGTTTTCCCGAGCGAATCACTGAGGAGCCCCGGTAAAGGAGCCCATGATGGCCGCGAAAGACACGAACGACGACGTCAAGAACGACGATCAGGACGCCGAAGACTCGCTTGATATGAGTCAGGCAGCCGTCAAGAAGATGATCGGTGAGGCCCGCGAGAAGGGATATATCACTTACGATCAGCTCAACACGGTGTTGCCCCCCGATCAGGTGAGCTCCGAGCAGATCGAAGACGTGATGTCGATGTTGTCTGAAATGGGCATCAACATTATCGAAGACGAAGAAGCCGAAGAAGAAGAACAAAAAGGCTCGACCGAGGTGATGACCACGGAAGGCACACGCGATCTGACGTTGGGTGCTACGGGTCAGGAAAAGCTGGACCGGACAGACGATCCCGTACGGATGTATCTGCGCGAAATGGGCAGCGTCGAGTTGCTGAGCCGTGAAGGCGAGATCGCGATTGCCAAGCGGATCGAGGCCGGCCGCAACACGATGATTGCGGGTCTGTGTGAAAGCCCGCTGACCTTCCAGGCCATTACCATCTGGCGCGATGAACTTCTGTCAGAAGATATCCTGTTGCGCGACGTGATCGACCTTGAGGCGACGTTCGGCAACCAGTTGGGCGAAGAGGGCGACGTTCAGGAATCCGTTGTCGGGGCCACATCGCCCACCGAGCAAAGGTCAGAAGCAAACCCCGAACTGGATGCAGACGGCAACCCCATCGCCAAGGACGACGACGAGGATGAAGACGAGCAGGCCAATATGTCGCTTGCAGCGATGGAGGCCGCACTGAAGCCGCAAGTGCTGGAAGCGCTCGACATCATCGCGGATGACTACGCCAAGCTGAGCGAGATGCAGGACAGCCGAATTTCTGCGACCCTTAACGAAGACAGCTCTTTCAGTACCGGCGAAGAGGAAGTCTATCAGAAGCTGCGCTCGGAAATCGTTTTGATGGTGAACGAACTGCACCTTCACAACAACCGTATCGAAGCATTGATCGATCAGCTTTATGGTATCAACCGCCGGATCATGCAGGTCGACAGTTCTATCGTGAAACTGGCGGATCAGGCCCGGATCAACCGCAAGGAATTCGTCGACGCCTATCGCGGTCGCGAGCTTGATCCTGGCTGGCTCGAGGACATGAGCGACAAGACCGGTCGTGGCTGGCAGATGTTTATCGAACGCTCAACCGACAAGGTCGAAGAATTGCGGTCCGAAATGGCGCTTGTCGGCCAGTATATCGGTCTTGATATATCCGAATTCCGCCGCATCGTGCAGCAGGTCCAGAAGGGCGAGAAAGAAGCGCGCCAAGCCAAGAAGGAAATGGTCGAAGCGAACTTGCGCCTCGTCATTTCGATTGCAAAGAAATACACCAACCGTGGC
>CAYGQZ010000179.1:0-5987 GCA_964352055.1 uncultured Rhodobacterales bacterium
GACCGGGCCGCCCCTGCTTGTTTCGGTCGGCACATCCGGCCTGGCGCTGGCCTTTGGCGGCGTGCTCGGCGGTTTGATCAAAAAGCTCTTTGATGCGTGGGATGATCGCAAGATGGCGATTGAAACCCAGGCCGCCTATTTCGCCCAGCTGCTCGAAGATTTCAAAACCGTCTACAACATGGTGGAGCGGACGCGGTTTCTGATCGTGGCGCACAAGTCGGCCAAGACCTATGGCGAACGTTTGCGCGACCTGCCCGATGCGACGATCCTGCTGCACAATGTGAAACGGGCAACACGGCAAGGGTTTCCCGATCTGTATGAGGACCTCGAAGCGCCGATCTTTTTCTGCATGATCTTTATCAAGCAACTGGTGGTCGAATACCGCGACAATTATCTCAGGATTTCTCGGTTGCAGTCGCAGGACGAGGAAAACAACAGGCACGTGCGCAATGAAATCGCGCGCGGGACCATATCCATAGATCAGGAGTTGTCCCATTCTGCATGGGATGAGATCCGGGAACTGCCGTTCCTGAAAATTCCATTATGCGCGGTTGAGGATGCAGGCCCCGAAGGCAACGCCCATTTCGAAGCCTACGAGGCTGTGTTTGTGCAATATATCGACCTTGCCAGCTATGTCCTGATGCGGCGGATGCCCGGAAGCGATGCAAGCACCCGCAAGCAATTCATGGAAGACCGGATTGACAAGGCCCGCCGCGATATGGAGCGGGCCAAGGCGCTCCATGCAAAAGGGCACTGACCGTTCTAGTGCAGCCGCTCGATCGCGAGGGCAATGCCCTGACCGCCGCCGATGCACATGGTGATCAGGGCTTTTGATCCACCGATACGCTCCAGCTCATAGAGCGCCTTGACCGTGATGATCGCCCCTGTGGCACCGACCGGGTGACCAAGCGCAATCGCGCCGCCGTTCGGGTTGACCCGCGCGGGATCAAAGCCCAGATCGTTGGACACGGCAAGCGCCTGGGCCGCAAAGGCTTCGTTGGATTCGATGACATCAAAGTCCGATGGCGAAAGCCCGGTCCGCTCCAGCAGGTTGCGCACCGCCGGGATCGGGCCAATGCCCATCACCTCGGGGCGCACGCCGGCATGGGCATAGCCCAGAATGCGCGCCTTGGGTTTCAGCCCGGCCTTTTCCGCCGCCTCCGCCGTGGCGAGAACGACAGCCCCCGCGCCATCGTTGATGCCAGAGGCATTGCCCGCTGTGACGGTGCCGTCTTTCTGGAACACCGCGCGCAGGCCCGCCAGTGCCTCAAATGTGGTGGCCTTGGGATGCTCGTCCACCTCAAAGGCGACGGTATCGCGGCGCACCTTCACCTCGACCGGTGCGATCTGGGACACAAAGCGCCCGTCGGCAATCGCGGCGGCGGCCCGCTCCTGGCTTTGCATGGCAAAGGCGTCTTGCGCCTCTCGGGTGATCTGATGCTCGGCGGCGACATTTTCCGCCGTGACGCCCATATGGCCTGTGCCAAAGGGGCAGTTGAGCGCACCCAGCATCATATCGAGCGTCTTCACGTCGCCCATCTTGGCGCCCCAGCGCTGACTGGGCACGATGAAGGGCGACCGCGACATATTCTCGGCTCCGCCGGCAAGGCCAAAGTCGGCATCGCCCAGCATCAGCGACTGGATGACCGACACAATGGCCTGCACGCCGGACCCGCACAGCCGGTTGACGTTCATCGCGGGCACCGTGTCCGGCACGCCCGCCTGCATGGCGGCCACGCGCGACAGGTACATGTCGCGCGGTTCGGTGTTGATCACGTGACCAAAGGCGACATGGCCGATCTGGCCACCTTCGACGCCCGACCGTTCAAGGGCGGCCTTGGCGGCAACGGTGCCCAGATCGATGGGCGCAGTCGCGGCAAGTGCGCCGCCAAACGTGCCGATGGCGGTCCGCGCGCCGTCCAGAAGTACGATGTCTTTGGTCATGATGATCCTCCCTAGGTTGGCCCGAATATGACCGGGAGTTGTGTGCTTGTCAGCCCAAATGCCTTGACAGCGACGCTAGGGCGCGGGCACTTCTCCGTCATGACGGAAAACACCGACGCTATCCTATCGCTTCTGCCTGCCCGCTTGAAAGAGGCGCGGCGGGCGCAGGGTCTGTCCCTTGATGCTGTGGCCAAACTCTCCGGGGTCAGCCGGTCCATGGTCAGTCAGATCGAGCGGGGGGAATCCTCGCCCACGATTGCGACGCTGTGGAACCTGACGCGCGCCTTGCAGGTCGACTTTGCCGGGCTGCTGGACAGTGCCCCTTCGGATCAGATCGAGGTGCTGCGCGCTGCGGATGTGCCCAGTATCGAAAACCGGGGGGCCGGTTGCACCATCCGCATTCTGTCGCCGCCCGAAGATGCGGGGCGGCACGAGGTCTACGAGCTGCGGTTCGCCCAGAATGGCGTGCTGGACAGCCAGCCGCACAGGCGCGGTGCGCGCGAGCATCTGACGGTCATTGCGGGCGCGCTGACCGTGACCAGCGGAGACTCACGTCAGGAGATCGGGCCGGGGGACACCGCCCGCTATGCTGCGGATGTGCCGCACCGGATCGCCTCCGCGCAACCCGCGCGGGCCTTTCTGGTGGTACAGGATGCCTGATATCCTATAAAACGGATATTTGTCCGTAATCATGCATTCCTCTATTTCGGAATCATCTCCGATATGTTAGACGCACCTGCAAAGGAGTCCTGACATGACCCAAGCTTTTCTGACCCATATGACGGACACGCTGGCCCGGATCGAGGCCGATGGCATGACCAAGCGCGAGCGGTTGATGACCTCGCCGCAGGGCGGACGGATCGATGTGGAGGGTGCGCCGGTGCTGAACCTGTGCGCCAACAATTACCTTGGGCTGGCCAATCACCCGGATCTGATTGCGGCGGCCAAACGGGCCATGGACGACAAGGGGTTCGGCATGGCGTCGGTCCGGTTCATCTGCGGTACGCAGGACCTGCACCGGGAACTTGAACAGCGTCTGGCGCGGTTTCTGGGCAAGGACGATGCGATCCTCTTTGCCGCCTGTTTCGATGCGAACGGGGGGCTGTTTGAGCCGCTTCTGGGGCCGGAGGATGCCATCATCTCGGACGCGCTGAACCACGCGTCGATCATTGACGGCATCCGGCTTTGCAAGGCGAAACGCTATCGCTACGCCAATTCGGATATGGACGATCTGGAGGCGCAACTGAAGGCTGCCAGGGCCGATGGTGCGCGGCACATCATGATTGCGACTGATGGTGTGTTCTCGATGGATGGCTATCTGGCGAAATTGCCGGAGATCACTGATTTGGCTGCAAAATATGACGCGTTGGTGATGGTTGATGATTGCCATGCGACGGGGTTCATGGGGCCGAAGGGCGCTGGAACCCCTGCGCACGCGGGCGTCGATGTGGACATTCTGACAGGCACGCTGGGCAAGGCGCTGGGCGGGTCCATCGGGGGCTATATTGCGGGGCCGCAGCCGGTGATTGACCTCTTGCGGCAACGGGCCCGACCCTATCTTTTTTCCAACTCGCTTCCGCCTGCGATTGTGGCCGCCGGGATCGAGGCGATCCGGCTGGTGGAGGAAGGCGACGCGCTGCGGGCGCAGCTGTTTGACAACGCGAATTACTGGCGGGCGGGGTTGCAGCGGTTGGGCTTTGACCTGTTGCCCGGATCGCATCCGATCATTCCGGTGATGCTGGGCGAGGCGCAGGTGGCGCAGGACATGGCGGCGCGTTTGTTTGAGCAAGGGGTCTATGTCTCGGGCTTTTTCTTTCCGGTTGTGCCACGCGGTCAGGCGCGCATCCGGACGCAGATGAATGCAGCGCTGAGCCGAGCCGATCTGGACCTTGGTCTGGCGGCGTTCGAGGTTGCGGGCAAAGCACTTGGAGTATTGAAATGAACAATGAAATGAAGGCCTTGGTCAAGGCGCACCCGCGCGAGGGGCTGTGGATGCAGAGCGCACCCGTGCCCGAAATTGGCCCCGATGACGTGCTGATCCGCATCAACAAGACCGGGATTTGCGGCACCGATATTCACATCTGGAACTGGGATGAATGGGCCGCCAACACGGTGCCTGTGCCGATGATCACGGGCCATGAGTTTGCCGGAGAGATCGTGGAGATGGGCCGCAATGTCGAAGGTCTGAGTCTTGGCCAGCGCTGTTCGGGCGAGGGCCATCTGATTGGCAAGACTTCGCGCCAGAGCCGGGCGGGCAAGTTTCATCTGGACCCGGCGACGCGGGGCATTGGCGTCAACGAACAGGGGGCCTTTGCCCAGTATCTGCGCTTGCCCGCATTCAACGTGGTGCCTTTGCCGGATGAGATTTCGGACGATATCGGGGCCATTCTGGACCCGCTGGGCAACGCGGTGCACACCGCCTTGAGCTTTGATTTGATTGGAGAAGATGTGTTGATCACGGGTGCTGGACCCATCGGGATCATGGCCGCTGCCGTGGCCCGGCATGTGGGTGCGCGCCATGTGGTGATCACGGATGTGAACCCGGATCGGCTGGCGCTGGCGGCCAAGGTCGCGGACGTGGTGCCGGTCAATGTGACCGAGGAAGACCTTGGCGGAGTCATCGCCCGATTGAAGATGAAACAGGGCTTTGATGTGGGTCTGGAGATGTCGGGAAATCAGGCGGCGCTGGATCAGATGGTGGAGGCCATGACCATGGGCGGGCGCATTGCGATGCTGGGCATTCCGCCGGGAAAATCGCCCGTCGACTGGTCGCGCATCGTGTTCAAGGCGATCACCATCAAGGGGGTCTATGGCCGTGAGATTTTCGAGACCTGGTACAAGATGATCGCGATGCTGGAAAACGGGCTGGATGTGTCGGCTGTGATCACCCATCGCTTTGGCGTTGACGATTTTGCCGAAGGGTTCGCGGCGATGAAATCGGGGTCTTCGGGCAAGGTTGTGCTGGACTGGACCTGAGCCGCGTTCGCTGGGTTAACCCGGCCTTTGGCGCGGGTTTGCGGGCGGTTTTGGGGCAAGATGTGGTCTGAATTGCACAGTTTGATCGTCAGAATGCGCATTTTGGTGTGGCCGTTCAGGCCCGTTTGATCGCGGGTCAGCCGAAACTGTGCAGTTCACCGCGCAAACTGCGCACTTTGTCCGAAGTCGGTCCAAAACACTGATTCGAATGGTTAATCCGGGACGTTATGTCGCGGTGACCGGCGTCATCGGCACCCGTCCGCGATCGGTCAGTTGCCAGACCCGACCGCCTTCGAACACGGCTGCCGTCAGCGGATCGCCGTAACCTGCCCCGGTGTCGAGGTTCACGTGATTGCCATAATGAGTGGCCTTCGTCACGGGTGTGTGCCCGTGCACGATCAGCTTGGGGTGCGGGCCGGTGTGATTGAGGAACTCCTGACGGATCCAGATCAGGTCTTCTTCGGTCTGATCGGCCAGCGGCACCTGCGGCCGGATGCCGGCATGGGCAAAGAAGAGATCGTCGGTTTCAAAGGTGAGCGTCAGCCCCGCGAGAAAGTCGAGATGGGCCTGCGGCACGGCGGCCCGCGCATCGGCATGCACGTCCTTTTCGCGCCGGTCCCCATGGGCGTCGACCCCGTAGGAGGCCAGCGTCGTATCCCCGCCCAGCCGTTCGTGCAGCCAATAGAGTTTGACGATCATGTAAGGGTCGTGGCGCAGCGGGTCCTGCATGAACCATTCGAACATGCGGTCGTGGTTGCCCTTGAGAAAGGTCCAGTTCCGGCCCGCGGTCTGCCCTTCGATCAGGGTATCCAGCACCCCGCGGCTGTCAGGCCCCCGGTCGGTATAGTCGCCCAGAAAGACAATTCTTGCCTCCGCTCCGCCATCCGCTTCGATCCGCGCGAGGGCCCGGTCCAGTTCGTGGGTCTGACCGTGGATGTCGCCAATGGCGTAGATGGGAGGGTGCATGGGATGATGGGCCTTGTGTGTGTTGCGTCGGCCTTTACAGGGTTCCGTCCGCGCGGGCGAGGGGCATTCACGGTTTGCCGGTCTGGACTGGACGCGCCGGA
>CAYGQZ010000179.1:6087-8980 GCA_964352055.1 uncultured Rhodobacterales bacterium
CGAAGGCCAGAGGTTTGACTTGCCTGAACTGGCCGGTGCCTTCGAGGGTGCGCAACACATCCGTCGGGACGGGTTCGTCGACGTAAAGCAGGGCGATGGCCTCGCCGCCGATCGCGTCCCGGCCGAGGGTAAAGTTGGCGATGTTCACGCCATTCTTGCCCATCGTGTTCCCCAGAAGGCCGATGATGCCCGGCACGTCGGTGTTGGTGGTATAGAGCATGTTTTCCCCGATCTCGGCGTCGACGTTGATGCCCTTGATCTGGATGAAACGCGGTTTGCCATCGCTGAAGACGGTGCCTGCCACGGACCGCTCGCGTTTGTCGGTGACCACGGTGATCTTGATATAACCGTCGAAGGCACCGGATTTGTCCTGATTGGTGGTCGAGATCTGGATGCCCCGTTCCTTGGCGACAACCGGGGCGGAGACCATGTTCACATCCGGATTGGCCCGTTTCATGATGCCCGCGATGACAGCGCAATTCAGCGCCTCGAGGTTCATTTCGGATACGGTGCCGTCATAGAGGATGTTGATGGCCTTGATCGGCTCGTCCGTCATCTGGCCGGTGAAGCTGCCCAGATGGCCCGCCAGCTTGACCCAGGGGCCCATGATCTTCGCCTCTTCGGCGGTGACGGATGGCATGTTGAGCGCGTTTTCAACGGCCCCGGTCAGCAGATAGTTGGACATCTGTTCGGCAACCTGCAGCGCCACGTTTTCCTGTGCCTCGCTGGTGGCCGCGCCCAGATGCGGGGTCACCACGACATTGGGCAGGTTGAAGAGCGGGTTTTCCGTGGCCGGTTCCTTGGCAAAAACATCGAAGGCCGCGCCTGCGACGTGGCCCGATTTGAGCGCTTCGGCCAGCGCCACCTCGTCCACGAGGCCACCCCGGGCACAGTTGATGATCCGCACGCCGGGTTTCATCATCGCGATCTGCTTGGCGGTGATCATGTTGGCGGTCTGGTCGGTCTTGGGCACGTGCAGGGTGATGAAATCGGCGCGTTTCAGAAGGTCTTCAAGCTCGACCTTTTCGACGCCCATCTTGTTGGCCTTCTCTTCGCCGAGGAAGGGGTCGAACGCAATCACCTTCATTTTCAGCCCCCGGGCGCGATCACAGACGATGCCGCCAATGTTGCCGGCCCCGATCACGCCCAGCGTCTTGCCGGTGAGTTCGGTGCCCATGAACCGGGACTTTTCCCACTTGCCCGCATGTGTGGAGGCAGATGCTTCGGGGATCTGGCGGGCCACGGCGAACATCATCGCGATGGCATGTTCGGCGGTGGTGATCATGTTGCCGTAAGGCGTGTTCATCACGATCACACCCTGTTTGGAGGCGGCCTCCTTGTCGATGTTGTCGGTTCCGATGCCTGCCCGCCCGATGATCTTGAGATTGGGCGCGTTTTTCAGGATCGTGGGCGTGACGCGGGTGGCCGAGCGGATGGCAAGGCCATCATATTGGCCGATGACCTCGGCCAGCCTGTCCTTGTCCTTGCCCAGATCGGGTTCGAAATCGACTTCAATGCCGCGATCCTTGAAGATTTGCACGGCGGCCTCGGAGAGTTCGTCAGAGATCAGTACTTTGGGAGCCATTTTGCTGGTCCTTTTGAAAAAGCGTTGTTTTTGGGGCTTTGCCCCCGGCGCTGCGCGCCTCCCCCAGGATATTTCTGGCCAAGAGAACGTGCAGGCTGGAGGAGGTGTTATGCGTTGATTTCAGTCTCGAATGCCCAGGCGAGCCAGGGCAGCATGGCCTGAATGTCGGAGGTTTCCACGGTGCCGCCGCACCAGACCCGCAGGCCGGGAGGGGCATCGCGGTATCCGCCGATGTCGAGGGCGACGTTTTCGTCCGCCAGCCGTTTGGCCACGGCCTTTGCAAAAGCGGCGCCGTCGCTGATCCGGGTGTCGGTGAACTTCAGGCACACGGATGTGGTCGATCGCGTGGCAGGATCCACGGCGAGGTGATCGATCCAGTCATGCTGGTCCACGAAATCCGAGATCGCCCTGGCGTTTCCATCGGCCCGGTCAATCAGGCCTGTGAGTCCGCCCACAGACCGTGCCCAGTCAAGCGCGAAGAGGTAATCCTCAACCGCCAGCATCGAGGGTGTGTTGATGGTTTCGCCGACAAAGATGCCTTCTATCAACTTGCCACCCTTGGTCAGCCGGAAGATCTTGGGCATGGGCCATGGCGGCGTGTAGCTTTCCAGTCGCTCCACCGCGCGCGGGCTGAGGATCAGCATCCCGTGGGCCGCTTCGCCCCCCAGCACCTTTTGCCAGCTGAACGTGGTGACATCCAGCTTGTCCCAGGGCAGGTCCATGGCAAACGCCGCCGAGGTCGCGTCGCAAAGTGTCAGCCCCTTGCGGTCCGCGGGAATTGCATCGCCGTTCGGCAGGCGCACGCCCGAGGTTGTCCCGTTCCAGGTGAAACAGACGTCGTTGTCGTAATTGAGTGCCGCCATATCCACGATCTCGCCATAGTCGGCGGTGTGCACGCTGTGGTCGATCTTGAGCTGTTTGGCCACGTCGGTGACCCAGCCTGCGCCAAAGCTTTCCCAGGCCACCATTTCGGCGGGCCGTTCGCCCAGCAGCGACCACATGGCCATCTCGAACGCGCCGGTATCCGACGCTGGCACGATGCCGATGCGGTAATCGTCCGGCACACCGAGAATGTCGCGGGTGTCGTCGATCGCCTGCTTGAGTTTGGCCTTGCCAACGGCGGCCCGGTGCGAGCGGCCGAGTGCGGCATCGGACAATGCGGTCAGCGTAAATGTGGAGGGTTTGGCACAGGGGCCAGAGGAGAACCGCGGATTTGCCGGCCGCGATGCCGGTTGTGATATAGCCATTGCTGCTATCCTTGCAGATAATCGCCCTTCGTTGGGGAAGGGTGTCCCACCGCCGGACATA
>CAYGQZ010000180.1:0-8940 GCA_964352055.1 uncultured Rhodobacterales bacterium
TCGGGTGTGCCGTCCGGGGCGACGGTGGCAAAGGTCGGCAAGCGGGCGGGGGCATCGCTGCGTGCGACACCATCCCTCAGATGGTGCCATGCATCCGCCAGGAACGCCGCAAGGTCGTTTGGATCACTCATAGCCTGTCATCTCCAGATATCCTTGTCCCCGATGCGTGCCTTCGATGGTCACCGGCCCCTCCCAATAAGAGATCGTCAGGCCCATCCACGCATTTGGATTGAGAGCAGATACGGTAACATCAACCTGCTGTTCGGGCAGGGTCACGCGCCACCGGGTCGGGATGTCCCGGTCGGCCACTTGCGTTATCGCCAAGGGTTCCGCGTCAAAACTGCCATCCGCATAGGCCGTCGTCTCACCGTCCGGCGTGATCCAAGTGGCAGATGTATATTCCGTGCCATCGGTCTGGCGCAGCTGAAATCCCATCAGTTTTGATCCGCTGTCAAACGACAATGAAAACCAGTCCCAGCCGGATTGTGCGTCGGATAAGGGCTGTGAGGACCATTCCCGGTCAAGCCAGGCCGAGCCGCTCACGGGCACGGGTCCCGATGGCAACTCAAGCACGCCTTCGATCTGAAAAAACGGCTGCGAATAGTAATAGCTTGCCTGTCCTTCCGCCGATTTGACGGAATAGCCGCCCGCGCCGTGAAAGATCAGTGGCCCCTCGGCCTTCAGCGCCATGGAATAGGCAAAGTCCGGGCCGCTTGCAGTCAGTGTCATGGTGTCGAAATCCGGCCCCTCCAACGCCCATTCGTCGATCCATGCCCGGAACGGATCGGTTTGCACACCGGCCTGCCCAATCCCGCCGCGGGCAAAACGCTCCGTTGCAAGGTGCTGATCGGGCGTGGTCACGGCTGCGTGGGCAAACCAGATCTGCGGTGATTGCCAGCCCTCAGCCTCGCCCGGCGCAAGGGCAGTGCGAAACAGCGTCCATTGCAACCCGTAGGGCGTGCCATCCGGGCCTTGCAGATTGGCCGTCAAGTACCACCATTCGATCCGGTAATCCGGGTGCGCCCCGTGATCCGCCGGGAATGAAAACGTGGGCTCAGGTTGCGGCGTTGCAAAACCATCCGCATCGGTGCCCAGCCCGGAAAAGCCTTGCGCGACAGCACCCAGGGGCCAGAGGCAGAGCAGGGCAAACACTCTAACGTTCATTGGCAAACACCTTCAGCAAGGTCGAGGGCGGCGTGCGCATCAGGCGCAAGGCGGGCCACAGGGCGGCCAGCACGGCCGCGATCAGCGCATAGACGCCCAAGCGTGCATAATCGGCGGGAAAGAGGAACATGGGCAAGCGCCAACCAAACGCCTCGACGTTGATAATGCTCAGCAGCACCCATGCCAGTGCCAGGCCCAGCGGGATCGCGCACACGAACACAAGCGCCGCCAGAACAACCGCACGCAAGAGTTCAAGCTGACCCAGCGTGCGCCGCGTCAGCCCCAAGGCCCAGACCGGCGCAAGCTGCGGAACCCGCAGATCGGCCAGCGTCAACAGGCTCATCAGCAAGGCAAAGCCCGCGACAAAAAGGGTCAGCGCATTGAGTGCTGCGGTCACCGTGAACGTCCGCTCGAAGACTGCCAGCGAGGCCTCCTTGATCGCGGACTGGTTGATCATTGCGCTGGCCGGGATGCCCACAGCGTCCGAGATCGCCGTGCGCATCTGCGCAACATCCTGCGTGCGTACCCCGAATTGGAGCGGATAAAGCTCCGGGTGCAGCTTTTGGAATGTGATCTCTGACACCAAAGCCTGCCCATGCGGGTTGCCGTAATCCCCGACCACCGCAGCAATGGGCAACACCAGACCGGGCGCGATTTCCAGCGGGTCGCCGACCCAGATGCCCGCACGCCGGGCCAGTTGTTCGTTGAGGATGGTCGCTTGACCGGCTCCGACCTGATCCCACGCATCGTCCGTCGCATCCAGAAACACCCAGTTCTCGCGGTAGGTGGGCCCAACGCGCGCACCGTAAAGCTTGGCGGGTTGACCGGCGAGGTTGGTTTGCGCAGACATCAACGGCAGGATTTCGGTGCTCTGACTTTGCAGGAAGGCTTCCAACTCTGCGCTCTGTTCTTGCGTATCAACCTGAATGAACAGTTCCGGGGCCAGACGCTGATCCAGGAACGCCACAAAGGTCAGCCGAAAGCTGGACACCATCGTGGCGACGCCGATATTGGCCGAAACCGCCAGCAACAAGGCCATCAAGGCAAGGCTCAACCCCGGCAATTGTTGCCGCGTGTCGGCCCAGAACCAATCCCAGACGGGCGCGTGCGTCATGCGTTGCAGGTGTGACAGCGCGCGTTCGGCCAGAACAGGCAAGGCGAGCGCCGCACCGATCAGCAGGCACCCCAGCAGGACAAATCCGGCGGTCAGCCCTTTGCCGAAGATCGCCAGAACCAGCGCGAAACTCAGCAAGATCAACGATCCAAACATCAGGAAGCGGACCCTTTGACCCGCCACCATGGCCCACGCCCTTGGTCGCACACTCGCCAGCAACGGCATCCGCGCAATCTGCCAGATCCGATTGGAGAGTGCTGCAATCGTGCCCAGCAATGCGATGAGCAAGCCGGAAAGCCACCATTCGGCCCGAAACCTGAGCGTGCCCGAGATATCGGCACCATAAAGCCCGCGCACCGTCGCGGCCACGTCCGGCAGCAGGAAGGCCGCGATCAGGTATCCAAACAGGATCCCCAGCCCCGCACCAATCATCGCCAGCATCAGCATCTCTGCGGTGATGATCGCCACCAACGTGCGCAAGGGCACGCCCAGGGACCGCATCGTGCGGATCATCCCGCGCCGCTGTTCAAAGGCCAGACCAATGGTGCTGTGCACGATGAACAGCCCGACGGCAAAGCTGAGCAGACCAAAAGCGGTGAGGTTCAGGTGAAAACTGTCCGTCAATTCCCCGACATCCGCCGATTGTTGCGAGGACTGAACGCGCAATTGCGGGGCGACAGTTGCAAGATCAGGCCGCCCCATGGGTTGATCCGGCAAAAGGATCAGGCGCGACAGGTCCTGGCGCTTTAACAGGGTCTGGACCGCGCCGATGTCGGCCACGGCAATGCCGGGTGCCATGGTCGGGTCAACGCTGACCGAGGCCAGGCCTTCAAGATCGCGCGCAGCCTCTTCTCCGGCAAAGACGCGGCCCGGTTGGGTGAAATCCAGCATCTCGGGCGCGTCTGTCGCTTGTGTGGGTATGAACCCTGCGGGCGCGGTGATCGGGTCAATGCCCAGCAGGCGCACACCGTTCAAGCGCCCCTCGATCACCGGTGAGACCAGCCATCCCGCACGCCTGAGGGCGACAAAGGTGTCTTGCGCGATTGCGTCGCCGCGCCGGGGGACAATCTGATCGTATTGCCCCTGACCCAGCGTTGCGGCGGCGGCGGCGTAACTCGCCCGCGCTTCGGTGTTGATCGCCTGCACCCCTGACCAAAGTGCCGTGGCCAGTGCGAGGCCCGCAAGATAGGCAAAGAGTTGAACGGGATTGCGACGCCAATGCGAAAGCAAGGTCAGCAGGCATGCGCGGATCATGCCAATTGGCCACGCTGCAAATGAATTTGGCCGTCCATGCGCGCCGCCACCTTGGGCGAGTGGGTCACCACAAGCAGGGCGGCTCCGGTCTGGGCGACAAGATCCATCATCTGATCAAGGACCTCTGCAGCGGTTGTTTCGTCAAGGTTGCCCGTCGGCTCGTCCGCCAGCAAAAGCCGCGGTCTGACGGCCAGTGCACGCGCAATCGCCACGCGCTGTTGTTGCCCGCCGGACAGGGTTTCGGGGTATTTGTTCATGTGTTCGGACAGGCCCAATGCGCTGACGAGGTGATCGATATGGGCCTGATCCACGCGCCCGGACAGCCGCGCCTGAAACGAGATGTTCGCCGCGACGCTCAACGAGGGCACGAGATTGAATTGCTGGAAAATCAGTGCGATGTCGCTGCGCCGCAGTTCGGCCCGCGCACTGTCGTTCAGTGTTGTTACGTCCCGCCCGCAGACATGGACATGGCCGCTGTCCACATCTTCCAACCCGCTGGCAATGTGCAAGAGCGTGCTTTTGCCGCTGCCCGACTCGCCGGTCAGCGCAAGCGTCTGCCCAGTGTCCAGACCAAAGCTGACACCGCGCAAAACCGGCACGGACCCGTCGCTGTCGGCAAAGGATTTCTGAACGGATACAAACTCAAGCAGCATATTCTGACCTCATGGCGCGATACGTATCACGCAGGATCGCGTTTGACAGGATGTGCGTCGAAAAAGCCGCGTGGTGCGGCAAAACGCTGGCAGGGGGTTTGGCGTGATCCCGTGCGGAAAGGCGCGCGGGGTGTGTGCCTTTGGATCACAGCCGGAAAACTGCACATTTTGCGCGTGAAACTGCGCAGTTTCGGTTTAGCCGTTTTGAGGCAAACACAAATGGATGACTGGCCGACCAGCTGCCGCGACACCTCTTGCATGCACAACACTGCAATATGTCGTCATCGTGATCCTTGATCGGCTTTTAAGCTTGCTATGTCACCGGGATGCTATATCGGACTTTAAACGCAAAAAGACACAGGCCATGGCAGACATTTCAAACGACACCGTTCCGATGGCTGCGCGCGATTGGATCAAGATTCTGGCGCAGTATCGCGAACCCAACAGCCTGAGGAGCAGTTTCGAACTTGCTGTCAGTCTGGTGCCTTTCGTGGCCCTTTGGATTCTGGCGTGCTGGACGGCGCAATACAGCTATGTCGGAGCATTCCTGATCTCGGCCCTGAACGGCGGGTTTCTTCTGCGCTTGTTCTGCATCCAGCATGATTGCGGACATGGATCATTCTTCAACAATCGCAATCTCAGTGACTGGATCGGACGGGCGCTGGGGATTGTGACGCTGACGCCTTACGACGTCTGGCGGCGGACCCATTCGATCCACCACAGCCACGCCGGTGACCTTGATCATCGCGGCATCGGCGACATCATGACCCTGACCGTTGCAGAGTATCACCAGCGCACGGCCTTCGGGCGGTTCCTATATCGGGCCTACCGGCATCCTTTGGTGATGTTCGGTGTGGGGCCGACCTATTTGTTCTTCATTGAGAACAGAACGCCGTTTCCCTTGGCCAAACAGGGCAAGAAATACTGGATCAGCGCGATGGGCACGAATTTGGGCATCGCCGCGGCCCTGGGCACGATCGTTTACTTCGGCGGACTTCAGGCGTTGTTTCTGGTGTTCCTGCCGACCACTTTGATCGCCGCATCCGTTGGCACCTGGCTGTTTTACGTGCAGCACCAGTTCGAAGCGACCCATTGGGATCAGAGCGAAGACTGGCAATTGCACGAGGCGGCGCTGCATGGCAGTTCGCATTTCGATTTGCCCCCGATCCTGGCTTGGTTCACCGCCAATATCGGCATTCACCATGTGCACCACCTCTATAGCCGCATCCCGTTCTACCGGCTGCCACAGGTCCTCAAGGACCACAAAGAGTTGGTGGAATGCAGTCGCATGACGCTGATGGAGAGTTTCAAGTGCGCGAGCCTTGATCTGTGGGACGAAAAGAGCCGAACATTGGTGTCGTTCTCCAAGGCGCGGTTGCTGGCGGCCTGAACGCCAGCCCTAAACCGGTGTGCCCGTGAGGTTTTGGCCGTCAATCCAAGACGGCCAAGCGTTGGTCCGCTCGGCCAAGGTCCGGATCAAAGCGCCAGATCGTCGATCAGGCTTTGCTTGGAATAGTCTGCCTTGGCCACGCGGCGTTTGACACGCCCTCCTTCCATCAACACGAAGCTGTCACCCAGCCCAAAGGCAAAGTCGGCGTTCTGTTCAACCAGCACGATCGCCATCTCGCCCTGACTGCGGAGCAGTTGCAGCGCGTCGCCGATCTGATCGATCACGTTGGGCTGGATGCCTTCGGTCGGTTCATCCAGCAGCAGAACCTTGGGCTTGGTGATCAACGCGCGGGCGATGGCAAGCTGTTGCTGCTGCCCGCCGGAAAGGTCACCGCCCCGGCGCGCCTGCATGTCGCGCAAGACCGGAAAGAGGTCGAACACATAGTCGGGAACGCGGTGCTCGGACTTTGGCAGGCAGGCGAAACCGGTCTCGAGATTTTCGAGGACGGACATCATCGGGAAAACTTCGCGCCCTTGCGGCACATAGGCGATCCCGCCGCGCGCCGCGTCAAACGCCGAGACACTCCGATTGGCTTGGCCTCCAACCTTGACAGTTCCACCCGAAGACGGATGACGCCCGGCAATGGCCTTGAGCAGGCTGGTCTTGCCCACCCCGTTGTTGCCCATCAGCGCCGTGATCTGCCCCTGATCTGCGTGAAACGAAATGTCATAAAGGATCTGGCTTTGGCCGTAGTGAAGATCGAGATCGGTGACATCAAGCATGGCTGCGTCCCAGATAAACGTCGATGACGGTTTGGTTGGAGGTCACGTGATCAAGGCTGCCTTCGGCCAGGACGGACCCTTCGTGCAGCACGGTGACCTTGCAGCCCAGACGGCGCACGAATTCCATATCGTGTTCGACAACGACAACAGCACGGGTTTCAGCCGCACGCCGTAGAATATCGGTGGTCTTTTCGCGTTCTTCCACGGTCATGCCGGCGGCGGGTTCATCCACCAGCAGCAGCTTGGGGTCCTGCGCCAACAGCATGCCGATCTCAAGCCATTGCTTTTGCCCGTGGCTGAGTTCGCCTGCGACGCGGGTCAACTGGTCGATCAACCCGATCTCTGTTGCGATGGTTTCGATCCGTTCCGCGTTTTTTGCCGTCTTCTTGTGCATCAGGACGGCGAAAGGCCCGCGCGGGTTTTTCAGCGCCATGGCAAGGTTCTCGCGGACGGTCTGGGCCTCGAACACAGTGGGTTTCTGGAATTTGCGGCCAATGCCTTCGCGCGCGATCTGGCTTTCGGACATGCCCAGCAGCGAGATGTTCCGATCCCCCCAGATCACGTGGCCTTCGTCCGGTTTTGTCTTGCCCGTCACGATGTCCATGAAGGTGGTCTTCCCGGCTCCGTTCGGGCCGATGATGGCGCGCAATTCAGCCGGGGCAAACTGGATCGACAGACTGTTGATCGCCCGAAACCCGTCAAAGGTGACCGTGACGCCATCCACTTCGAGAAGCGTGCTCATGACGGTTTCCTCACCAGATAGTCAAAGAGGCCGCCGATGCCCTTGGGAAAGAACAATGTGACCGCGACGAACGACACGCCGAGCAACACCAGCCACCAGTCCGTCCATTGGATCGTGTAGAAGCCAAGGTTTACAGGTGGTGCGCCGCCGCCGGTGAACCAGCTTGACAGAAGCGACACGAAGGCCGCGCCAATGACAGCCCCATAGAGCCTGCCGCGCCCGCCGATGGCGACCCAGACGGCAAGATAGATGGAGGCGATCGGCGCGATCTCTCCGGGGTTGATGATGCCTGCCTGCGGATAATAAAGCGCGCCTGCGATCCCGGACACGATGGCGGTGATGGTGAAGATGAAGAGCTTGTAGCTTTCCACATGATAGCCAAGGAACCGCACCCGCGCCTCGTTGTCACGGATGCCTTTCACGACGCTGCCCATCTTGCCCGACACCACCCAGGCGAAAAAGACATAGGCCAGTCCCAATGCGACGGCGGACGCCCAGAAGAACACGATGGATATGGTGGCCTGGGGGGTGTCCTCGAAGCCGGGGATGTTTTGCAGACCGGACAGACCGTTATTGCCCCGCAACCCGCTGTCGTTCTGGAAGAGGTACAGGGACAGCGCCAGCGTCATGGCCTGTGTCAGGATCGACAGGTACACGCCGGTCACCCGCGACCGGAACGCCAGCCATCCAAAGACCAGCGCCAGAAGACCGGGCACCAGAACAACCATGAGCAATTGCAGAAACAGGCTGTCTGCAAAGGCCCAGATCATAGGGAATTCGGAACTGCCCACCACCCCAAAGATCTGGTTACCGATAGCGTCCGATATTTCCTGTGGTGTCGGCGGGATGGTCTGGGCCATCAGGTTGGGCACGACGATGGCCTCGGTCCGGGCGTACATCAGCCACATGCCGATGGCGTAACCTCCGATCCCGAAGAACGCGAAGTGACCCAGCGACAGGATCCCGCAATAGCCCCAGACCACGTCCATAGCGATGGCGATGAGGCACAGGCACAGGGTCTTGCCCAGCGTCTTGACGAATGAGGTCGAGATAAGCGCGACACCTGTCACCTCGGACATCAGGGTGACCACAAGAGTGAAGAGGCCAAGTGCTGCCAGGAACCACAAGACGGATGGATTTTGGCCGATAAAGGTCTTTTGCATGGGTCAGTCCGCCGCCGCCCGGCCCTTGAGCGCAACGATGCCCTTGGGTCGGAATTGGATGAAGAGGATGATGAAAAGGATCATGTAGGTTTGTGCCGCGAGCGTGTTCGACGGGTTCAGCCACTCGATCCCCTTTTGCAGGAAGCCGATCATCGAGGCGCCAGCAAGCGTGCCCCAGACATTGCCGACACCGCCGACCACAACCGTCATGAAGCTTTGCACGATGTAGTCGGCCCCCATTTCCGAGGTCACCTTGGCGTAAAGCCCGATGGCCACACCTGCGATGCCCGCGATGCCCGAGCCGAGCCCGAAGGTCAGCATATTGATCCGGTCGGGGTTGATGCCCATGGAGGCGGCCATGCCGGGGTTTTGGGTCACGGCACGGACCTCAAGGCCAAGCCGGGTGCGTTTCAGCACAAAGAGGATCAAGGCGAGGAACAGCAACGCCAGTACAAAGATCGCGATGCGTATATAGCTGATCTGGAT
This sequence comes from uncultured Rhodobacterales bacterium, assembly GCA_964352055.1. Classification (GTDB taxonomy): domain Bacteria; phylum Pseudomonadota; class Alphaproteobacteria; order Rhodobacterales; family Rhodobacteraceae; genus Tateyamaria. The sequence continues at coordinate 8,749 of CAYGQZ010000180.1, forward strand.
CACATCCGAGATCACCCATGCGCCGTCCAGCCACGCCGGCGACGTCAGAGGGCGGGCCTGGGTGCCAAAGATGTTCTTGGCCAACTGCTGCAATGCAATCGAAATCCCGAACGTGGCAAGCAAAGTCTCGAGCGGGCGGTGATAGAGGTGCCGGATCACCAGACGCTCCATCGTGACGCCCGCGCCGAAGGT
>CAYGQZ010000181.1:0-4083 GCA_964352055.1 uncultured Rhodobacterales bacterium
GCAATGGTCGGTCGCGCAATGGCGATGCCAGCCGCAATGGACGCACGGATGAAGCGTATTGACGCACTGAACGCAAAATCTGACGCACAACTGGCCGCAATGAACCTGCGCCGTGAAGACATAACGGCCCACGTTTTCCGCGACCTGATGCACGTGTAAGCAGATCGCCGGACCCCGCGCGGGTCCGCAAAAGACGCCTGATTGCGGAGCGGGTCACGTCACCTGCTTGACACGCCCCGCACAGGTCTTCAACGCTGGCACCATGTTGGATCTGCGCCCCGTTGGATATGTGATCGGCCTTCTGGTCGCCGTGCTTGGTGCGACGATGATGTTGCCGATGCTGGTCGATCTGGCCGAAGGCCGCGAGCACTGGCCCGTCTTTGTCGAAAGTGCTGTCATCACCATACTGACGGGCGGACTGATCGCCGTAAGCTGCGCCAATGGCGTGCGCGAAGGGCTGACAATCCAGCAAACATTCCTGCTGACAACCGGCGTCTGGCTGGCGCTGCCGGTCTTTGGGGCATTGCCCTTTATGTTGGGCGCAACCGAAGCCCGCTTTGTCGATGCCTTCTTTGAGGCGATGTCGGGGCTGACGACCACCGGGTCCACCGTGTTTTCCGGGCTCGATACGATGCCCAAGGGCCTGCTGCTGTGGCGCGGTATCCTGCAATGGCTGGGCGGGATCGGGATCATCGTTGTCGCGATGGTGTTCCTGCCGGAACTGCGGGTCGGGGGCATGCAGATTTTCCGCACCGAATCCTTTGACACCTTTGGCAAGATCCTGCCCCGCGCGACCGAGATCGCCAGCCGCATTTCGGTGATCTATGTCACGCTGACGATGATCTGTGCACTGGCCTATGTGGGCGCAGGCATGAACGCGTTCGATGCCACCGTACATGCCATGACAACCATCGCGACGGGGGGATTTGCCAATTACGATGCCTCTTTCGGCGCCTTTGGACCGGCGGCGTCCTATGTGGCGGCTGTCTTCATGTTGTTGGCCGCACTGCCCTTCGTGCGTTTTGTGCAACTCAGCGCGGGCACGGCCCGGCCCCTGCTGCAAGACACGCAGATCCACGCCTTTCTGATCACGGTGCTGATCATTGTCATTCTCATCGCAGGCTGGAACCTGTCGCAGCAACGGATGATCAACGAGGTGGCGGTGCGGGCCGCCTTGTTCAATGCGGTGTCGCTGATGACCGGAACAGGCTATGCCAATGCGGACTACATGCAATGGGGCAGCTTTGCGATTTCGGTACTGTTCTTTACCGGTCTGATCGGGGGGTGTGCGGGCTCTACCGCCTGCTCGATCAAGATATTCCGGTATCAGCTGCTCTTCGCCTCGATCCGGTCGCAACTTCAAAAGACGCGCAGCCCGCATGGCATCTTTACCCCGCGCTATGACGGGCGGCCCGTCAGTGACGACGTGCTCAGTTCGGTCATGTCCTTCTTTGTCTTCTTCACTGTCACGCTGGGTCTGGTTTCGGTGGGTCTGGCCATGACGGGGCTGGATTTCGTCACATCGGTGTCGGGCGCGGCCACGGCATTGGCCAATATCGGGCCGGGCCTGGGCGATCACATCGGCCCCGCGGGGAATTTCGCGGCCCTCAATGACGCGGCCAAGTGGATGCTGAGCGCCGCAATGCTGATCGGGCGCCTCGAACTGATGGTCGTCTATGTCATTTTCACCGTTCAATTCTGGAGAGCGTAATGCCCAACACCCGCCCCCTTGGCGCACAGATTTCCCATATGCTGAAGGATCGCGGCGTCGATGTGATTTTTGGCATTCCGGGCGTGCACAATCAGGAAATGTACCGGGGCATCGAAGAGGCGGGGATTACCCATGTGTTGGCGCGACATGAACAGGGGGCCGGGTTCATGGCAGATGGCTATGCGCGGGCCAGCGGCAAGCCCGGCGTGGCCTATGTGATTACCGGGCCGGGGCTGTGCAACATCATGACACCGATGGGGCAAGCCTATTCGGATTCCGTGCCGATGCTGGTCATCTCGTCCTGTCTGGACGAAACCGCAGCCACACGCGGGCAATTGCACCAGATGAAGGACCAGCGCGCAGCAGCCGAAACCGTCTGCGACTGGTCAGAGGAAGCGCGGTCGGCAGCGGCCGCCTATGCCCTGATCGACCGCGCGTTCATGGAATTCGAGACCAAACGCGCCCGCCCCAAGCACCTTCAAGTTCCCATTGCCCAGCTTGAGGCGCAAGCCGCACCTGCGCCGCGCGTAGGCTTTGCCCCCTCCTGCAGCGCTGCCAATATCAGCGATTGCAATGACTTGCGGGACGCGCTTGCCGAGGCGCAGCGCCCGCTTTTCATTCTGGGCGGCGGTGTACGCGAAGACGTAACTTCGTTTTTGCGCGACCTTGGGGCTGCTTGCTTTACCTCCTATGCCGGACGCGGGACAGTGGCCGCAGACTATCCGCTCAATTTCGGGGCTTGCCTGCCGCGACCGGAGAGCGCGCAGGTGATCGCGTCGGCGGACCTTCTGGTGGTTGTCGGCTGTGCGCTGGCCGAAGTGGATCTTTGGCGTCCTGATCTGGGCCACGGGGAGACGCCGCTTTACCGGGTTGATATCGACCCTGAAGTGCTGAGCGACACGCATCGCGCCGACTGGACCATTCTGGGCGATTGGGCTGATGTTCTGCAAACCCTCCGCCTGAGCGACGCTACCGCCGCGACTGGCTGGACACGGTCCGAGGTTTCGGCGGCGCGGGTCCGCTGGCGTGCAGAGGTCAACGCAGAACGCCCGGGGATTGTGCCTGTGTGCGATGCACTGCGCGATTGTGTGCCCGAAGGCACGATGATCTACTCCGACATGACGCAACTGGCCTACACCGCCAAGGAGGTCTGGGATATGGACCGGCCCGGCCACTGGCACCACCCGACGGGCTTTGGAACGCTGGGCTATGCCACACCGGCCGCGATTGGCGGGGCCGTGGCACGTGACGGATTGCCCACCATGGCGATCATCGGCGACTACGGGTTCCACTACACCATGGCCGAATTGGGCGTCGCGGTCGAACTTGGCCTGCCGTTGCCAATCATCCTGTGGGACAACACCAAACTGGGCGAGATCGAAGACAGCATGGTCCGCGCCCAGATCGCCCCCAACGCGGTTGTGGCGCATAACCCCGACTTCTGCAAACTGGCCGAAGCATTCGGGGCCTACGCCGCGGCACCGCAATCGCTGGAGGAGATGCAGGCAGCGGTCCGGGCGGCGTTTGACGCGGATGGGCCAACACTCATCTACGTTACCCCGGCTATTATCGGCGGCGCGGAGGGCAGATAACGCCCGAAGACACGGATCACTTGCCGCACATCCCCGCGTCGAAAGCCTTCCCTGCGCTCAAATCCTCGGCAGGCTTCCGCTTAATTCACTGCGCTGCGATCCGGATTTGAACACAAGGGTGAGAGCCATGGTTGCCCTTACCGTCTTGTCGGGTAGTCTATACGCGTTCGAGCGCCCAAAGGGATATTCAAAGACCATGGAAGAGAAGCTTTCCAAAATTTTCAAGAAAACCGTTCAGACCGGAAATCTGCAGGTCACCTATCCCTCGGGCAATGTCGTCACTTATGGCGATGGCACCCGTGCGCCGCTGCACATCCGCTTTACGGATGAGGACGCGCTGAAAAAGCTCTATTCAGACCCGGAACTGCAATTCCCCGAGCTTTACATGCACGGCAAGCTGGTGATCGAGGAAGGCGACATTTACGACCTGCTGATGATCTCGAAACTCAATCGCAGCAAAAAGAATTTCGTCACGCCTCCCGCCGCTCTCAAAACCGGCAAACGTATCCTGGATCGCAAGCTCAAGCGCAGCATTCTGCCCGATGCCGCACAGCGCAACGTGGCCCATCACTACGACCTCGACGAAAAGCTGTTTCGCCTCTTTCTCGACGAGGACATGCAGTATTCCTGCGCCTATTTCGAAAACGGTGACGAGACGCTGGAAGAGGCGCAGCTCAAGAAAAAGCGCCATATCGCGGCCAAGATGCGCCTCAAGGAAGGCCAAAAGGTCCTGGACATCGGGTGCGGCTGGGGCGGTATGGGACTTTATCTGGCCAAGAC
>CAYGQZ010000181.1:4183-8873 GCA_964352055.1 uncultured Rhodobacterales bacterium
TTCCCGCAGGGGCAGATCCCGTCATTGGCCGAGACGCTGGAAGCGGTCGAAAAGGTGCCGCTGATGGTCAAGGACGTCGAGATCCTGACCTATCACTATGCCGACACGATCCTGGAATGGCGCGAACGGTTTCGCGCGAACAAGGACAAGGTGCTCGAATTCTATGACGAAACGTTCTTTCGGATGTGGGACATCTACCTGACGTCTTCGGAAATCCATTACCGCCACGGACGGCTGTGCAACTTTCAGATCCAATTCACCAAGCGGAACTCGGAAGGGCCACGCAACCGGAACTACATTGCCGAGAATGAGGCGGCTCTGAAAGCGAAGGAATAAGGGCGGGCGGGGCCGGTCAACACCGCAACCGTCCTCACGACCGGGCCAGACTGCCCGTCAGTTCCAGCAACTGACCAGAACGGTCATGCGTGTCGCCGCCATCGACAGATCAAAGGGATCAATCGGGGTCTCGCTGTTGGTGCTGGCACCGGCCATGCCCGCCTCGGCCAGAACTGACTGAATGGCCTCGCGGTCCAGCGCAAAGCTGACACCGTCAGGCAAGGCGCGTGCAAGGTCTGGATTTGGCAGCAGCATGCCAAACACGCCGCCCCCCTCGTCCAGAACCGGGCCACCGGCATCGCCCGGCAACGTATCCAGCGCCAGACGTTTGACGTCAGGCTCTCCCTGCAACCCGCGCACGTCACTCAGACGGCCAAACGTCATGGTCGGCGCGTCCAGCACGCCCTCAAAGCTATATCCGGACGCCGCAACTTCGGAATTCAAGCGGGGCTGGGCTTGGCTGAAACGGGCAATGCCCAAGGGCGCAAGCGTGATCGAAGGTTTGACGATCGCAACCCCTTTCTCGGAATTCAGCATGGTCAGTTCCGCTTCGATATCCCGGTCCAGCGTGATGCGGTCACAGTTCTGCACCGCCTCGGCGGTCGTGATGACCGTGCCGCGAGAATCCACAAAGAAGCCGGACCGTGACAGGCGCGGGGTTCTGATCTTGAGGCCGGCAACCAGATCGATGGCCTGCTCGTCCGTTCCGGCATCCAGAGGGATCACGCCGGGTTGACGGCGCAGACTGTTCTCCATCTCGGTGATCAAACGGCGGCGGCGTTCCTCATCAGCGGCAGGCCAGACCAGGGTAAACCCCTTGATCTGTCCGTCCTGCAAGCTCACGCGGGTCTCGGAGATGCGCATGGCATCCTCGCCGATCAGGACAAAGGAGGTGTCCTTGCGCTCGCGCGGGCCGTCAACAGGCACAATGTCCAGCGTCTGCATGATGTCATAAAGACCAAAAAGCGTGCTTTGATCGCCCGCCTGACTGATCAGCAGGATCTTGGCAGGAATGTCGCCCGTGCTGGAATAATGGGCAAAAGGGTATTCGTATTTCTCGAAGGCAACGATCTCCATGGGCAGCAGCATTTCGATGCCGGCCTTGTCGTCGCGCACCAGTTTCAGGCCCAGATCGTCCAGAACGGCATTGTAATCCTTGAGCAAAGCCGTCCGCTGCGCTGTCGTCAGGATGCCGGTGCGGTCAAAGCCTTTCTGGTCCTGCCAGGCGGCCATGGCATTGCGGGTGCCACGGCCAAAGGCGCCGTCAATGTCGCCAACATAAACACCGGCCCATTTCAATGCGACCTGAAGGGATTCCCGTTCGCTCCGGGTCAATTCGCGCTCGTTGCGCTGCGCCTGAGCGGGTGTCTCGTCCGCGGGCGGTGGGGCAGGGACGTCGGCCACGACATCCGGCGCCTGCTCTGGCGTCACGGGCGGCGCAATTACGCCACGCCCCAGGATATTGGCGCCCACGGGCCAGATCTGTTGGCGGAAACTGGACGACAGGGCGATATAGCTGTCGCGCGGGATCACCCGTTCAGAGCGATAGACGCGCAACACCTGTTCCGCATCCGGTCGCGCGTAGGGGCCAAGGGCGATGCCGTACCAGCCACTGCCCAGCGAAAAGGCGTTCACATCGGGCAGTTCGGCGGCATAGGCACGCGCCCGCTCAAGCGCGCTGTTCAGGGTTGGTTGCGCCTCGATCTGAACCCAGACGGCGTCGTCCTGTGCCAAACCCTGTGTCGCACATGCCACGATCAACGCCAAGGCCAGCATAAAACGCTTCATCATTCCTCAAGGACCCCGTCCATCATTCGCTTTGGCGGCATGATACGCAGGAATGCAGCCTATTGAAAATGGGTGAAAACCACGAAAAAAGGGGCATAACGCGCAATTGACCATCCCATGACCGGGCCGTAGGTAAGGCGCGCATCCAAACGCAGGCTTATTCCATGTCAACGACCCCAGACGCGCCCCGATCTTTCCAGGACATCATCCTGCGGCTCCAGACCTATTGGGCCGCCCAGGGCTGTGCGATCCTGCAACCCTACGACATGGAGGTGGGGGCAGGGACGTTCCATCCCGCCACAACACTGCGCAGCCTCGGGACACAGCCCTGGGCCGCTGCCTATGTGCAGCCGTCCCGCAGGCCGACGGACGGGCGCTATGGTGAAAACCCCAACCGGTTGCAGCATTATTACCAGTATCAGGTGCTGATCAAACCCTCGCCGCCGGACCTGCAAGAGCTGTATCTTGGCAGCCTGCGCGCCATTGGCGTCGATATGGACCTGCACGACATCCGGTTTGTCGAGGATGATTGGGAAAGCCCGACGCTTGGCGCGTGGGGGCTGGGATGGGAGGTCTGGTGCGACGGCATGGAAGTGTCGCAGTTCACCTATTTCCAACAGGTCGGCGGCCATGACTGCCACCCGGTCTCGGGCGAGTTAACCTATGGGCTGGAACGTCTGGCGATGTACATCCTTGGCATCGATCACGTGATGGACATGCCCTTCAACGATCCCCAGACCCCGATTGCCCTTAGCTACGGCGACATCTTCAAGCAGACCGAAGAGGAATATGCCCGCTGGAACTTTGACGTGGCCAACACCGAAGTCCTGCTGCGCCACTTTGAAGAGGCCGAGGCGGAGTGCAACACCATCCTCGCGGCCGAACACATGGACCCGAAAACCGGCAAGCGGATCATCATGGCGCATCCAGCCTATGATCAGTGCATCAAGGCCAGCCATATCTTCAACCTGCTCGATGCGCGCGGGGTGATCTCGGTCACCGAACGGCAGGCTTATATCGGGCGGGTTCGGACACTGGCCAAGGCCTGTGCCGACGCCTTTGTGCAAACCGGTGCAGGCGGTTGGAAACCGAGTGACGCGGCATGAAGCTGCAAAACGCCACACCTGTCCTTCGGGTCTCGGATTACCAGCGGGCCAAGGCGTTCTACATGGACGTTCTTGGCTTTGAGGTCATCAATGAGGCAGGCGACCCGGTCACCGGCTTTGGAATCTTTGTCTCCGGCACGGCGCAGATCTTTCTGCATTCCTGGGACGGGGCGGAAGCGGCCTGGGACGGCTGGCGCGGCTATTTTTACTGCGCAGACCTGGACGATATGATCGCGCACCTGACCGCCAAAAGTCAGCCGTTCAAGGGCCCGGAGGTCACATTCTACAACATGCGCGAGATCGAGGTGACTGATCCCGACGGCAACGTCCTGTGCTTTGGACAGGACGCATCATGAACGGCAAAATCATCGGGATCGCAATCATGCTCAGCGCAGTCATCGGCGGCATTTCCTTGTATTACCTGCAAGTCTACGGCTTCTACGAAGAAGTCCGGACCCAAGAGGTGCACCTTGTCTCGGTTGTTTCGGATCAGCCCGAACCAATCCCTTTCGCCGATTTCCAGGCGATTGACGCCGAAAGTTCACCGATCCGCTACCGTGCCTGTTTCACCACGGACCTGTCACTGGCGCTGCTCACGGAAACCTATGTGGGGCTGGAAGACGCCACGCCGCGCAACGCACCGGGCTGGTTCGACTGTTTTGACGCTGCTGCCATCGGGGCTGAACTGGACGCAGGCACGGCGCTGCCCTTTCTGGGCCAGAAGAACGTTGAATTCGGCGTCGACCGGATCGTGGCCATCACCCAAGACGGACGCGGCTATGTCTGGCACGAACTCAACGATTGTGGCGAGAAAGCCTATGACGGCACCATCGTCGGAGAGGAATGTCCAGACAGGCCAGAGGTGGCGCAATGATGGTCGTGGTGCCGGCCTTCATTACGGCGACGCTTGGGCTGGCCATCTTTGTGCTGGGGACAGCACTCAACGACCGCAGCAGACTGCTGCGCGAATTCAGCATCCCAGACGCTGTCACAGGCGGGCTGGTCGCGGCTTTGGTGGCCTTGCTCCTCTATCTGGTGACAGGGATCGAATTCGACTTCCAGCTTGAGGCACGGGATTTCTTCCTGGTGCTCTTTTTTGCGGGCATCGGGCTCAACGCGCGCTTGGCTGACCTGATCTCTGGCGGCAAACCCTTGTTGCTCTTGCTGGGTCTGACACTGGTCATGATCCTGCTGCAAAACGTTGTCGGTGTCGCGGGCGCGATGCTCTTTGGGTACGAGGCGTCGGCCGGGGTGCTCTTTGGATCGGCAGCCCTGATCGGCGGGCATGGCACCGCCATCGCCTGGGCCCCCGAAGTCGCCGCAGCCGCAAACCTGCCCAATGCGGGCGAACTGGGCATAGCCGTGGCCACGCTGGGCCTGGTGGTCGCAGCACTCATCGGCGGGCCCATCGCGCGCTATCTGGTCGAAGGACGCCACCTCACGCCCGACCGGCCAGATGC
>CAYGQZ010000182.1:0-8866 GCA_964352055.1 uncultured Rhodobacterales bacterium
AGCGGCGTGATGATCTTTTCGCCCAACGGGATCAGCACAAAGCCAAGCGCCAGACCCAGAACACCGTCAATCGCCGCCGTCGTGATCCATTCGACAGCACCCGTCGCCGATGGAACAGCATGGCCGACCACCGCTGCCACATCGTGGATCACATGGGCCAGCGCGCCAAAGCCAATCTGCTCCAGCCCGTGCACAATAATGGACCCGCCGACCCACAGCATCGCCGCCGTGCCAATGATGGTCAGCAGCTTCATGAAGCCGGGCATGACTTTGACGATGCCCCTGCCAAGCGCGCGTGTCAGGCCAAAGCGGCCTTTGCGTGCCATGGCGAGGCCAACATCATCCGCTTTGACGATGATCGCGACCGACCCGTAAACCACGGTGGTGATCATGATGGCGACCGTCGCGAGAGTTGCTGCTTCCATCCAGAAATTGCTTTCGGGAATGGCAGCCAGCGAAATCGTCATGATCTCGGCCGAGAGGATAAAGTCGGTCTTGATTGCACCTTGTGCCTTTTTCTCTTCCAGATGGGACGGGTCTTCCAAAACGGTCTCTTTGCCGGCGTAGTCATCATGCGCATGTCCCCAGCCCAAGACATGCGCCACTTTCTCGGCCCCTTCAAAGCAAAGGTAGGCACCACCCAGCATCAAAAGCGGCGGGATCATCCAGGGCGCAAAGGCCGACAGTGCCAATCCGGCTGGCAGCAGATACAGCAGTTTGTTCTTGAACGACCCCTTGGCGATCCTCCAGATGATGGGAAGCTCGCGGTCAGCAGAAAACCCATGCACATATTTCGGACTGACGGCCGCGTCGTCGATCACGGCACCTGCGGCCTTTGCCCCGGCCTTGCCCGCCTGCGCAATCACATCATCCACCGACGCGGCCGCCACTTTGGCGATTCCCGCGACGTCGTCCAACAAGGCCAGTAATCCGCTCATTGTTTCCGCTCCTGCTCCACATTTAGACGTTAGCGCATAACATCTGTTTGACCATATTCAAATTGTTAGCGCGAACGAAGGACGCATTGACACGTTTATCGCTAACACTCTGATTTTCCGAATTAAATAGGGTTCCCCGCATGGCACCACACCGCTATGACACAGCCATTGTTTCAGAGTGTTAGGCGCGTGGGAAAAGAGATGACAATCAAAGTTGGAATTAACGGATTTGGCCGCATTGGCCGTTGCACACTGTCTCATATCGCGACATCGCTGCGCAACGACATCGACGTGGTCGCGATCAACGCGACCGGGCCGCTGGAAACCGCCGCACATTTGATGAAGTATGATTCGATCCACGGGCGGTTCCCGAACAAGATCACCATCAGCAACGATACCATGGACCTTGGGCGCGGCCCGATCCGCATGATGTCGACCTATGACATGAACGAACTGGACTGGACCGGCGTTGACGTGGTGCTGGAATGCACCGGCAAGTTCAATGACGGCAACAAGGCGAGCGTCCACTTCGAGCGGGGCGCCAAGAAGGTTCTGCTGTCTGCGCCTGGCAAGAATGTCGACAAGACCATCGTCTTCGGGGTGAATGACGACCTGCTGGCCTCAAATGACCGGATGATCTCGAACGGGTCCTGCACCACCAACTGCCTTGCCCCGCTGGCCAAGGTTCTGGACGCATCTGTCGGGATCGAACGCGGCGTGATGACGACCATCCACAGCTATACGGGCGACCAGCCGACGCTGGACCGCCGCCATGACGACCTGTATCGCGCGCGCGCGGCTGCGATGGCGATGATCCCGACCTCGACCGGGGCGGCCAAGGCTTTGGGCGAAGTGTTGCCGAACCTTGCAGGCAAACTGGATGGCACCGCGATGCGCGTGCCGACGCCAAATGTCTCGGCTGTCGATCTGACCTTTGAGGCCAGCCGCGACGTGACTGTCGAAGAAGTGAACGCCGCGGTGGAAGAAGCCGCCCGTGGCCCGATGGGCCGGGTTCTTGCCTATGACGCCGAGAAAAAAGTCTCGGTCGATTTCAACCACACTGAATATTCCTCCATCTTTGCCCCGGATCAAACCAAAGTGGTCGGAAACCGGCTGGTGCGCGTTCTGGCGTGGTATGACAACGAATGGGGCTTTTCGGTGCGGATGGCAGACGTGGCCAGCGCGATGGGTCGGTTAATCTAAGCTATTTCCTAACGCTTGCGCGGTATGGGCAGGGCTGTCACAACGGCCCTGCCCGTTCCTGTCAACGCGAATTAGGACAACATGACCAACCGCATCGCACTCTATCTTGGCATTATTCTTGTGGCCGCGATCACCGTGGATGTCATGCTCTATGGCTCCGACCACACGATCTTTTTGTCAAAGAAACTGGCCGACTTGCTGGAATGGCTTGCGTTCTGGCGGTAGCGGCACATTGACTCCCCGGTTGACAGCGTCCCTCAAATCTAGTTGTTAGCGATAACGGCAGCGGCCACGCGCGACGCGTGACCGATCGGTCGTTTCAGACGCAATACTGACACCAGACATGGGGGATACCATGGCCATCAAAGTCGCAATAAATGGATTTGGTCGGATCGGCCGCAACGTGCTGCGCGCGATCATCGAAAGCGGGCGCACCGATATCGAGGTTGTTGCCATCAACGATCTCGGCCCGGTCGAGACAAACGCGCATCTGCTGCAATATGACAGCGTGCATGGCCGCTTTCCTGTTCAGGTGAAAACCACTGCCGACAGCATTGATGTGGGCACTGGCCCGATCAAGGTAACCGCGATGCGCAACCCGGCAGAGCTGCCCTGGGCGCATGTGGACATCGTCATGGAATGCACCGGAATCTTTGCCTCCAAACAAGCCTGTCAGGCCCACCTCGACAATGGCGCAAGCCGCGTGCTGATTTCCGCACCCGGCAAAGACGCCGACAAGACAATTGTCTACGGTGTGAATCATGACACCCTCTCTGCAAATGACATCATCGTATCGAATGCGTCCTGCACCACCAACTGCCTGACGCCGGTGGCCAAAGTTCTGCACGATTCCTTCGGGATCAGGCGCGGCTTCATGACCACCGTGCACAGCTATACCGGTGACCAGCCGACGCTGGATACGATGCACAGCGACCTTTACCGCGCCCGTGCCGCCGCCCTGTCGATGATCCCGACATCCACCGGTGCCGCCAAGGCCGTGGCCCTTGTGATGCCGGAGCTTGATGGCAAACTCGATGGCGTGGCAATCCGGGTGCCGACACCAAACGTGTCCTGTGTGGATCTGACGGTGGAACTGAATGCCGATGTCACGGTCGCGCAGGTCAATGAGGCCATGTCGGCGGCTGCGGCCTCGGGCCCGCTCAAGGGTGTTCTGGGCGTGACCGATGCAAAACTGGTCAGCATGGATTTCAACCATGACCCGCATTCATCCATCTTTGCCACCGACCAGACCAAAGTCATGGACGGGAATATGGTCCGGATCCTGACGTGGTATGACAACGAATGGGGCTTTTCCAACCGGATGGCGGACACGGCCGTTGAGATGGGCAAGTACCTCTGATCCCTCAGACAGCAAAACAAAAAGAGCGCCGGGTCTGGCGCTCTTTTTTCAGTTAAAGCAGCCTCTTACGCGTCGGCCTTGAAGCGCTTTACAATCTCTTCATTGACAACCGGCGTCACGAATTTGCTGACGTCACCTCCGAGCCGCGCAATCTCTTTCACCAGCTTCGATGCGATGGCTTGATGCTTTGCCTCGGCCATCAGGAATACGGTTTCGATACTGTCATCCAGTTGCCGGTTCATCCCCACCATCTGGAATTCGTACTCAAAATCCGCCACCGCGCGCAAACCACGAAAGATGATCTGAGCGCCAACGTCCCTGGCGCAATCGATCAAAAGGTTTTCAAACGGGTGAGCGACGATCTCGGTGCCGGTCTGATCCGACAATTTCGCACACTCCGCCTCAATCATCTGCAGCCGCTCTTCGAGCGAAAACAGCGGACCCTTGTCACGATTGATGGCCACGCCAATCACCAGACGGTCGACCATCGGGCTGGCCCGGCGGATAATATCGATGTGGCCCAGTGTGATCGGGTCGAATGTACCAGGGTAAAGGCCGATGCGCATGGGCGGCTCCGTCAGTGTTCTTATCGCCAATGCAACATCTCAAAGCTGCGATTGCAAGCAGCCTTAGTGGCCCATAATCATGCCTTCCAGGGCATCCTTTTCCATCGCAAGCTGGGTCAGGCGCGATTTGACAACGTCGCCAAGGGTGATCAGCCCGACCATCACGCCCTCCTCGACCACCGGCATATGGCGAAATCGTCCATCCGTCATCTGTTGCAGCACGACATCCGTGCTGTCATTGCGACCACACGTCACCAGCTTTTTGGTCATGAAGGCGTCAACCGGCTGGTCGAGGATCGCCCCACCTTGTTGCGAGAGCACCCGTACAATGTCGCGTTCCGAAAGGATGCCTTCCGCAGTCTTTCCATCGCTGGACACGACCACCGTTCCGATCTTGCGCTCTGCCAGGATGCTGACCGCATCGGACACGAGGGATCCGGGCAACACGGTAACGACTGAATCATCAGATTTTGACTTGAGAATGTTTTGGACCAGCATGTCGCGCTCCTTCGGATTTCAGGTAGGTTCTCTCAGCGTCAACTTCCTGCACCCCTCCTGTCAAGCCTGCCGTTCGCCAAGATGCGCCCATTGCTCGGTTTTTTCACGGATTCATGGTCCGTCAAAGCACTGTCAGCTGCCCTGATCGGCCATATGCTCCAATCGCGCCACCTCTGCCTTGATCCCCTGGCTCAGCAATTCCGCAAAGCGGTTGAGCGTCCGGTGGTCCCGGTCTGATCCGTGGCGGATCAGGTAAAAGCTCCGGTTGAGGGCAAATTGATCCACCAGCACCCGCTGCACGCCGGGCACGAACGGCAAGGCAAAATCATGCACGACACCAACCCCACCGCCCTGCCGCAACAGGTTCAGCTGTACAGAAACCGAATTCGAGGCCAGCGCGATCCGCTGCACCCCCGCATCCGCGAGGTAATCCAGTTCGCGGTCAAAGATCATGTCGGGAATATAGCCTACGATCCGGTGCTGTTGCAGATCCGCCATCCGCGTCAATGACGGCGCCGCGGCGAGGTAGTCGGAACAGGCCGCGAAATGCAGTTTGTAGTCGCAAACCCGTTGCACGGTCAGACGGCCCGCGGTTGGCGCGCTGACGCCGATGGCCATGTCAGCCTCGCGCCGCGACAGGTTGAACACACGCGGCAAAGCGACGATCTGGATATCGAGATCGGGATGCCGGGTGGTCAATGCGGCACAGACTTGCGGCAAGAGGTAATTGGCACATCCATCCGGCGCGCCCAGCCGGATCTGACCGCTCAGCGCAGCAAATTGTGGCCCTTCCGCAGAGGCACGGTGCGCCGACACCCCTTCGGCGGCGGCGCGCATCGCCTCTTCGGCCGCTTCGGCACGGTCCATAAGGCGCTGTCCCGCTTCGGTCAGCGCATAACCTTGCGGCGATTTCAGGAACAGGACAACACCCAGGTGCCGTTCGAGCCGCGCAATGCGCCGCCCCAGAGTTGCCGCATCGAGGCGGACCAGCACGCTGGCTCCGGACAGGGTCTCTGCCCGCGCAACGGCAAGGAACAGGCGCAGATCGTCCCAATGTGCTTGCATGGATCACCTCCCCGGATCGCCATAAACGGCCTCATTTTGCATTATTGCAAAATGGTTTTGCCCAAATGCCTCTTTTACACCGGATTTTGCAAGACTATCCTTGCGCCAAACCAGCAAGGGGCGCATCGCCCTGCGCCGCCCGAAACACATTGTGCCACGTCGGTGCATACTCAGGAGACATCCATGCAAGAGCTTACCCACTATATCAACGGTGCCCATGTCAAAGGCAAATCCGGTCGCTTTGCCAACGTGATGAACCCCGCAACCGGCGAAATACAGGCCAAGGTGCCGCTCGCCTCTGCGGAAGAGTTGGATCATGCTGTCGAGATCGCAGCCATGGTCCAGCCGGCTTGGGCTGCCGTGAACCCGCAACGCCGGGCGCGGGTGATGATGAAATTCGTCGATCTGCTCAACCGCGACATGGACAAGCTGGCCGAAGCGCTGAGCCGCGAGCATGGCAAGACACTGCCTGATGCCGCCGGCGACGTGCAGCGCGGCCTTGAAGTTGTGGAATACTGCGTTGGTGCGCCGCACCTGCTGAAAGGCGAATATACCGACAGCGCCGGCCCCGGCATCGACATGTATTCCATGCGTCAGGCCCTGGGCGTCACGGCTGGCATTACACCCTTCAACTTTCCGGCCATGATCCCGATGTGGATGTTTGCGCCTGCGATCGCCTGCGGCAACGCCTTTATCCTCAAACCATCCGAACGCGATCCATCCGTGCCGCTGATGCTGGCCGAACTGATGGAAGAAGCGGGCCTGCCAAAAGGTGTGCTGCAAGTCGTCAACGGCGACAAGGAAGCCGTCGACGCAATCCTGCACCACGATGTCATCCAGTCCATCGGCTTTGTCGGATCGACCCCGATTGCCGAATATATCTATGGCACGGGCTGTGCCAACGGCAAGCGCGTGCAGTGCTTTGGCGGCGCCAAGAACCATATGATCATCATGCCGGACGCCGATCTGGATCAGGCGGCGGACGCGCTGATCGGGGCCGGATACGGCGCTGCGGGCGAACGCTGCATGGCGATCTCGGTCGCGGTGCCTGTGGGCGATGAAACAGCGGACCGCCTGATCGAAAAACTGGTGCCACGGATCGAGAAACTGAAAGTCGGCCCCTACACCTCGGGCAAGGACGTGGACTATGGGCCCGTTGTGACCGCTGCGGCCAAGGCCAACATTGAACGCCTCGTGCAAACAGGGATCGATCAGGGGGCCAAGTTGGTCGTCGACGGGCGCGGTTTCAAATTGCAGGGCTATGAAGACGGCTTTTTTGTTGGCCCGCACCTGTTTGATCACGCCACCAAAGACATGGACATTTACACCCAGGAGATCTTTGGCCCCGTGCTGACGCAAGTGCGTGCGCAAACCTACGAAGAGGCAATCGGGTTGGCGATGGATCACGAATATGGCAACGGCACCGCGATCTTTACGCGCGATGGCGATACGGCACGTGATTTCGCGAACCGGATCAACATTGGCATGGTTGGAATTAACGTCCCGATCCCGGTCCCTTTGGCCTATCACACCTTTGGCGGCTGGAAGAAATCGGTCTTTGGTGACCTGAATCAGCACGGCCCGGATGCATTCAAGTTTTACACGCGCACAAAAACAGTGACGGCGCGCTGGCCATCTGGCATCAAGGAGGGCGGAGAGTTCTCAATACCTGTCATGGAGTAAGATGCCCGTCACGTTTCGCATAATACCAGAGCGCGGCCTTGTCGTGGTCTGGTACGCGGGTTACGCGACCGTTGACGAAACGTTGGCGGCCACGCACGCCTACATCACGCATCCTGATTATGCACCGGGTCAAAAGCAGATCATCGACCTGTCGAAAATTGAAAAATTTGAACGCGACTACGTGCGCTTCATGAACATGCAAGCGTCCAAGGCGGAACGGTTGGCAAATGCGGACGCCCAATCGCTTGCGGTTTACGTGGCCCCGACACCGGTCAGTCAGGATGTGGCGGCGATGTTTGTACGCTCATGGGAGGTGGTGGATGCGGTGGTGCCGCTTGTTCAGCATAACGAAGCAGACGCGCTCGCCCTGCTGGGGCAACCCGAAACCAGCATCAAGGCCCTGCTTGCCCTGACCGATGGGCAACTGTTGAAATAATCTCGTAAAGATCGGCGGCTAGCACCTGCCCGAGACTGGACCAAGCGCCGCACCGGAGGCCCCATGGATTTCGCACTGACAGAAGAACAGATCGCAATATTCGATATGGCCTTTGCCTTTGGCCAGGATCAGATCGCGCCATTCGCCCGCGACTGGGAAGCGGCTGGCACCATCCCCAAAGAGCTGTGGCCACAGGTCGGCGAACTGGGCTTTGCGTCGCTTTATGTGTCCGAGGATGCAGGCGGCGCAGGCCTGACACGCCTGGACGCGACACTGGTTTTCGAGGCGCTGTCAATGGCCTGCCCTTCGGTGGCGGCCTTCCTGTCGATCCACAACATGTGCGCCAAGATGCTCGATAGCTTTGCCAGCGAGGACCTCAAGGCCCGCGTCATGCCTGATGTGCTGAGCATGCAGACGGTTCTGAGCTATTGCCTGACGGAGCCGGGTTCAGGGTCGGATGCCGCCGCACTGCGCACCCGTGCGGACCGCACCAACGAAGGCTACACGCTGAACGGAACAAAGGCGTTCATTTCAGGCGGCGGCTATTCCGATGCCTATGTCTGCATGGTCCGCACCGGAGAGGACGGCCCAAAAGGCGTGTCGACCGTCTATGTCGAGGACGGCACCGACGGTCTCAGCTTTGGCGCATTGGAAGACAAGATGGGCTGGCGCAGTCAACCCACCGCGCAGGTCCAATTCGACAATTGCAAGATTTCTGCGGGCAATCTGGTGGGCCAAGAGGGCAAAGGGTTCACCTATGCCATGAAGGGGCTTGATGGCGGTCGTCTGAACATTGCGGCTTGTTCGCTGGGGGCGGCGCAAACGGCGATCAATGCGACGCTGGATTACATGGGCGAACGCAAGGCCTTTGGCCAAAGCATAGACCAGTTTCAGGGGCTGCAATGGCGGCTGGCCGATATGGAGATCGAGTTGCAGGCCGCGCGCACCTTCCTGCGTCAAGCCGCCTGGAAACTGGATCAAGGATCGCCCGACGCCACCAAGTTCTGCGCCATGGCCAAGAAATTCGTGACAGAGACCGGCAGCAAGGTCGTGGACCAGTGTCTGCAACTGCATGGCGGCTATGGCTATCTGGCCGATTACGGGATCGAAAAGCTGG
>CAYGQZ010000183.1:0-2989 GCA_964352055.1 uncultured Rhodobacterales bacterium
GTTGTCGCCTGTTTCTGGATGGTGTTCCAGTTGATCCAGTCGGTGGGCTGGATCGAACGTTTTGCCGGCGATGGGTCTCGTACGTCCGGCAAGGCACCGCGGTTGCTGGCGTCACTGGCATCGCTGTTGCGGTCGCGTGGATCGCGGATGCAATTGAATTCAACATCGACCCAGTCCATTCTGGATTCCGTAGCCACGCGGATCGACGAGGCGCGAGAAATCACGCGCTACATCGTCAACCTTCTGATTTTCCTTGGACTTTTGGGCACGTTTTATGGACTCGCCACCACTGTTCCGGCTTTGGTCGACACGATCCGCAGCCTGGCACCACAGGACGGCGAGGCCGGTTTCGAAGTCTTCGCCCGCCTGATGACGGGACTGGAAGAGCAATTGGGCGGCATGGGTGTTGCCTTTGCGTCCTCGCTTCTCGGTCTTGCCGGGTCGCTGATCGTGGGTCTGCTTGAGCTTTTTGCAGGGCATGGACAGAACCGCTTTTACCGCGAGCTTGAAGAATGGCTCAGCTCCATCACCCGGGTTGGATTTGCGTCTGACGGCGACGGGACATCGGATCAAAACGCCATGGCAGGCGTGATCGATCATCTGGCCGAACAGATGGAAAGCTTGCAATCCATGTTCATCCAGTCGGATATCAGCCGTTCCATGGTCGACGAAAAACTCGGGAAACTGGCCGACTCGATGGAGCGGATGACAACGCATTTGCAGGGGCAAAGCAGCGGCGTGGATGCGCTTGACCGGATTGCTGACGGGCAGGAACGGCTGATTGCGGCGGTCGAAGCGCAAGAGACCGGCGATGGCATGGATGCCGAAAGCCGCATGCGCCTGCGGTCGATCGATGTGCAAATGTTACGCATTCTGGAAGAAATCAGCGCAGGGCGACAGGAAACAATGGCCGAATTGCGCACGGACATCTCTGCGCTGGCCAGTGCCATCAGTCTGCCGCGCGGACAAAACCGAAAACAGGCGCTGAGCGGTTTGCGGGACAGGCAGAACCCGAACGAAGGGGATAGTTGAGCATGGCGCTGTCGCGTCGCACAGGCCAAAGGTTTCAGGCGTCCATCTGGCCCGGCTTTGTCGATGCGATGACCGGATTGTTGCTGGTGCTTATGTTTGTGCTGACCATCTTCATGGTGGTGCAGTTTGTCTTGCGCGAAACGATTACCGGTCAGGAAAGCGAACTGAACCAGTTGGCGGGCGAGGTCGCCGCCCTGGCACAAGCTCTGGGGCTCGAAGAAAGCCGGGCCAATCAACTCGATGCGCGGCTTTCTGCGCTCAACAGCACACTGAACGATGCGCAGGCGCAGGTGGAAAACCAGGCGGCTCAGATTTTGGCGCTGACCGCGGAGAGAGACGCACAGACGGCAGCGCTGGCCGCAGCAGATACGCAGATCACCAGCTTTGAGGCGCAGGTGGCCGCCTTGATCGCCCAGCGGGATGGTGCGCTTGACACGGTTGCCAGTCTTGAAGGGGAACAGGAACGGTTGCTGTCAGAGCAGGAAGCCTTGAACCTTGCCCTGTCGCAAGTGCGCAGCGAGGTGGACGCCCAAGCCGAAGCAGCCCGACTGGCCGCAGCCCGGACCGAGGCTTTGCAGGCGCTGATTGCCGACTTGCGCGCGCGCAACACGGAAACATCTGATCAGGCTGCTGCCTTGCAGGCCGAGCTTGAAGCCACCCAGGACGCCCTTAGTGCGGAAGAGGTGGCGCGTCTGGCTGAAGCAGCGGCAGCCGAGGCTTTGCGCGACCGGCTGGAAAACGCGGATACGGAACTGACCGCCATGACCCTGGCGCTGGAAGCGCAGCGGCAAGAGGCAGAGGATACGCTGACATTGCTGGCAGCCGCCCGTGCCGCCGAAGAGGATCTGGATGCGCAGTTGGCAGCGGCCTTGCTTGCCGTGGGCACTGCTGATGAAAACACCGCCAATACCGCGGCACAATTGGACCAGATCGAAGCGCAACTTGCGACTGCTCTTGCGGCTCTGGATGCGGCCAATAGCGAAAACACGACGCTCGCGTCCGAGCGTACCAGCCTCGAAGCGCAATTGGCAGCGGCTTTGCTCAGCGCCGAAGGTGGTGCCGCGGCGGCCGCAGATCTTGAGGCGCAATTGGCGCGGGCGCTGTCTGCGCTGGACGACAGATCCGCCGAGGCTGCGACGCTTGAGGCCCGGTTGCGGGCCGCCGAGGATGCGCTGGACGGGCGCACGGTAACAACGGCGCAATTGCGTACGGAATTAAGTGCCGCAGAACAGGCACTGCGGGCGCAGGACGCGTTGGTGAGTGGGTTGCAGGCAGAGCTTGAAACCGCACAGGCCGCGCGGATTGCGTCGGGTGCGGAGGTGGCTGAACTGGAAGTTCGCATGACTGCGCTGGAGGCACGGCTTGCCGCGTCAGATCTGGCCCTGGACGATATTCGTGATCGGCTCGCCGCCGCCTTGGCAGCGCGCACGGCGGCGGAAAGCCAGTTGACCGCGCAATCAACGGATATGGAAGCCTTGCGCGTGCAGCTTGCGACAGCCATTGCAGCACGTGATGCAGCCCTGACGGACGCCAGGGCCGCAGGCAGCAGCAATCAAGACGTGCGCGCGCAACTGGCTGCAGCGCTCGCCGCAAAACTGGAAGCCGAAACCGAACTGGAAACGTTGGGTGCAGATACCAAGGACGTGCGTGCCCGTTTGGCCGCAGCATTGGCGGAAAAGGCCGCGTCTGAAGAAGCGCTGCGTGAGCAAAGCACGGCAGCAGAGCGCCGCGCTGCCCTTTTGGCTGAGGCCCGCGCGGCCCTGACGACCGAAGAAGCAGCGACACTTGAGGCGCAGCGGCAAACCGAACTGCTGAACCAGCAGGTTGCAGCTTTGCGGGACCAACTGGGCCAGTTGCAGGCTTTGCTTGACGATGCGGTGGCCCGCGATGCATCGCGCGAAGTACAATTGCAGTCGCTTGGGTCTGACCTGAACACGGCCCTCGCGCGGGTGGCCGC
>CAYGQZ010000183.1:3089-8833 GCA_964352055.1 uncultured Rhodobacterales bacterium
CTGTCAGGTTTGGGTGAATTTGCCGACAATTGGGAGTTGAGCCAGGGTCGGGCGCTGTCCGTCGTCAAATACATGGTGAATGCGCTGGGTATTCCCCCCGAGCGGCTGTCGGCCAACGGGTTTGGCCAATACCAACCCATTGACCTTGCCGATACGCCGGAAGCGCGCGCGCGGAACCGTCGGATCGAGTTGAAATTTACTGAAAAATAGGGCGCACCACGGGTGCGCCTTACAGGTAATCCCGTCACCGCGCCTCTATTGGATCAGAAGTTCAGCGGCTTCGGAGCTGATAACCTCGTCCCCCCGGATCAGCATGACTGTGCCCTGGTACGTGCCCGCAGGCCACGCAGCGGTTCTGAGCCGTTTGCCGGCCGCCCGAAAGAACTGCGCCTGGTCGCGGTCCAGGGCGACAGTGTCATCGATAAACGCACCTTCGGGCCCTCGAATGGTCAGGCGCATCTCATCGCCTTTCTGGCCGCCGAACGCATAGCCGTAGACAACAATCGCAGGTGCGGTCACTGGCAGAAGGGGTTTGGCCGCTGTGCCGTCCTTGATCGCAGCATATTCGGGAACGGTGTCCGCAAAGCCAACACTGATCACGCCACCGGGGCGATACGGCAGGTCAGTGTCCCAAAGGGAGTTTTCGCTGGGCGCACCGCACGAAATCTCTCCATCGGGATCGAACGGATCAACCACCATGTCGCCATTGCGTACAGTAACATGAACATGGGGGAATTGTGTACGCCCGGACAAGCCAATCAGACCAAGAACAGTTTCCGTGGTCACAGTTTCACCTTGCGAAACCGAGACGGACCCTTGTTTGAGATGGCAATACTGCGTGCTCCACCCATCGTCGTGATTGATGACGACCCCATTGCCGCAGTCGCGCCCATCGATCTGGTCTGCGTTCTCAGACGTCAGCAGCTGATCCGGCATTCCGTCACGCGTGGCGCTCACAGTCCCGGGCGCAGACGCCCTGACCTCGACCCCGGCCCGCATCTGCGCCAGCGAATGCAAGGCAAAGTCTGTACCCTTGTGCCCGTCATAGGTCAGGTTGGCACAGTGATAGTCGGAGGCCTCATTGGAGGGGTCGTGATCAACATATTGCTGGATGTAACAGTCCGAGCTCGCGTCACAGGTGATTGGTGGGCTCAAGACGATATCCTTCGCCGCAAGCTGGCTCGCGGCGAAGGGAAACAGGGCAGCGGCCAGACATGCCGCCCGCATCAATCTGCCGTCAGAAGGGGCGGCTTGTCTCCGGATATCCGTGGCTTTTCCGGCGCTTCCAGTCTCAGGTCCAGTTCACCATCCTTGATGCCAACCTTGACGACACCACCCTTCATCAGCTTGCCAAAGAGCAACTCTTCGGCCAGCGGTTTCTTGATGTGTTCCTGGATCACACGACCCAATGGGCGGGCGCCCATCTTGTCATCGTACCCCTTGTTTGCCAGCCATTCGGCCGCGGGTTTGGTGAGCTCAATGGTGACGTTACGATCCATCAACTGGGCTTCAAGCTGCAGCACGAACTTCTCGACAACCTGCAGGATGACTTCCTTGGGCAGGGGTGCAAAGCTGATCACCGCGTCCAGACGGTTGCGGAATTCGGGCGTAAACGTGCGTTCGATGGCAGCTGTGTCTTCGCCTTCGCGCCGGTCGCGTCCAAAACCGATTGCAGATTTGGCTTGTTCGGCGGCGCCTGCATTCGAAGTCATGATCAGGATCACGTTGCGGAAATCCACTGCGCGCCCGTTATGGTCGGTCAGCTTGCCGTGATCCATGACCTGCAAGAGGATGTTGAACACGTCTGGGTGCGCTTTCTCGATCTCGTCGAGCAGAAGCACGCAATGCGGATGCTGGTCCACGCCATCGGTCAGAAGACCTCCCTGATCAAAGCCGACATATCCGGGAGGCGCACCGATCAGGCGGGATACCGCGTGTTTTTCCATGTATTCCGACATGTCGAAGCGCAGCATTTCCACACCCAGCGTATCGGCCAGCTGTTTTGCCACTTCTGTCTTACCCACACCGGTCGGACCGGCAAAGAGGTAGTTGCCGATCGGCTTTTCAGGCTCGCGCAGACCCGCCCGCGCCAGCTTGATCGCCGACGACAGTGCCTCAATGGCGTTGTCCTGACCAAATACGACCCGTTTCAAGGAGGCTTCGAGGTCTTTTAGCGTGGCCGCGTCGTCCTTGGACACGTTCTTGGGCGGAATGCGCGCAATCTTGGCCACGACATTCTCGATCTCCTTGATGCCGATGGTTTTGCGGCGCTTGGCAGCGGCCACAAGATGCTGAGCGGCTCCGGCCTCATCAATCACATCAATTGCACTGTCGGGCAATTTGCGGTCGTTGATATACCGGCTGGCCAGTTCCACCGATGCCTTGATTGCATCGGCGGTGTATTTGACGCCGTGGTGATCCTCGAAGTAAGGCTTCAGCCCTTTCAGGATCTTCGTCGCATCCTCGACAGACGGTTCGTTCACGTCGATCTTCTGGAAGCGACGCGACAGGGCGCGATCTTTTTCGAAGTGCTGGCGGAATTCCTTGTATGTAGTCGATCCCATGGTGCGCAGCTTGCCGCCTTGCAAGGCTGGTTTCAGCAGGTTGGACGCGTCCATTGCCCCGCCCGACGTTGCACCGGCGCCGATTACCGTGTGAATTTCATCGATGAAAAGAACGGCATCTTTATGGGCTTCCAGTTCTGTCACAACGGCTTTCAACCGCTCCTCGAAATCACCACGGTACCGGGTGCCCGCCAGCAGTGCGCCCATATCCAGTGAATAGATGGTGGTGCCGGACAGCACTTCGGGTGTCTCACCGGCGACGATCTTGCGCGCCAAGCCTTCGGCGATGGCGGTTTTGCCGACGCCGGGGTCTCCCACCAGAAGCGGATTGTTCTTGCGGCGGCGGCACAGCACCTGAATGCAGCGTTCCACTTCGCTGTCGCGCCCGATCAACGGGTCAATATCGCCATCACGGGACTTTTTGTTCAGGTCCACGCAATACTTGGCGAGCGCCGACTCTTTCTTGTCGCCTTCGGTCACGCCCTGCTGTTCTTCTTCGGCTTCGGGTGCACCGGATACCGGGCGCGCCTCGCCGAACTCGGGGTCCTTGGCGACACCATGGGCGATGAAGTTGACCGCATCGTACCGCGTCATGTCCTGCTCTTGCAGGAAATACGCTGCATTGGATTCGCGTTCGGCAAAGATCGCCACCAAGACGTTGGCGCCGGTAACTTCTGTCCGTCCTGACGACTGGACATGTATGGCGGCCCGCTGAATCACCCGTTGAAAGGCAGCGGTGGGGACAGCTTCGGAGCCGTCTATATCCGTCACGAGATTCGACAGATCGTCATCGACAAATTCGATCAGTGCCGTGCGCAGATCGTTGACGTCAACAGAACAGGCCTGCATCACGCGATGGGCGTCCGGCTCTTCGATCAGGGCCAGCAACAGGTGTTCCAGGGTGGCAAATTCGTGGCGGCGTTCATTGGCCAGCGCAAGTGCCTGATGAATTGCTTTTTCCAGCGTGGTCGAGAATGAAGGCACGTCAGTGCTCCTATCGATCGGGGTCGGTTCACGGGACATCAAGGAATGTCGAGGCCCCGTACCGACCATGGCCTCATGTACTTAAGTTTGGTTGAACAACGCAAAGCTTCAAGGCTTTTCTTTGCTCAAGTGCTCACAAATTGCGTGAACGACAGTGTTTTGGGCGCGGTTCGGGGTTTTTCGTCTCAGAAATTGTCTTTCCGGGTCCGTATTTCCGCGAACACGTCGGTGGCGATGGCGCCGGTCATGCCAAGATGGGCCTGAATGGCGGGGTCATGTGCGCGCAAAAACGGGTTCGTGGCCAGTTCCAGAGACAGCAGGGACGGCACAGTCGGGACGCCTGATGCGCGTTTGTCGGCCACATCCCGGACCCGTAACATAAGGTCTGGGTTTTGCGGATCAATAGTCAGCGCAAATTTCGCGTTGGCGGCCGTATATTCGTGACCGGAATAGACAACGGTGTCGGCGGGCAGCGCCATCAGCTTTTGCAGGCTCTCCCACATCTGCGGTTTGGTGCCTTCGAACACGCGCCCGCAGCCCAGCGCCATGAGACTGTCGGCAGTAAAGACTGCATTCGAGGCGGGAAAGTGATAAGCGACGTGATGGATCGTATGGCCGGACACATCAATGACGATACCCGTCTCGGAGCCGACCTGCACCGTTTCCCCATCGTCCAACCCCAGATCCAGCGGAGGCAGGCGGTGCGCATCAGCTGCCGCACCCACCACGCGCGCAGGGTGCCGGGCCAGCACCTTGGCCAACCCTTGCACGTGATCAGGGTGGTGATGCGTGATCAGGATGTCCGAGAGGCTCCAGCCAGTTTCCGCCAAAGTGGCCAGAATTGGCCCGGCTTCGGGAATATCGACAAGTGCGGTGGCCCCTGTCACTGGATCATGGGCCAAAAAAGCATAGTTGTCAGAAAGGCAGGGGATGGTGCGGATGTCGAGAGGCATGGCAAGTCACCTTGTGTTCGGTAGGTTGCCCCGGAAGGTGGCCTGCGACGGATGAAAGGGCAAGAGGCGGCAATGCATCTCGACGTACAGGATTTGCGCAACTTCTATTATCGAAGTGCGTTGGGGCGTTCAGCACAGGCCTCGATGCGGCGGCGTCTGCTTGAGATGTGGCCCGAGGCCAAGGGCCAGACTGTGGTAGGTTTCGGGTTCGCAGCCCCGCTTTTGCGGCCTTATCTTGCAGATGCACGGCGTGTCATTGCTCTGATGCCCGGACCCCAGGGCGTGATGCCGTGGCCTCCGGAGGGGCAAAATGTCGCTGTCCTGACCGAAGAGACGCTGTGGCCGATCGAAACAGGACATGTGGACAAGCTGATCATCCTGCACGGTCTCGAGACATCGGACCGGGCCTATGATCTGCTCGAGGAAGCGTGGCGTGTGTTGGGACCCGGCGGCAAGGCTGTATTTATCGTGCCGAACCGGGCCGGGCTCTGGTCGCGACGTGACCGCACGCCCTTCGGTTACGGACGGCCCTATTCGGCGGGGCAGTTGGAAACGCAATTGCGCAAACACCAGTTCTTGCCCGAACGGCATGTAGGTGCCCTCTATCAGTTTCCGTCAAGCCGCCGCATCTGGATGAAATCGGCGGCGATGTTTGAAAAGATCGGACGCACGATGCCGGGAATGTTTGCGGGTGGGGCCTTTATGGTCGAAGCGTCCAAGCTGATTTATCCGCCCAAAGGCAAGGTGGTGCGCAGCGCGGCCAAACGAAAGACGGCCCCGCAAGGGGTGACGGCCCCCGTTGCCGGACGCCACTGGGAGGATCACAGGCTTTAGGCCCGTCTGTTGTCAAATGAGAACGGGCAAAAGCCCTCAGGCGATTCAAACGCCGATAGCAGACGTCGGAGAAAACTGCACTGAAATTGACCAGTTTTCGAACACAATGCGAACCACACCCTCCGGAATCGGATGGAATCTCGTGAGATTTGTGACAGTTTTCGAACAAATCCTGTGGTGCAAACGGTCGCACTTTGGCTAAGTGCATGAAATGGAATGATAAGTGCCTGAACAGATCATCACGAACATATGTTGCTAGGTGCGGAACCCTCTGCTACATCCCCCCTGATTTCCGCGCTTTGGGTGAAACCAAAGCGTTCCAACGCCCCCGGATTGCGCTAAGTGGCCAAACACACCGGGGCCAAGACATCGAAAGGGTGGACGTGTCCGAACCAGCTTCGATCTCCAC
>CAYGQZ010000184.1:0-3299 GCA_964352055.1 uncultured Rhodobacterales bacterium
CAGGGTTGGGGGCGCGAGACGTTTGCATTCGCCATCGCCCTGCAAAATCTGGTCTGGGGGGCAAGTCAGCCTTTCACTGGCATGGTGTCGGATCGCTTCGGAGCAAAGCCAGTGGTGGCCGTTGGCGCACTCCTTTACGGCGCCGGGCTTTGGACGATGAGTGTCGTCGGTGGCGAAGCCCTTTTCATTCTTGGCGCAGGTGTGCTGATCGGGCTTGGCCTGTCGGGCACAACGTTTCCGGTGATCTTTGCCGCCATCAGTCGCCTTGTCGCACCGCAACAGCGCTCACTTGCGATGGGAATCACCATGTCCGTCGGATCGTTTGGGCAATTCGCGATGCTGCCAATCTCGCTCGGGCTGATCGTGTCGCTGGAATGGCAAGGTGCGCTGGTGACCCTGTCGGTCCTGTCACTGGCCATGTTCCCGCTGGCCTTCGGTATCCGAAACGCGCCCGCGCCAGTCGCCAGCGTGCATGAAGACGTGTCCTTGTCACAGGCGCTGCGCGATGCTTTCGGCCAACGGGACTTCTGGCTGCTGTCTCTTGGCTTTTTGGCCTGCGGCTTTCAGGTCGTGTTCATCGCGGTGCACCTGCCCGCCTTCCTTGCGGATGAAGGTGTCGGCAGTGGTGTTGCGACCATGGTTCTGGCGCTCATCGGCTTGGTCAACATCGCAGGTACATATTATGCAGGGCTTTGGGGTGGGCGACATCGCAAACCCATGCTTCTGTCATGGATTTACCTCGGCCGCGCGGTCGCAATCGCAGCATTCGTACTGCTGCCGGTTACAGCAACCTCCGCCTACATATTCGGCGCGGTCATGGGCCTGTTCTGGCTCTCCACCGTGCCCCTGACGAACGGCACGGTGGCTGCCGTCTTTGGTGTCAAACACATGTCGATGCTGGCCGGGATCGTTTTTTTTGCGCACCAACTCGGCTCATTTGCCGGCGGTTGGATGGGCGGCTGGCTTTATGACCGGACGGGCAGCTACGACATGGCCTGGGTCATTGCGATCGGCCTCAGTATTCTGGCGGCCGTCTTGAACTGGCCCATCACGGAACGCACCCTGGCAGAGCGGCGGGCTGCGGCATGAATGTGACCTTGATCTTCCAACTGATCGCGGGGGCATCTGTCCTGCTGCTGCTGACGGCCCTGTTTTCACTCTATCGGAATCCTGTGCTCGAGATTTACCTGTCCAGCTGGGGACTTTGCTAGGAACAGGGCCTCAAAGGGTAGCCCTTGGCGCACAGTCGATTGGCACCGCTTGCTTGACCTGGCCCGCCTGGCCGGAAAAGGTTGTGGGCAGGTCACAGATGCCGTCTCATGACATCTGGTCCGGGTGTGGCCTTTGCACCGGGCAGGACAGTCTTGCCGTGAAAGCGCCATCTGAGTGAATGAGGTCGATGTGCCCGCCAAATGCGTCGGCGACAGCGGCGGCAATGGGCAAACCAAGCCCTGAACCGGGGCTGGGTCCGACCTGACTGAAACGCCCGAGTGCGCGGCCAAAATCCTGTTCGGCAATCCCCTTGCCGTCATCGGAAACGCTGATATGAAAGTCATCGCCGATGCGCCTTGCCGTCAACGCAATCTGCGTCAGGCCGGGACCGCCGTGAACCATCGCATTGTTCAGCAGGTTAAGCACCGCCTGTTCCAGCATGACCGGATCACCACACAACCGCAGGTCGGTCTGCGCAATATCGGTAACAAACCGGAGGTTTTGCCCTGCCGCCCGTGCCGCCGTTTTGCGCGCGATTTCCCGCAGCAGGGGTATCGGATCGCAGGCCTGAACGGTTTTTTGCAGGTGCGCTGCCCTTGCCCGTTCCAGGGTCAGCAGATTGTCGGCCAGTTGGCCTGCATCGCGTGCCGCATCGCGCAGGTCTTTTGCACGGCCCCTCGCGGCATCGAGCGTATTGGCGTTGACCACGGACTCGGCCAGGCTGAGCACCCCGGCGATGGGATTGCGCAGCTGATGCGCGGCATCGGAAATGAAGGCATTCTTGGCGTCAAAGCTGCGCGATACTTCGCCCAGAAGGGTGTTGAACGTCGTGACGACGCCACTCACCTCATGCGGGATACGTCGCCTGATCGGCGACAGGTCGGTGGTCGAGCGGCGGGAGATCGCGTCTTCCAGATCGGTCAGCGGGGTCAGACCCAACCGGACGCCGAACCAGACGATCAGGCCCAGTGCGCCGATCATCGAGGCAATGATCAGAAAAACCGGCAAGGTACGCGAGCGAACAAAGCCATCGCGCACATCGGTCGCCTGCCACACAGTGAACGTAAACGGGCCGGTCAGGCCGTCGATTGACGTGCTTTGCGAAAACCGCAGCGCCCGAACGGGGGCACCGCGATAGACTGCGTCATAATAGATTTGCGTGGCATCCAGCGGCGTCGGTTGCGGCAAGACCGGCGGCGTGGCATAGCCCGTCACATACACACCGTTTGGAGCGTAGACGTGGTAGAACACTGCGCCGCCCGACGTGTCGCGCAACAGGTCCCTGGTATCCTGGCGCAGCGCATCACCGCCCGACACCGCCACATCGCGTGAAATTGCCAGCGCCGTCGACAAAAGCGACCGGTCGAACCGTTCGGCCGCGTTGGATTGCGCATCGCGGTACGCCCATGTGCCCACAAGTGCCGCAATGATCAGAAGTGGGATCAGGATAATCGCGGTCAGACGGGCGCGCAGGGACAGGCTGTTTTTCACGGATCCGCCTGCATCATGTAGCCCAACCCGCGCTTGACGCCGATCCGGATACCGTAGGGCCGCAAACGCTTGCGCAGCCGCGACACATAGACCTCGACCACCGGTTCATCCACATCGGCGCCGGTGCCATAAAGCGCATCCAGCAAGCGCTGCTTTGACACGATACGCCCGTGCGCCATCAGCAGACGTTCGAACAAGGCCACCTCGCGCCGGGGGATATCCAGAGGGCCATCGGACCCCGAAATCATCCGCGCGGTCCGGTCAAAGCTCACCTGACCGATGTGCAACGCCGGTTTGGGTTGCGTGGTGATACGCCGCGACAGTGCACGCAGGCGGGCACCGAATTCATCCATCTCGAAAGGTTTGACCAGATAGTCATCGGCCCCGGTATCAAGCCCCCTGATCCGGTGTTTGGTATCGGATTGCGCGGTCAGCATCAGCACCGGGCGCAAATCACCCCGATCACGCATGGCCTTGAGGATGCTCAGCCCGTCCATCGACGGCAGGTTGATATCCAGCACCACGATATCGGCATCGTCACTGCGCAGAAACATATCGGCTTCGGCCCCGTCATGCAGCACATCGACGGCATGGCC
>CAYGQZ010000184.1:3399-8823 GCA_964352055.1 uncultured Rhodobacterales bacterium
GGCAAGACCGTTGAATGGATCATTCCGTTCTCCGAAACCGGCGGGTCGGCCAAATGGGCCAACTTCTACGCCCCACTGCTGAGCGAGGCGCTGCCCGGTCAGCCCACGGTCGTCGTGACATTCATGCCGGGCGCAGGCTCCACCAAAGGTGCGAACCATTTTCAGAGCCAGACATTCGAAGACGGCACAACGATCTTTGGGTCATCCGGTTCCACGCAGTTCCCCTATCTGTTGGGCGATCCGCGCGTCCGCTATGAATACAAGGACTGGAACGTTGTTCTGGCCTCGGGCACCGGGGGTGTCGCCTATCTGCCGACGGCCCTGGCCGAAGCCTATGCCGCCGATCCGGCCAGCCTCGCCGGTGAGAACCTGATTTATGGTGCCCAAGCGGCGACCGGTCTGGACATCGTGCCGCTGCTGGCATGGGAGATGCTGGGCCTGAACGTCGAGCCCGTCTTTGGCATCGAGGGCCGCGGTGATGGCCGTCTGATGTTTGAGCGCGGCGAAGCCAACATCGATTATCAGACGTCGACATCTTACCTTTCGGGCGTTGTTCCGCTGGTCGAGGCTGGCACAGCGACACCGTGGTTCTCGTTCGGGGCGCTGGATGACGACGGCAATATTGTCCGCGATCCGACATTCCCGGACCTGCCAAGCTTCAAGGAGGTTTGCGAAGCCAACCCGAATTGCGAAACTTCCGGCGTTACATGGGATGCATGGAAGTCGTTCTTTGTTGCAGGCTTCCCAGCACAAAAGATGGTGTTCCTGCCCAACGGCGCATCCGAGGTCGCAATTGCGACCTATACGGATGCCTTCAAAGCAGTCAAAGCCCGTGCCGATTTCGCCGAGATCAGCGAAGCGCGACTGGGTCTCTACCCACAGTTGACAGGCGCCGGTGCGCAAAAGGCGCTGGAAGATGCGACAAGTGTCAGCGACGAAGCACGCGAATTCGTCAAGACATGGCTCAAGGACAGCTACGGCGTCGTGATTGAGTAACCAGCCAACAGGCGGCCCCGGTCGGATATCGGCCGGGGCCGTAGTTTCTGACGAAGCCACCCTGCATTCCTGACAAACTCAGCGAGGTCCCCATGGAGCTTTTCGCGACGACACTGCCTGTGCTTGGCGATGCCTTTTCCTTGATTTTTCAACCGATCGTGCTGGGCTATCTGGTGCTGGGCGTGATGATGGGCCTGTGCATCGGCGTGTTTCCGGGTCTGGGCGGGATCGCTGGCCTGTCACTGATCCTGCCTTTCATGTTCGGGATGGACCCATTGCCGGGTTTGGCTTTGATGGTGGGGATGGTGGCCGTGGTGCCGACATCAGACACCTTCGCCAGCGTCCTGATGGGGATACCGGGATCATCGGCCAGTCAGGCGACGGTACTCGATGGTTTTCCCATGGCGCAAAAGGGCATGGCGGCGCGGGCGCTGTCCGCGGCCTTTGCATCATCATTGTTCGGCGGGCTGGTTGGCGCACTCTTTCTGACGTTGTTCATCGTGATTGCGCGGCCCATCGTGCTTTTGTTCCAAACGCCAGAGCTTTTGATGGTCACGCTTTTCGGGTTGTCGATGGTCGGCATTCTGGCCGGACGCATTGCGATCAAGGGCGTGGTTGCGGCCTGTCTTGGTCTGCTGGTCGGCACGATCGGCGAAGGGGCCAGCGCCGGTGCGCTGCGGATGTCGAGCTATGACCTTCCATATCTGGTTGACGGCTTGAAGCTGGTCATCGTGGGTCTGGCGATCTTTGCCGTTCCGGAAATCGTGGCCCTGCTGCGGCAGGACAAATCGATCTCGGAGCGGGCTGCGATTGGTGGCGGCTGGATCGAAGGGGTGCGCGATTGGTGGGCCAACAAATGGCTGTCGATGCGTTGCGCGCTGATCGGCGTGACCGTGGGTGTGATCCCGGGCCTTGGCGGATCGGTCGTCGACTGGATCGCCTATGGCCACACGGTGCAGACCGCCAAGGACAAAAGCCAGTTTGGCAAAGGCGACGTGCGCGGCGTGATCGGGCCGGAAAGTTCCAACAACGCCAAAGAGGGCGGCGGGCTGGTGCCAACGCTGCTGTTCGGCATTCCCGGATCAGGATCCATGGCGATCTTCATTTCCGCCGTGGCCCTGCTTGGCTCTGGCCAGATCGAGGTTGGCCCCTCGATGCTGAAGAACAACCTGGATGTGACCTATGCGATTGTCTGGTTGCTGGCGCTGGCCAATGTGGTCGGCACACTGGTCTGCATCGCAGCATCGGGCGGGATTGCACGGCTGACCAACATCCGCTTTGCACTGCTGGCCCCGTTCCTGTTCATGATCATCGCCTTTGCCGCCTTCCAGTCCAATCAGGAAATCTGGGACTTGCTGGCACTCTTCGGGATCGGTCTGCTTGGCATTCTGATGCGTCGGTTCGATTGGTCGCGACCTGCGTTTCTGATCGGTTTCGTGCTGTCTTCGCCGGCCGAGCGCTATCTGAACCAAGCCTATCAGATCGGATCTTCGCGATTTCGTCAGGGGTTTGATGCCGGCATCGAATACATCTTCAGCCCGATTGTCATCATCCTGATTATCATCACGCTGCTGTCGGTTGTTTTGGGTATCCGCCAGTCCAAGCTGATCCGGGCCGAAGGCGAAGTGCCAACCGGAGCCAAACGTGCGCCGCTTGTCTTTTTGCTGGCGATCACCTGCTATGTCATCGTGTCGCTGGTCGACGCCTCGACGATCCCGGCATTTCAGGCGCGTGACCGGATCTTTCCGATGTTTGTGGCGATGGTGGCAATCCTTGGATGTGTCATCCTGCTCGTACAGATGATGCGCAGCCCCGAAACCCACGATGTTTTCGCTGACCGCGCCAATGACCCTGCCGAGGCCGAAGAACATGGGCTGTGGGCGACACTGGCGTGGTTTGCAGGCTTGCTTGTGGCCACAGCCCTTTTCGGGTTCATTCTGGCCCTTGCCGGGTTCCTGTTGCTGTTCATCCGCATCCGGGCGGGCAAGGACTGGGGCTTTGCCGCGCTCTACACCGCAGGCGGTATCGCTTTCATTTGCGCGATGGCATGGTCCCTGAACCGTGATTTCCCGCCGGGTCTGCTGCAATCGCTGGTCGATCTGCCATGGCCGCTGACATGACCCAGACCGCCATTCCGTTCCTCTTCATGCGCGGTGGCACATCGCGCGGGCCCTACCTGGACCGCGCTGACCTGCCCGAGGACCGGGATGCTTTGGCCGCCGTGCTGATTGCGATGGTCGGTTCGGGCCATCCGCTCAATATCGACGGGATCGGTGGGGGCAATGCGGTGACCACCAAGGTCGCCATGCTGTCACGGTCAGATGATGATTGGGCCGACATCGACTATTTCTTTGCGCAGGTCAGTGTCGAGGACCGGACCGTCGATTTCAAACCGACCTGCGGCAATATACTGTCGGGCGTCGGTCCGGCGGCAATCGAAATGGGTCTGATGCCGACCGGCGGCGCCGAAACACTGGTGAAGATCCGGGCGGTCAACACGGGTGCGCGGGTGGCAGCGACAGTGCAGACCCCGGACGGGGCTGTGTGCTACGACGGCGCTGGCGCAATCGACGGCGTACCGGGCACAGCCGCCCCGATCCAGTTGCAATTCATGGACACGGTCGGCGGAGCAACCGGGGCGTTTCTGCCCACCGGCAACCTTGTCGACCAGTTTGATGGCGTTGACGTGACTTGCATGGACGTTGCCATGCCAATGGTGATCGCCCGCGCTGCCAGCTTTGGCCTGACCGGCTATGAGACTGCCGCAGAGCTCAATGACAACACTGCCTTCTTCGCAGCGATGGAAGCCGTGCGTATCCAGGCGGGAGAAGCGATGGGAGTCCAGAATGTCGCGGCCTCTGTCACGCCCAAATTCGGCCTGCTGGCCCCGGCGATGGACGGTGGCACAGTCGCTGCGCGCTATTTCATGCCGTGGAAGGCGCATCCCACCATGGCCGTCACCGGGGCGCAGTGCCTCGCCTCTTGCGTTCTGACGCCGGGCACGGTGGCAGACGGGATGGCGGCACGCACGAACGACCGCCCAGCCACCATCACGCTGGAACATGCGTCCGGTCGGATTGACGTTTTGGTCGACTACGACCTCACCGCGGACGGGATCGACCTGCGATCCGCCGGGCTGGTGCGCACCGCGCGGCTTCTGGCAAGGGGTGACGTGTTGATCCCATCGGCAATCTGGGCGCGGAATTGATTGGCCGTCAAAG
The DNA here is from genome assembly GCA_964352055.1 of uncultured Rhodobacterales bacterium. Lineage (GTDB taxonomy): Bacteria > Pseudomonadota > Alphaproteobacteria > Rhodobacterales > Rhodobacteraceae > Tateyamaria. The sequence continues at coordinate 7,617 of CAYGQZ010000184.1, forward strand.
TTGGTATACAATAGTATACATATAAAGATGAGGAAGCACGCCATGTCCTATCAGGAACACCTCGCCGCGGCCCGATCCGCTCTGAAAGCTGCACAATCCGCGCTCAACGATGAAATCCACACCTATCCCACGCCAATTTCGGGATGTGATGCCCAGTTCAACCATCTGCTTGGCGACCGGGAAAGGGTCGCGGCAGCCCTGGATGCGCTGATGCAGTCGGTTTTTGTGCCGACGCCGCGTACACCCACACCCGGAGCCGGGATCGAGGCCCGATGAAGGTTCACATCCTCGATGACTGGTTCGACACACTGCGCAGTTTGCCGTGTTTTGCGAAACTGGCCGACCATGACGTGACGGTTTGGACGGACCACGAACCCGATCCGGCAAGGCTTGCCGCCCGGGTGTCAGAGGCCGAGGCGCTGGTGCTGTTTCGCGAACGCACGCAGGTGGGTTCGGACCTGCTTGGCCGCCTGCCCCACCTGAAACTGATCAGCCAGCGCAGCGTCTATCCGCATGTGGATGTGCCCGCCTGTACTGCCAACGGTGTCATGCTCTGTTCGAACATGCACAGCGACGCGCCGTCCTATGCGGCCGCCGAAATGACGCTGGCACTGATCCTCGCCAGCTATCGCCAAATCCCGCAACAGGTCGCGTCGATCCGGGCAGGCGATTGGCAGATGAGCGTCGGGCGCACACTGCGCGGGCGGACCCTTGGGCTTTATGGCTATGGCCGGATTGCCCAGGCGGTGGCGGGCTATGCCACGGCCGTGGGTTTGCAGGTGCAATGGTGGGCATCGGATGCGGGCCGCGCACGGGCCATTGCCGACGGGCAAACCGTCGCTGAAAACCGCGCCGCATTCTTTGCCACCTCTGACGTGGTCAGCCTGCATGTGCGACTGAACCCAGCCACGCGGGGCATCATCACCGCGGCCGATCTGGCCGCCATGGCGCCACGCAGCCTGCTGGTCAACACCTCACGGTCAGGCCTGATTGCCCCTGGTGTGCTGGAGGCCGAGATTGCACAGGGCCGCATCCATGCCGCTGTGGATGTCTTTGACACCGAGCCTTTGCGGGATACTGCGAACGTGTTGCTGACCCATCCCAATGTGCTGCCGACGCCGCATATCGGCTACGTCACCGAGGATGAATTCGACCTGCAATTCAGTGACATTTTCGACCAGATCAACGCCTATGCGGCAGGCACACC
>CAYGQZ010000185.1:0-8643 GCA_964352055.1 uncultured Rhodobacterales bacterium
GAATTCGCGATTTGCCCTGCCTTGGCCGGTTCCAATGGGGCCTGTCCGTTGAAATGCTGGACCACCGCGCCGAGGTTTCGTGCTGCAATGACCTTGGTCGCATCCACCCAAGCCGCCTCGGCCCCAGAGCCATAGGGGCACAACAATGCCCGATCCTGTTCCGCCGCGGCCATGGCCGCAGGCAGGGCACCCAGAACCGGCACCAGAGTTCCATCAAGCGACAACTCCCCCAACGCCACGATGCCCTCGACCGCGTCATCCGCCAGGATTCCCAATGCCGCCAGCAAGGCCAGCGCGATGGGCAGATCAAAATGGGACCCTTCCTTGGGCAGGTCAGCGGGCGAAAGATTGATCGTGATCCGTTTTGAGGGCAGCGCGATGGACATGGCCGTTAACGCCGCGCGAACCCGTTCCCGCGCCTCGGACACAGCCTTGTCCGGCAGGCCCACGATGGAAAATGCAGGCATGCCCGGCGTCATGGCGCATTGCACCTCGACCTCGCGCGCGTCGATCCCCTGAAATGCCACCGTATAGGCCCGTGAGACCATGACCCTAACTCCCTTGTCAGACGTTAATGGCTAAAGGGGCGTGGTTTACGATTGGTTAACGTGTGCGGCACTGTCAGGCATTTGAGTATTTTTGGAACAATGAAAGCTAGGCGGGCCATGCTTTCGTTGGCAGGTCCAGTGCATAGGGCTGTGGATCGTATTCCGTTTTCAATCCTTCGGCGCGCCAGCTTTGAAACGCTGGATCACGCAAGGTCTGTAGGCAGTAGGCACGTGCGCTGTCGCTGACAGGCAGATCATATCCGATGATCCGGGCGCAGACCGGCGCAAAGAAGACGTCCGCCAGCGAATAAGGCCCGAAAAGCCAATCACCTTCGGATTTCAAAGTGGCCGCATGCGCCCAAAGGGCTTCGATCCGCGCAAGGTCGGAACGGACTGCGTCAGAAGGCGAAAACCCGACATGGACATGCAGCAGCTGCATCGGACAGTCGCCGCGCAACGCGCCAAAGCCGCCCACCATTTCCGCACAAAGCCACCTTGCCGTCGCGCGTGCCGCCGCCCCCGCAGGCCACAAGCCTGCATCAGGGTTCTCCTCGGCCAGTGTTTCAGCCATGGCGAGTGTTTCGCCCACCACCGTTCCATCCGGGCGCCGCATCGCAGGCACAAGCCGCGCCGGTGACAACGGTTCCATGTCCTTGGCCATTGTGCCCGCATATAGTCCGATCATGTGCGTTCTGTACGGCAGGTTGAATTTTTCCATCATCAGCCAGCCGCGCAGAGACCAGCTCGAGAAGGTACGATCGCCGATGTAAAGGTCATAGGTCATGGCGTGCAGACTACCCGTGGACCTGCCCGATTGACCAACAGTGATTTGTGCGCGACCTCATCACGGCGCGTGATTGATCGTCACGGCGCGCCCCTGAATGGGTTCAAGTGTAGTGACGGAAAGCGGGTCAATTTTATGGCTCAGGACGTCATAGGCCGACACACCCAAAACCGCCTGCACCTGTGTCAGGATGACGCCGAAATGCGCAACCGCGATGATGTGCGCGTGCGGGTGGGCTGCCTCAAGCCGCCGGACGGCCATCGCAACGCGCGCCGCGGACTGGTTCCAGCTTTCGCCGCCAGGCGGTTTGTGTTCCCCCGGCCGCTCCCAATAGGCGCGGCTCAGGTCCGGGTGCCAGTTTGCAACCGTTTCGAAATGAACGCCGTCCCACGTCCCGAAATGGAATTCGCGCAGCGCTGGGTCGTCGCGAAGCCGTCGCCGTCCACGTTGCAAGGCCTGTGCGGTTGTCACAGCACGGGTCAAATCAGAGGAGATGACCAGCGCGTCTTCCGGCAAATATGTGCTCAGTCGGTCTATTGCCCCCTGGTCTGACAGATCAGCAGGGACATCACGCCACCCGGTAAAGGATTTCTGGTGTGTCGGACCGTGCCGCACCCAGTGCCAGGTCGTCATGGATGGGTGCCTTTCAAGACATGGCTCAGCCCCGCAACAACATGGATGACGCAATCCGCCTGCGCGGCCAGGGCGATGTTGATCCGCCCTTGCGCCTCTCGGAACGTCCGGGCCAGTGCGTTTTGGGGCACGATGCCTTGCCCGACCTCATTGGAGACAACGACAACGGATGCCGGACATGCGCGGCACGCATTGAGGAAGGCGGTTTGAGCCTTTGGGATATCGTCTCCGTCCAACATCACATTGGTCAGCCACATTGTTGCGCAATCAAGCAAAACAGCCTGCTGCGGCGTACATCCCGCCAGCGCGGCACCCACATCTTTCGGCGCGTCACATGTCACCCAAGCGGTATCCCTGCGGGCCACATGTGTCTCGATTTTCGCCTGCATCTCGTCGTCGAAACTGCGCGCCGTCGCCACATAAACCGGACGCAATCCACTGTTAACGATAAGAGTTTCGGCAACGACGGACTTGCCCGAAGCCGCCCCACCTAAAACGAATGTCAAAGCTGGCAACACTTTTTTCATCTTTCGAGTGAACCGATCCCGCCTGCCGTCCGTAAACATATCAAGTGCGCATAACAAGACCAGCCGTCCAGGGGGATGAACATATGGCTTTGGATAACGTAAGAGAGATTTCTTTGACGCGTACCGCAATGAAAGCGGAATTGCTGGATGCAGAGACAGAATTGCGGTTGGCCTATGCCTGGCGCGATGAACGCGACGAAGAAGCATTGCACCGTCTGATCACCGCCTACATGCGTCTGGCGATTTCGATGGCGTCAAAATTCAAGCGCTATGGCGCGCCCATGAACGACCTCATCCAGGAAGCCGGTCTTGGCCTGATGAAGGCGGCGGACAAGTTTGATCCAGATCGCGGCGTGCGCTTCTCAACATATGCCGTCTGGTGGATCAAAGCCTCCATTCAGGACTACGTGATGCGCAACTGGTCCATGGTGCGGACCGGATCAACATCATCGCAAAAGTCGCTGTTTTTCAATTTGCGCCGCGTGCAGGCCCGATTGGAGCGTGAAAGCCAGGCGGCAGGCCAAACGCTGGACAAACACCAGTTGCGCCAGATGATCTCGACTGAGATCGGAGTGCCGCTGCACGACGTCGAAATGATGGAAGGTCGGCTGTCGGGCTCTGACTATTCGCTGAACGCGACCCAGTCTGCCGAAGACGAAGGCCGCGAGTGGATCGACGCGCTGGAGGACGAAAGCGCCCAGGCTGCGGAAACGGTAGAGCATTCCCACGACACCGAGCAATTGCGGGCGTGGCTCTTGTCCGCGATGAACGCCCTGAACGAACGCGAACGCTTCATCGTGCGTGAACGCAAACTGCGCGACCAGCCACGCACCCTGGAGAGCCTTGGTCAGGAACTCAATCTCTCGAAGGAACGGGTACGTCAACTTGAGGCCGCCGCCTTTGCAAAAATGCGGAAGTCGCTGGAAAACCAAAGCAAAGAAGTGCATCACTTCCTCGCATGAGGTACATCTGCACGCTGGTTCTTGTTCTCTTTGGCCTGCCCCTTGCGGCAGGTCAATTTTCTGCTGACGTGCTGATCCTGGGCGAGTTTCACGACAACCCTCACCACCATACCCGCCAAGCCGAGATCGTCGCCGACGTTGAGCCCAAGGCGTTGGTTTTTGAGATGCTGACCACGGCGCAGGCTGCACGCCATAACCCCGGAGCGGATGCCGCAACGCTTGAAAACGCCTTTGGCTGGGCGGACAGTGGCTGGCCCGATTTCTCGATGTATTACCCCATCTTTGCCGCGGCACCGGACGCACGCGTTTTCGGTGCGGGCGTCCCGCGCGACGTGGCGCGACAGGCCATGACAGACGGCGTTGCATTCGCCTTTGGTATCGGCGCAGGGGCGTACGGGCTGACGACGCCGCTTGATCCGGCGAAACAAGGCGCGCGCGAAGCGTTTCAGATGGCGGCGCATTGCGATGCCCTGCCCCTCGAAATGCTGCCCGCCATGGTGGATATTCAGCGTTTGCGCGATGCAGAACTGGCCAAGATGGCCATTCGGGCGTTCCAGCTGACCGGTGGGCCGGTTGTTGTGATCACCGGCAACGGTCATGCACGCACCGATTGGGGCATGGGACCCTACCTCGAAAGGGTCGAACCCGACATCAGCGTGCTGGCCGTGGGCCAGTCCGAAGACGGTGCGCCACCCCAAGGCACGTTCGACCTTGTTCTCGACAGCCCGTCCGTGCCGCGCGACGACCCTTGCGCTGTGTTCAAGTCAAAAAACTGACGTCTCTGCCTTCTCTGTTCTGAAAAATCCCGGGGGGAAGCCGCAGGCTGGGGGGCTGGCCCCCAAATGTCCCGGGGCTGGTCCTTGGCGCGACAGGCCACTATGCTTGGGCCGACACCGAAACCGGAGCGACAAACATGCTGACGGACAAGCGCATTCTACTGATCCTGACGGGGGGCATTGCCGCCTACAAAGGGCTGGATCTGATCCGACGCTTGCGCGAACGGGGCGCGCATGTGACGCCGGTTCTGACCCGCGCAGCCGAACAGTTCGTGACCCCTTTGTCGGTCGCGGCGCTGGCCGGTCAGAAGGTGTATCGTGATCTCTTTGACCTCACGGACGAGGCCGAGATGGGACACATTCAGCTTAGCCGTTCTGCCGACCTTGTTCTGGTGGCGCCCGCCACCGCGGACATCATGGCCAAGATGGCGCAAGGGCGCGCCGACGATCTGCCCTCGACCCTGTTGCTGGCCACGGACACACCAGTGATGATCGCACCGGCCATGAATGTGCGCATGTGGGAACACCCGGCGACCCAGCGCAATCTGGCACAGTTGCGCGCGGATGGCATCACTGTCGTGGGGCCCAATGACGGTGACATGGCGTGTGGGGAGTTTGGCCCCGGGCGCATGTCTGAACCCTTGGAGGTTGTGGACGCGGTCAGTGCACATTTCGGGCCGCGCCCTTTGGCGGGCAAACGGGTGCTTGTCACATCTGGGCCCACCCACGAACCGATCGACCCGGTGCGCTACATCGCCAACCGGTCTTCGGGTGCGCAGGGGACGGCGCTTGGGCAGGCTCTGGCCGCTTTGGGGGCAGAGGTGATTTTTGTCACCGGGCCCGCAGACGTTGCCCCCCCGGATGGTGTTCAGGTCATCGCTGTGCAGACGGCGCAGCAGATGCGGGATGCGGTCATGGCCGCCCTGCCCGTGGATGCCGCAATCTTTGCCGCCGCCGTCGCGGACTGGCGCGTGGCGAGCGCCAGCGATCAGAAACTGAAAAAATCGAAAGACGGTCTGCCCATGCTGCAATTCGCCGAGAACCCCGACATTCTGGCGGACATTGCGCAAATGACGCAAGGCCGCCCCGGTCTGGTTATTGGATTTGCGGCGGAGACCAATGATGTAGTGGAGAACGCGACGGCCAAGCGAAAGCGCAAGCAATGCGACTGGATCCTGGCAAATGATGTCTCGCCCCAGACAGGGATCATGGGTGGAACCGAGAACGCAGTGACCCTGATATCAGAGGACGGCGCGGAACCCTGGCCACGGATGTCCAAAACGGAAGTGGCTAGGCAATTGGCACAGCGGGTGGTGACGGCTTTGAGCTGAGCACTATCTGATCGAAACAGGCGCGGGCTGCTCCGTTGCTTTTTGAGTTTATTTGGCAAGATGAAGACTGGATCAGTGGTGCTTGAGATTATGCGCGTGGCGGGTGCGGATCCCGAGATTGCTTTGCCCTCTTATGAAACACCGGGGGCTGCCGGCGCGGATGTGCGAGCGAACTTTTCCAGCCGGGAAGGTGTCACGCTGGCGCCCGGCGCACGCATGCTTGTGCCTACGGGCCTCGCCATGGCGATCCCGGTGGGGTTCGAGGTACAGGTCCGACCCAGGTCTGGCCTGGCATTGAAACACGGGCTTACCCTGGTCAACAGCCCCGGCACCATCGACAGTGACTATCGCGGGGAATTGGGGATTATCGTGCTCAACACCTCGGACACCCCATTCGAAGTGACACACGGGATGCGCATTGCCCAGATTGTTCTGGCTCCGGTCGTGCAAGCTGCCTTTCGCGAGGTCACGGAGTTGGGCGAAACCGACAGAGGAACGGCCGGTTTTGGCTCCACCGGGGCGGCCTGATGATCCTCGTCCTGGCACTGGCAGCGGCCCTTTGGGGTTTCGGCGCACTGCTGAAAACGCCGCGCCGCGACCGCTGGATCATGATCGGGCTGCTGTATTGCGGTGTCCTAGCCCTGCACGTGGCTTTGCCCGACGGCCACCCGCTGCGCATGGCAACGGGCGAGAGTGAGGCCTTCTGGTTGATCTTTGGCGGATTTGCCGCAATCGCCTTTGCCTACCGCGTGGTGCTGCGCCGTTTGCGCGGCCGCGTGATTGCCAAGGAAGAACTTGCACCGCCGACCACACAAGGCCCGTTTACCGACACGGAGCTGAACCGCTATGCCCGCCACATTGTCCTGCGCGAAGTCGGCGGCCTTGGTCAGAAAGCGCTGAAAGACGCCAAGGTTCTGGTCGTAGGTGCCGGCGGTCTGGGCGCGCCCGTTCTGCAATATCTTGCGGCGGCTGGTGTTGGCACGATCGGGGTGATCGATGACGACAAGGTGGAGAACGCCAATCTGCAACGGCAGGTCATTCACCGGGACAAAGATATAGGCATCCCCAAGGTGTTCTCGGCCAAGGCCGCGATGGAAGCGCAAAATCCATACGTCACAGTGCGCCCCTATGACCGTCGGTTGACGGCCGATATCGCGGATGACCTGATGGCCGACTATGATCTGGTCATCGACGGCACGGACAATTTCGACACGCGCTATCTGGTCAACGCAGCAGCTGTCGCCCGGGGCATCCCGTTGATTTCAGGCGCTTTGACCCAGTGGGAAGGGCAATTGAGCGTCTTCGATCCTGCGCGTGGCGCACCGTGCTATCGCTGTATTTTCCCGCAGGCTCCGGCACCGGAGCTGGCCCCGAACTGCGCCGAAGCAGGGGTCATTGGCCCGTTGCCCGGCATTATCGGGTCGATGATGGCTGTTGAGGCGATCAAGGTCATCACCGGGGCCGGCACGCCCTTGCGCGGAGACATGGTCATTCACGATGCCCTTTATGGGGAAAGCCGCAAGATCGGCCTGACCCGGCGGGCCGATTGTGAAACGTGCGCCCATGTCCCCATGGCGTCCGGGTAACGGCCGCCCTACATAGGGCGCAAAGGAGATTACATCATGACCAACGTGCTTTTGCAGGACTGGGACAGACCGTTTCAGATCGCCCCGTTCGACGCTATTTCCGATGACGATTTTGCCCCTGCTCTGGACGAGGCGCTGGCGCGGCATCAGGTCGAGATTGACGCCATCGCAGACAGCACCGCACCTGCCGATTTTGCCAATACAATCGAAGCCTTGGAGGCCGCAGGCCATGACCTTGACAAGGTGCTGGGCGCGTTCTTTACCATGGCCGGGGCCGACAGCAATCCGACCCGCGAAGCATTGCAGCGCGACTTCTCTCCGAAGCTGGCCGCACATTTTGCCGAGATTTCTGGAAACACCGCCCTATATCAACGCGTAGCGGACGTATGGGCCCTGCGTGATGACCTTGACCTGAGTGACGAACAGGCGCGTGTCTTGATGCTGACCCATCGCGGATTTGTCCGCTCCGGTGCGGCCCTCAAGGGGCCGGAAGAAGACCGGATGAAGGTCATCAAGGGGCGGCTGGCCGAACTGGGCACGCAGTTTACCCAGAACCTTCTGGCCGATGAGCGCGAATGGTTCATGGCGCTGGCCGAAGAGGATCTGGCGGGCCTGCCGCCCTTTGTGATCGATGCGGCGCGTGCCGCAGGCAAGGAAAAGGACGCAGGTGGCCCTGTTGTCACCCTGTCACGCTCGCTCATTGTGCCGTTCCTGCAATTCTCCACCCGACGCGATCTGCGCGAAAAGGCCTATAATGCCTGGGCCGCCCGAGGGGCCAATGGCGGAGAGACTGACAACCGGGCCATTGCCGCAGAGACCCTGAAGCTGCGCGCCGAGCGTGCGCGCCTGTTGGGCTATGACAGCTTTGCAGACTACAAGCTTGAAACCGAAATGGCCAAGACATCCGAGGCGGTGCGTGACCTGCTGATGGCCGTCTGGGAACCCGCAAAGGCACGCGCCGAAGCGGATGGTGCAGCACTCGAAGAGATGATGCTGGCCGATGGCGTCAATGGCCCGCTGGAACCGTGGGACTGGCGGTTCTACTCGGAAAAGCGCCGCAAGGCATTGCACGATCTGGATGAGGCGGAGCTGAAACCGTATTTCCAGCTTGATCGGATGATTGAGGCCTCCTTTGCCTGCGCCACGCGGCTATTCGGGCTGACTTTCAAGCCGCTCGATGTGCCGCTTTATCACCCTGATTGTCGCGCGTGGGACGTCACGCGGGATGGCAAGCATGTGGCGGTTTTCATCGGGGATTACTTCGCGCGCGGCTCAAAACGCTCTGGTGCTTGGTGTTCGGCCATGCGGGCGCAGGCAAAATTCCCGGCCCCGCAAACCCCCGTCGTCATCAACGTCTGCAACTTTGCCAAGGGTGATCCCGCCCTGCTCAGCTATGACGATGCGCGCACGCTGTTCCACGAGTTTGGCCACGCCCTGCACCAGATGCTGTCGGATGTGACTTATGAAAGTGTCTCTGGCACATCGGTGGCGCGCGA
>CAYGQZ010000186.1:0-4058 GCA_964352055.1 uncultured Rhodobacterales bacterium
GTGGCCTGGCCCCATTTCAGGCCCAAATGGAGTTGAAGATGAGCGACGATTGGAAGCCGCGTACACGCGCTGTTCATGGCGGCACCCGCCGCAGTCAGTATGGCGAGGTGAGCGAGGCGATATTCCTGACACAGGGCTTTGTTTATGACAGTGCCGAGGCGGCGGAAGCCCGTTTCCTTGAGGCCGGGCCGGATGAGTTCATCTATGCCCGCTATGGCAACCCGACGGTCCGCATGTTCGAAGACCGTATGGCAATGCTGGAGGGGGCCGAGGATGCCTTTGCTACCGCATCAGGGATGGCGGCGGTTTCCGGTGCGTTGACGTCGATGTTGAAGGCCGGGGATCGGGTTGTCTCTGCACGCGCGCTTTTTGGGTCCTGCTTGTATGTGCTCGAGGAAATCCTGTGCCGTTACGGTGTCGAGGTTGTCTTTGTTGACGGGACGGATCTGGCCGCGTGGAAGGCGGCGATCACCCCTGACACGCGCGCTGTCTTTTTCGAATCCATCTCGAATCCGACTTTGGAAGTCATTGATATCCGGTCTGTTTCGGAACTGGCGCACGCGGTTGGAGCAACCGTGCTGGTTGACAATGTCTTTGCCACGCCTGTTTTTTCAGACGCCATCGCGCAAGGCGCTGATGTTGTCATCTATTCCACGACCAAACATGTGGACGGGCAAGGGCGCGCTTTGGGTGGCGTGATTTTGGGGCGTCAGACGTTTATCCGAAAAACTGTTGAGCCTTACATGAAGCATACGGGTGGTTCCATGTCGCCTTTCACGGCTTGGGTGATGCTCAAGGGATTGGAAACAATGGAGCTTCGGGTTCGCGCACAGGCGGGTAGCGCACAAAAGCTGGCAACCGCCATTGATGGGCATGCGGCATTGTCGCGGGTGATCTATCCGGGGCTTGCACATCATGCCCAACATGCGCTGGTGCAGACGCAGATGGGCGGCAAAGGCGGGACAGTCTTGTCGCTCGACCTGAAGGGCGGGCAGGCGGCGGCGTTTCGCTTTCTGAATGCGCTCAAGATCGCTGTCATTTCCAATAATCTGGGCGATGCCAAGTCGATCCTGACCCATCCGGCCACAACGACCCATCAGCGGCTGCCGCAAGAGCAAAAGGACATGCTGGGGATTACCCCTGGGCTGGTCCGGATGTCCGTGGGGATAGAAGACAGCGACGACCTGATTGCGGATGTATTGCAGGCCCTTGCGCAGGCAGACTGATCCTGTTGGACGAGACGACGGTGAGCGCTGGTCAGATTTTCTGACCAAAAGTCATCCATGTTGCAAAAGGACACGTATACGTCAGCACAAATGGACTTGTCTGACACGGCACCTACATGTTCGTCAGACACAAATAGAAAGGGGGGCCACTTTATGAACATTCATACGCCCGACATCACCGCAATACCCGAACGCGACGAGGCCGAAGCAGCACTGGATTTGCTGCGCCGTTGGGCCAGAACCGCCACAACAACTGACATTCTCGAATTGGACCCTTCGGTCGCACGTTTGGTGCCAGGCGGGGACAGTGTCGACTACCCCTCTTTTGCACGCACTTATCCGGACACGTTCAAAGTGGACGGAGCCTACAAGGAAACATTGCCGGACCTGCAAAACGGCCCGTCCAGCTTGATCCGTGGGGCCAAGCAGCAGATTCAGCATGTAGGTATCTCGAATTTCCGCCTGCCGTTGCGGGTGCAGACCCGCTCGGGGGACGCTCTGACGCTTGAGACTTCAGTCACGGGCACCGTCAGCCTCGAGGCTGACAAGAAGGGCATCAACATGTCCCGGATCATGCGGTCGTTTTACGAATATGCCGGTGAGACGTTCAGCTTCGAGGTCATCGAAGCGGCTCTGGATGACTACAAGTCCGATCTTGAGAGCTTTGATGCGCGCATTCAGATGCGTTTCAGTTTTCCGATGAAAATGGAAAGCCTGCGGTCAGGCCTGTTTGGGTTCCAATACTATGATATTGCACTGGAATTGGTCGAGCAAGCCGGAGTGCGCAAGAAGATCATGCATCTGGATTATGTATATTCGTCGACGTGTCCGTGTTCGCTTGAGCTGAGCGAACACGCCCGTGCGACCCGCGGTCAGTTGGCAACGCCCCATTCGCAGCGTTCTGTGGCCCGTATTTCGGTTGTCCTTGAAGACGGTGCAGACTGTCTTTGGTTCGAAGACCTGATCGAAGCCTGTCGCCGCGCCGTGCCGACAGAGACACAGGTGATGGTCAAGCGCGAGGACGAACAGGCCTTTGCCGAGTTGAACGCAGCCAACCCGATCTTTGTCGAGGATGCCGCGCGGCTCTTTTGCCAGCAATTGCTGGCCGATGTGCGCATTGCCGATTTCCGTGTCGTGGCCAGCCATCAGGAAAGCCTGCACAGCCATGACGCGGTCTCTGTACTGACCGAAGGCGAAACATTCGCCAATGACAGTATTGATCCAAAGATGTTTGCGTCGCTGTTTCACGTTGGGTGACTTTGATGCGCCGGGCAACGGCCTGACATTGCCCGGCGCGCCGATGACGCGTTTGCACTTTGATGCTGGCCGGCCCTTCGGGGAGAGTTTTTCTGGCAAGATGAAGCCTTCAGAACGATAGACCTTCGGAATTTCTGGAAAAGTCTTTTGTCTGCTGTGATACGCAAAGGCAGATTTGACCATCGCCCGCGGGATTGCAGTTGCGAAGCATCCCGCTAGGGTACGGCTCACACATCGGAAATGAGGGCATGATGGGACAGACACAAAAAACGGTCGTGGTTGGCTTGGGGTCCATGGGCTATGGCATGGCGCTTTCTTGCGTGCGGGCTGGCCACGCCACATACGGTTTTGATGTGGCACCCGAGCCGATGCAACGTCTGCGAGACGAAGGTGGCAAGGCTTCTGCGCTGTCAGACATTGCTGGCACTGCGGATGCTGTCATGGTCGTGGTTCTGAATGCTGCACAAACCCAACAGGTTCTGTTTGGCGTAAACGGCGTCGTGCCACAGATGCGCAAAGGCGCGGTCGTTGTCGCCTGCGCGACGGTTCCGCCGGATTTTGCCCGGCAGATGGAAGCGCAGTGCGCCGAGGCTGGCGTGCACTATCTGGATGCACCTATCTCCGGGGGCTCGATCAAGGCGGCTGCCGGGCAGTTGTCGATCATGGCTGCGGGCACGGCAGCTGCGTTCGAAGCGGCGCGTCCTGCGTTGGATGCCACTGCTGAAACGGTTTTCGATCTTGGCGACAGTGCGGGCGCTGGATCGGCGATGAAGGCCGTGAACCAACTTCTGGCCGGTGTCCATATCGCCGCCATGGCCGAGGCTCTGACCTTTGGTATGACACAGGGCGTTACCCCGGACATGTTCGTTCAAGTGATCAGCAAATGTGCCGGATCAAGCTGGATGCTGGAAAACCGTGCGCCGCACATCGTGGCGGGGGATTACACGCCCCACAGCCAGGTCAATATCTGGCCCAAGGACCTTGGGATCGTGTTGGACATTGCGAAGGCTTCCAATTTCAGCGCACCCATCACCGCAACGGCTTTGCAGCAGTTTATTGCTGCGGCAGGCATGGGACTTGGCCGCGAGGATGACGCGGCTGTTGCCAAGGTCTATGCCCGCAATGCGGGCCTGACCCTGCCGGGAGAAGTCGGATGACGCGCTTTTCCGCCAATCTGGGGTTTTTGTGGACGGATCGTGCTTTGCCGGATGCAATCCGCGCCGCGAAAGCTGCGGGGTTTGATGCGGTTGAGTTGCATTGGCCCTATGACGTTCCTTCCAGTGCCGTTCGGGATGCCCTTGCAGAAACGGGCCTTCCTGTTTTGGGGTTGAACACCCGGCGTGGCGACGTGGCAGGTGGCGAAAACGGCCTCTCGGCACTTTCGGGTCGTGAGGCGGAGGCGCGCGTTGCCATAGATGAGGCATTGACCTATGCCAAGGAGGTCGGGGCTGGGGCCGTGCATGTGATGGCAGGCTTTGCCCAGGGTGCGCCCGCTCATGCAACCTTTGTCGAGAATTTGCGTTACGCTTGTGCTGCCGCGGGTGACCGTACCATTCTGATTGAGCCGCTCAACCG
>CAYGQZ010000186.1:4158-8485 GCA_964352055.1 uncultured Rhodobacterales bacterium
GGCACGCCGGATCGTTGGGAGTGGTTGCAGTCGGCCTACCGCACCTTCCAGTCCATCGGCATCGAGGATGTGCGATTGATTACACCCAAAGAAGCAGGTGAGTTATGCCCGATCATGTCAACCGACGGCATTTTGGGCGGTATGTGGGCAGACCGCGAAGGATACGTAGACACGACAGGCACCGTCCATGCCTATGCGGGTGCGGCCAAGAAACGGGGCGCGACGGTGATTGAAAACAACCGTGTCCTTGAATTGAACCAGACTGCAGACGGCTGGCAGGTTGTCACAGAAAAAGGCACGATCACCTGCGAACATGTGGTCAACGCAGCCGGTCTGTGGGCCAAGCAGGTAGGCCGTATGGCGGGGATCGAACTACCGGTTTCGCCGCTTAATCATCACTATCTGATTTCGGACACAATCCCCGAATTGGAGCAACTGGACTTCGAGGTGCCGATGACCGTGGACCTCGAAGGGTTTACCTATATGCGTCAGGATCAGAAGGGTATCCTGCTGGGCATCTACGAAGTCGATCATCAGCACTGGATGATGGACGGCGCGCCTTGGGAATACGGGTTTGAACTGCAGCAGGAGGATACCGACCGGATCGAACACGAGTTGACACTGGGTTTCGAACGCTATCCCGCCTTGCAGGAAGTTGGGGTGAAAACCTGGGTCAACGGGGCCTTCACCTTTTCGCCTGATGGCAACCCCCTTGTAGGCCCGGTTCAGGGCAAGCCGGGATACTGGTGCGCCTGCGCGGTCATGGCCGGCTTTTTGCAGGGTGGCGGAGTCGGCAAATCACTGGCCGAATGGATGATCCATGGGGAGGCGGAGGCGGATGTGTTCGGCATGGATGTCTCGCGCTATGGTGACTATGCCCAGAACAAGCGGTTCATCAAGGAAACGACGGGCCAGTTCTATACCCGCCGCTTCGTGATGACTTATCCCAACGAACAATTGCCTGCGGGACGGCCTTTGAAAATGGCGCCCGCCTATTCCGACATGACGGCGGCAGGGTGCCATTGGGGGGCAAGCTATGGTCTGGAAGTCCCGCTCTATTTTGCGCCGACGCCTGATTTTGAGGAAAAGCCGACGCTCAGGCGTTCAAACGCGTTTGATGTTGTCGCGGCGGAGTGCAAGGCCGTGCGCGAGGCCGTGGGCCTTTTGGACATCTCCGGCTTTTCTAGGTTTGAAGTGTCTGGCGAGGGGGCAGAGGCGTGGCTGAACCATGTCATGGCCTCCAAACTGCCTGCTCCGGGGCGCGCCCGTCTGGCGCCGATGCTCTCGCCCACGGGCAAGTTGCGGGGCGATCTGACGGTGTTCAATTGGGGTGATGGCACCTGGTGGATCATGGGCAGTTATTATCTGCGCGGCTGGCACATGCGTTGGTTCAGCGATCATATGGGCGAAGGCGTTGAGGTGCGCGATATCTCGGACGCGGTGGTTGGGTTCAGCCTGTCGGGGCCAAACAGCCGCAAGGTGATCGAAACGCTTACCGATGGACCGATTGGTGATTTGCCTTTCATGGGCTGCGGGCAGTTCGATATTGGCTTGATCCGTGCCAAGGTGGGCCGTTTGTCGGTTGCGGGTGAGTTGGGCTATGAAATCCACTGCTCTGCCGCCGAACATATTGGCTTGCGAACGCTGCTGTTGGAGGCCGGTGCGGATCTGGGCATCCGGGAATATGGCTTTAACGCACTGCTCAGCCTGCGGCTTGAAAAGAGCTTTGGCATCTGGAACGCCGAATTCACCCAAGGATATACAGCCGCACAAACCGGCATGGATCGCTGGATCGACTGGTCCAAGGCCGACTTCGTTGGGCGTGAGGCCGCAGAACAGGAACGCGACGGCAATGGGCCGGCACAAATCGTTGTCCCGCTTGAAATCGACGCGACGGATGCCGATGCAAGTGGCTACGAACCCGTATGGAGAGACGGCAAGAGGGTCGGCTTTGTCACGTCGGGCGGGTATGGCCATACAGTTGGAAAGTCGTTGGCGATGGCGATGGTCAATCAGGAGGTCGCAGCGACCGGAACAGAACTGGCGGTCCATATTGTCGGGGTCGAACGGGCGGCACGGGTCATCGCGGTGTCGCCTTATGACCCTGCGGGTGCCGCGATGCGTGTATAACGCCATGGACCGCGAAGTGATACGCCCGGAACGCAGCGGACGAAGGCGGAAACGGGATGCGTCCAGCACACCTGTGCGCAAGACGAATTATCGTCAGTTGAAAAACCCGTTTCCACCGATGGAGGTCTTTTCAGCGGATCAGATCGCCAACATGCACGCGACCGCGCTGCGCACATTGCAAGAGCTGGGGATCAAGGTGCTGCTGCCCGAGGCCCGCAGGATCTTTGCCGCAGCCGGGGCAAGGGTCGATGAGACGGCCGAAATGGTATTCATCGGCCGTGAAATCGTCGACGCCGCGCTGGCCACGGCCCCGAAGTCGATCAACTGCCGCGCTGGGCACCGCGACCGCGACGTCGTGCTGGAACTGGGCAGCCTCGTGTTTCAGCCGGGTGCCGGGGCACCGCATGCGACAGATCTGGAGCGCGGCCGCCGCCCCGGACGTGGCGTGGATTTTCGAGAACTTGTCCAACTGACGCATCATTTCGACGTACTTCAGATGATGCCGCCGCTGATCGAACCGCAGGACATCGCCACCAACGTAAGGCACTACTTCACATTGGACGCGCAACTGACACTCAGCGACAAGTTTCCGTTCGTGTTTGCGCGCGGGACGCCTCAGGTCATGGACAGTTTCGAGATGCTGCGGGATTTTCGCGGCGTCTCTGACGCTGAATTCGCGGCCAATCCGCATTGCTATACGATCATCAACACCAACAGCCCGCGCACGCTGGACATCCCGATGGCGCAAGGTCTCATTGATTTCGCGCGGGCAGGCCAGGTCTCAATCGTGACGCCCTTCACGTTGATGGGCGCGATGGCCCCGATCACGGTCGCGGGTGCGATCACGCTCAGCCATTGCGAAGCGTTGGCCGCCATTGCGCTGACCCAGTTGACCCGGCCCGGGGCGCCGGTTTGCTATGGCACCTTCACATCGAATGTGGATATGAAATCGGGGGCACCTGCCTTTGGCACGCCATCGCACTTTCAGGCTTCGCTGGCGGCAGGGCAATTGGCGCGTTTTACAGGGTTGCCATGGCGGTCGGCAGCTGGATCAGCGGCCAACCTCAATGACGTTCAAGCCGCCAACGAAAACCAGATGGGTCTCTGGGGCTGCCTGATGGCCGGGGCGACGGTGATCATCCATTCCGCAGGCTGGCTCGAAGGTGGGTTGAGCGTTTCCTATGAAAAGTTGATCACGGACGTGGAGGTTTTGAATATGGTGGCCGAGTTATGTGCGGGCGCGCAGGCGGGCACGGATGAGATCGGTTTTGACGCGCTGTCCGAAGTTCACCCCAGCGGACACTTCTTTGCCACAGGCCAGACCATGGCGCGTTACAACACCGAATTCTACGAGCCGATTGTGCATGATTATGCGAACTTTGGTACGTGGACGGAACGCGGTGCGCAGGATGCGAGCACGCGGGCCACTGCAGTCTGGAAGGAAATCCTGGCTGCTGATAAACGTCCAAAAATGGACGAGGCGCGAGTAGAGGGCCTGCGCCGCTTCATCGAAAAACGGACCGCCGCGGGCGGCGCACCGCCGGAAAGCTGATCGATGGGTCGCCGCGTCTCTCCGCTGTTGCACCGGGATGATCCCGACAAGGAACCCTTGGTCGGCCATGTCAAAGTCACGCGGGAGGACTGGCTGAACATTGCCCGCGATGTGTTGGTGCATCATGGTGTGGCCGAGGTTAAGATCCTGACGCTCAGCGAAAAGTTGCAAGTGTCCCGCTCCAGCTTTTATTGGTATTTTGAAAACCGCGCGGACTTGCTTGAGGCTTTGCTCGACGAATGGGCCGTGCGCAACACGGCGACGATTCTGGCCCATTGCCAACGGCCTGCCGCCAATATCTCTGCTGCACTTTGCAATTTCTTTCGGTGCTTTGTGGATCCGTTCCTGTTTGATACGGGTCTGGATTTCGCAGTCCGGGAATGGTCGCGCCGGGATGATGGATTGCGCACCCGCGTGCATGCTGCAGACGCCGCGCGGCTGGACGCCGTTATCGCAATGTTCGAGCGATTTGACTATGATCCTGCAGAGGCGGATGCGCGTGCGCGCATCGTGTATTTCATGCAACTTGGCTATCATGCGCTTGAGGTGCGCGAGTCCATGGATGTGCGTATGGCGCGGCTTTCGCCTTATATCAAAGGCTTTACCGGGCGGGATGTCGACCCGCAGGCGCTCACCGAATTTCTG
>CAYGQZ010000187.1:0-8465 GCA_964352055.1 uncultured Rhodobacterales bacterium
AAAGTAAAAAACTTTTGTCAAACCGACGGAGAAAGCGCGAGGCAAGATGGGCTCAAAGCAGGCTTTCACTATTTCTCACAGCGCCAAATGTACGCCACGGTGCACGATCGGTGCACAGGTGGTGCACACTCGGTGCACAGCCCCGCCGCGCGTTTAACCCGCCACAAACGCAACAGTTTTGTTAACCTTGCTGAGTCGCATTTACGCTTCTGTAATCCGCAGTCGCTCGCGACACTGCACTCAACCGGCGGGATGCCCGGCCCGCACCGATGTCTCGGATGCGACCGCCAGCGCCTTGCGATCCTCCATGTCCGCGACCCGCAGCGGTGCGCTATACGTCACCTCGACGCGGCCATGGCGCGGCAAGGCCAGCATTGTCAGCAGGTGGCTGCCAAAGCTCGTATCGCCCCACCAGCCGTAAATCCGGGTATCCTCACCCTCTGGTGCGCGATAGACCACGGAAACGGGCTGGACCGACATGTGCTCTTTCAGACCGGGTGCGAAAAAGGCGGCAAAGAGCGTGGACTTGAACGGCAAAACGCGCAGGCCGTCGGTGCTGGTGCCTTCGGGGAAAAACAGCAGGCGTTGGCCGGCCAGAAGCCTTTCCTCGAAAAGTGCGGTCTGTTCCCTGGCGGCCTTCGGATCACGCGCAATGAACAACGTTCCCGTGACCCGCGCCAGCAATCCGATGCCGGGCCAGCCGGACACTTCGGATTTTGACACGAAATAGACCCGGTCCGACGCGTTCAGCGCAAAGATGTCGAGCCAACTGGAGTGATTGGCCACAATCGCCCCCTGCCCGGTCATCGGCAGCCCGGTCCGGTGAAACGAGAGCCCCAGCCAGATCAGAGACAGGCGGCAGACGCTTTGCGTAATCCAAGGTGTCCAGGGACGCTTTAGCCCGAAACAGGGCCGCTCGATCAGGCGCAGGGGCATGAGCACGGCCAATCCCAGCGCAATCGTGAGCACGATCGCGCTGCCCCGCACGCCAATGCGCAAAAGCGCCAATGGCCCCGGTTTTCTTGGGGTTGGCGGGGGCACGCCGTCCCAGGTCATGCGCATCATGCAGCCCCGTATATCCGTTTTTGCCGCTCTGACATGGCGTTCGTGTCCATGATCAGGCAGACATCTGTCGTGTTGAAATCGTGATCAATATAGGCCCCCTCGCCCACAACGCCGCCAAGCCTCAGATAGGCTTTGATGAGGGCGGGCACCTGAACCATGGCCGCGCGCCGGTCAATGGCAGCCTCGGGCATCATGTTCATACTGCGTGCATGAGGCGGCAAGGCGCGCACACGCAGGGGCTGCGGTGCAAGGTGGCGATGATGCAGCAAGGACAAGGGCAGCGCCAACGCCTTTGGGTCCGTCCCGTGAAAGGACGCAACGCCGAACATGATTTCGATGCGGTGCTCGGCTACATAGTCCGCCAGCCCGGCCCACAGGTGAAACATTGCGCTGCCACCGCGATAATCGGCATGCAGACACGAGCGGCCCAGTTCCAGAAGGGTGCGCCCTGTCGCACGCAAAGGCGCAAGATCATATTCACTCTCTGAGTAGAACTGACCCGCCGCACGGGCCTGTTCCGCGCGCAACATGCGGTACACCCCGACAACCTGACCGGTGGCATCATCATGCAGCAGCATATGATCGAAATAAGGATCGAAGCAGTCCTGTTCGAGTTCGGCGACATGATCGACAAGCGCCCCGCCGCCGCCCAGTTCGCGCACGAAGACATCGTAGCGCAAAGCCTGGGCGCGGCGCAGATCCTCGTCGGACTGGGCCATCGCAACCCGGAATTTCGGAGCTTGCCGGGCGGTCATGGGCTTTTGCACCCAATGACGTTGAACGGAATGTCGAGCGAAATCACAATCTCAGGTTGCAATGCGTTAAGGTTTCGGAAACTATGATCTGGCATCAAAAACCGGAACAAGGGCAATCCGGCTGCCATCGATAACCACTTTTCCCTCATCGGGAAAGTTGACAGTGGTTTTTGCACCGACATTGCTTTGAACTTGTCCTGTTCCCCATTCTGAATGGTCAGGATGGCGCACCAACATACCGGGAGCCAGAATGGCGTTGAAACTTTCCATAAACAACCTCATTGCCGGGGCCCCTAATGGGACAGAGTGACGTAAATCTTGCGACCCTGATCGGGAGCCGTATCTGCCATGATCTGATATCGCCGATTGGCGCAATCAACAATGGCCTCGAACTGCTTGAAATGTCAGGTGGCCGGGATGGGCCCGAAATTGGACTCATATCGGAAAGTGTCAGCAACGCCAGCAGTCGCATCCGCTTTTTCCGCATCGCCTACGGGGCTGCAAGCGATCATCCGATGGGGCGTGCGGACGTGGTGTCGATCCTCAAGGACAATATGATCGGGGGACGCCTCGATGTGGCCTATGGGCCTCTGGATCCGCATCCGCGTTGGGCCATTCGGCTGGTTTTTCTGGCGTTGCAGTGCCTGGAGACGGCCTTGCCCTATGGCGGGCGGATCGAAATCAATTGCGACAACGGGTCCTGGTTGCTGACAGGTTATGCCAGCAAGACCATTTATGAGCCTGGGCTGTGGGATTTGCTGGACGGGCGTCCCGTCGGGGCGCTGGCCCCTGCGCATGTCCAGTTCGCCCTGCTGCCACGCGTCGCTGATGACGCGGATCGGAAAATCGACGTCAGCATGACTGAGAATGAATTTGTAAAAATCAGGTTCTAGGCCCGCGTTGTTCCGTTTCCGCGCACGAGATACTTGAAACTTGTGAGTTGCGCCGCACCGACCGGGCCGCGTGCGTGCATTTTTCCGGTCGCAATTCCGATCTCGGCCCCCATGCCAAATTCGCCCCCATCCGCGAACTGGGTCGATGCGTTGTGCATCAGGATCGCGCTGTCGAGTTCGGTCAGAAAGCGCGTGGCGGCGGCTTCGTCTTCCGTCAGGATACAATCGGTGTGGTTTGAGCCATAGGTGCGAATATGCGTCATGGCCGCGTCAAGATCAGGGACAATGCGCGCGGCAATCTCCATATCCAGATATTCCTTGCCCCAGTCCTCGTCCGTGGCCTGCAAGACACCATCGAGGGACTGCAGCCCTGCATCCGCATGCACCAGCACGCCTTTTTGTATCAAAGCCGCAACCACCGCCTTGCCGACCGTGTTAGCCACGTCTTTATGGATCAGCAGGCATTCCGCGGCGCCACAAATACCGGTCCGACGGGTCTTGGCGTTGAGCACGACATTCAGCGCTTTTTCCGCATCCGCATCCTTGTCGATGTAGATGTGGACGATCCCCTCCAGATGGGCAAAGACAGGCACGCGGGCCTCGCGTTGCACCAGTCCGACAAGGCCCTTGCCACCGCGCGGCACGATCACGTCGATCGTGTCGGTCATGGTCAGCATCTCGCTGACCGCGGCCCTGTCGCGGGTGGGCACCAGTTGAATGGCATCTGCGGGCAAGTTTGCGTCGCGCAGACCCTGTTGCAAGGCCGCATGGATCGCGCCCGATGAATGAAAGCTTTCAGAGCCACCCCGCAGGATCACGGCGTTGCCCGCCTTGAGGCACAGCGCGCCGGCATCGGCCGTGACGTTGGGACGGCTTTCGTAAATCACGCCCACCACGCCCAGGGGCGTGCGCACCCGCTGGATGTGCAGCCCGGTTGGCTGTGTCCAGTCGGCCAGGACTTCGCCGACAGGATCAGCCTGTTCGGCAACGGCG
This sequence comes from uncultured Rhodobacterales bacterium, assembly GCA_964352055.1. Classification (GTDB taxonomy): domain Bacteria; phylum Pseudomonadota; class Alphaproteobacteria; order Rhodobacterales; family Rhodobacteraceae; genus Tateyamaria. The sequence continues at coordinate 3,707 of CAYGQZ010000187.1, forward strand.
CGCAGGCCATCGACGATGCTCTGGATCCGGTCTTCGTCAAGGCGCAGCCGATCCATCATCGCATCGGACAAGCCCTTTTGGCGGCCGTACTCCATGTCCTTTTGATTGGCTGCGATGATCGCGGCCCGGTCGGACCAGACATGTTCCGCAGCACTGATCAGAGCGGCATGTTTCCGTTCGGCATTGGCAAAGGCGAGCGTTGCCGCCGCCGCCCTGGCGCGCGCCCCGATATCGGCCATGAGGCTGGGGATGTCAGCGAAATCTTTCATCTGATGTGTCCTGTGCTGGCGGTTTGACAGAGATTTTATGCCTCCGGCGGGGATATTTACAGCCGAAAGAAGGGTTAAAGTGCCATATCGTCCCGGTGGATCAGGGCGGCGCGGCCCGGATAGCCGAGCAATTCTTCGATTTCGGCGCTGTGGTGCCCCTTGATTTTTTGTGCTTCGGCCGCGGTGTAGCGACTGAGACCCAGCCCCAGTTGCTGGCCGTCCGGCCCTGCAATGGCCACCGGGTCCCCGCGTCCGAATGTGCCGGAAATCGCTTGAACACCTGCGGGTAAAAGGCTGTTTCCTCTGGATAATGCCTGTTTTGCGCCTGCATCCAGTGTGATCGTACCCCTTGGTTTCATGGCTGCAATCCAGCGTTTGCGCGCTGCTTGCGGATCAAGTGTGGCGGTGAACCAGGTCGCATTCGCGCCGTTTTCCAGCGCTGTCAGCGGGCGCAAAGCGGCACCGTGACAGATCGCCATGGTGCAACCCGCCGCTGTCGCGGTCTTTGCGGCCATCAGTTTGGTTTTCATCCCACCTTTACTGAGACCCGAGCCAGCATCACCCGCTTGTGCCTCGATCTCGGAGGTAATCTTGTCGATGACCTCGTAGCGTGTCGCGCCGGGATCGACATTGGGGTTGGCGGAATAGAAGCCGTCGACATCCGAGAGCAGAACAAGCATGTCCGCGCCTATCGTCGCGGCGATTTGTGCCGCCAGTCGGTCGTTGTCGCCAAAGCGGATTTCATCCGTGGCCACGGTGTCGTTTTCATTGACGATCGGCAACGCCCCGAAGGTGATCAACTGTTCCAGCGTCGCGCGGGAGTTGAGGTAACGTCGGCGGTCGCGGCTGTCTTCAAGGGTCATCAAAACCTGCGCCGTCGTTATCCCATGCGGCGCCATCGCCTCTTCATAGGCGCGTGCCAGGCGGATTTGACCCACGGCAGCCGCGGCTTGGGATTGTTCGAGTGCAAGGTCGGTTGCCGGCAACTTGAGCACGCCACGCCCAAGTGCAATCGACCCGGAAGAGACAAGAGCCACTTGCACGCCTGCGGATTTGAGCCATGCGACATCCAGCGCCAGTCCGATCAGCCAGTCCGTCCGTAATGCGCCGGTTGCGCGGTCAACAAGCAAGGCGGACCCGATCTTGACAACCAGCCGGCGGGCGGATGTCAGGGATGCCACTGCTCGGCCTCTTGCGCAGGTCTGTGCCGCAGACGGTCATCATCGATCTGGTTGCGCAGGGTGCGCAGCACCTCTGTCAGGCCCGCGCGGGCGACACCGGACATCATCATGACGGGGCCGCCGGAGGCGTTTTTCAACTCTTCCCGGGCCATCTGCTGTTCATCTTCGTCCAAAGCATCGATCTTGTTCAGCACGGTGACCCGGGGTTTGTCCGCGAGTGCGCCGCCATAGGCTTCAAGCTCGTTAATGATTGTTGCGTAGTCGTCTGCAATGGTGTCCGACGTGCCATCGATCAGATGCAGGAGCACCGCGCAGCGCTCGACATGCCCGAGAAAGAGATCCCCCAGGCCCCGCCCCTCGGAGGCGCCTTCAATCAGGCCGGGGATGTCAGCAACGACGAATTCGGTATTGTCGACGCCAACCACACCGAGGTTCGGGTGCAGCGTTGTAAACGGGTAGTCCGCGATTTTGGGACGCGCATTGGACGTGGCGGCCAGAAAGGTGGATTTGCCCGCATTGGGCAGACCCAGAAGGCCCACATCGGCAATCAGTTTCAGCCGCAGCCACAGTGTCCGTTCGACACCGTCCTGACCGGGGTTTGACCGCCTTGGTGCCTGGTTGGTTGCGGATTTAAAGTGCAGGTTGCCCCAGCCGCCATTGCCGCCGCGTGCCAGTTCGACACGCTGGCCGACTTCGGTCATATCGGCGACAACTGTTTCCTGATCTTCGTCGAGGATTTCGGTGCCGACCGGCACGCGCAACACGATATCATCCCCATCCCTGCCGGTGCGCTGACGGCCCATGCCGGGTTGTCCGTTCTGGGCAAAAAAGTGTTGCTGATAGCGAAAGTCGATGAGCGTGTTCAGCCCGTCCACAGCCTCGGCCCAGACAGAGCCGCCGCCGCCGCCATCGCCGCCGTCGGGGCCACCGAATTCGATGTATTTTTCACGCCGGAACGAAATGCAGCCGCCGCCACCCGCACCGGATCGAATATAGACTTTGGCGAGATCAAGAAACTTCATAACTGCGTCCTACTGCAAATCCACAGAGAGGTGAATGGTCCTTCGACATGCTCGGCAAAGGCTATCTTCGGCCAGGGATGGGGGCGCTGCCCCCGGCGCAGAGCGCCTCCCCCGGGATTTTTCTGAACAGAGAATCAAGGACGTCCCGCTACAGGTTCCTGCTGTAGGTCCATGTCGGGACCGATGTGTCCCGGGCGATGCAGAAAGCTTCGGCATCCCCCAGATATTGGAAACCGCAATGGGTCAGCACTCGGGCTGAAGCCGGATTGTCCTGAAAAACAAAGCCGAACATCATGACGTTCTTCATCGGGTTGGCTGCGACCAGGGCCTGAACCGCATCGGATGCCAGACCGGTGTTCCAGTACGGGGGCGCGACCCAATAGGCCACTTCGGATTGATTGCGGTCCATCCGTTCCAGACTGATGACCCCCATGACCTCGGCGCCGCCGGTTTTCAGACCGTCAATGATCCAGATGTCCTCGTCCCGGTCATCTTGCATGGCCCGGGTCACAAAGGCTTCGGTCACACCGGGCGGCAATGGATGCGGGATCGACGTTGTCATCGTGGCCACCCGTTTGTCACTTGCGTATAGCTCAATTAATCCCATGTCGGATTTCCGCACCGGGCGCAGTGCGAACCGGTCTGTTTCAATGACGGGTTGATTTGTGATCGTCTTCATCTCCATCGTCATGTTCCTCCTCCGAACAAAACAAAAAGTACCGATACGACTGTGAGAGTCGCAAGGCTGTACATCAGATAGGGTTCGGCCGGTGTGCCAGCGAGCGTGCGCGCGATACGGTCACCGGCCAGTGTCCAGAGCGGGTGCAGGACAATTTGAGTGGCGAGCAGCACTGCCCCGATCGTCGCTGTTGCCGTGAGCGGATCCGTGCCCGGCGCCACAAAGCCTGTGAACCCTGCCACGATCATTGCCCAGGCTTTGGGGTTGAGCGGGTGTACGATCAGACCGGCCACAAAGCCCGGAACGCTGGACTCTGCATCCGCCGGGCCAAGCCGCAGGTTTGCCACCTTCCAGGCGAGCCAGATGATATAGGCGGCCGACACATATTTCAGAGTCTCGAAGACCCAGGGCGCGCTTGATGCCAACCCCATCAGCCCAAAGCCCACCGGCCAGATCACCAACTGTTTGCCCAAGGCGACGCCTGCGACAAAGGGCAAGGCCGCCCGGAAGCCATAGCGCGCGCCGGTGGACAGGAGCGCCATATTGGCAGGCCCCGGTGTTCCCACCTGGCTGGCCGCAAAAACGGCAAAGCTGGTTATGGCGACAGGCATTGGATACGCCTTTCGAGAAAGAGAAAGGGACCGGCGTTTCCGCCGATCCCCCGAATTTTCATGAAATCCGTTTAACGGCTTATTCCGCTGCTTCCGCTTTTGGCAGGACCGAGATGAACGTGCGCTGTTTCAGACCCTTGTGAAAGGTCACAGCACCGTCGACGGTTGCAAAGATCGTGTGATCCTTGCCCATGCCGACGCCTTCGGCCGGCCAGAATTTAGTGCCGCGCTGACGCACGATGATGTTGCCCGGAACGACAGCTTCACCGCCGTATTTCTTTACGCCAAGGCGGCGACCTGCGGAGTCGCGACCGTTACGGGATGAACCGCCTGCTTTTTTATGTGCCATGCGTCTCTCTCCTTAGCCTTGAGTCTTTTCTTTGGCCTGCTCGATCCAGCCTTCACGCTCGATCCGGCCTTTGAAAGACAGTTTCTCGTTCATATCAGCAACGTCTTCTTCGGTCCATGCTGCAACCTGGGCAAATGATGTCACTCCAGCGGCGTGCAGTTTTTTCTCAAGCGCTGGGCCAACACCGGACAGTTCCTTGAGGTCATCGGCACCTGTTGGTGCAACGTCGGCCACTGTGGCTGTTTCCGCCTCGACGTCTGCCTTGGGTGCTTTCGCCTTCTTGGCAGGCTTGGCGGCGGGGGTCGTAACGGCAAAGTCAAAGCCCGAACCGTTTTCAGCTGCCATGATACCTGATGCGGACGCACCCGATGCCAGAATGTCGGTCACACGCACCAGCGTCAGTTGCTGGCGGTGGCCCTTGGTCCGCTTGGAGCTGTGCTTGCGGCGACGCTTGACGAAGTTGATCGTCTTGGGGCCTTTGAATTGTTCGATGACTTCGGCTTGCACGCCTGCGTCTTCAACGGTGGGCGCACCGACAACGGGGCTGTCGCCACCGATCATCAGGACCTCGTTGAACTGGACTGTGTCACCTGCTTTTGCGGCCAGTTTTTCAACACGGAGCGTATCGCCCGATTGAACTTTGTACTG
>CAYGQZ010000188.1:0-1966 GCA_964352055.1 uncultured Rhodobacterales bacterium
GTTTCGGACAACAGCAACAACAACGTCGATGACGCGTTGCTGTTGTTTGGTTCGGCGGTCCTGATCGGCTCCATTATCGACAACAACAACGACAATTATTGGGGCGGTTACTGGGGGTGCCGGAATTGCGGCGGCTGGAACGGGCGTCCTGTCCATTACCGGGGTGGCGACATCGATATTGATGGCAACGTCAACATCGGAAACAACGTCAATGTCGGCAACAAGTGGAAACCGGATAACGATCGGCGCAAGCGCGGTCAGGATCAAATCCGCAACCACAAGGATCACGGCGGCCTGAAAAACCGTCCCGGCGAACGGCCCAGCACCTTGCCCGGACTGGCGGATCGAAAACCATCACGTGGCGATCAGTTGCGCCGTGATCTTGGTGCACAGACCGGTGCCCGTGACATCAGCCGCCCCGAAAACCGGGGTGCTGCACGTGATATCGCGCGCGACCGTCCGCAAGCCCGCGATGGCGCTCGGAACGCTGCTCAAAACCGCGATATTGCCCGGGACCGACCCAAGAAAACAGGCGTTGCAAAACGTCCGGCCGCCGCCAACAAGAAGGCAATCGCACCCGCGAAGGCCAAGGCAAAACCAGCTGTCCAGCAACGCAAGGCCGCACCAAAACCGCGCAAGCAGCAGGTCAAACACTCAGGTGTGCAACGTAAACAAAGCGGCCACGGAGCCAGAAAATCTGCCTCCAGAGGCGGACAACACCGCGGCAAAGCTGGAAGAGGAAGAAGATAATGAGTGTCAGAACGATGAAAGCGATTACCGTCGCCAGCTTCTTCCTCGCGGGAAATGTGGCCTTTGCCGAAGTCGAAGGCCAGCAAGCCGGATATCCAACGACCGAAGCACTTGTCAGCGCGCTTGAGTCGGCCATCCGGACCCAATCGGCAGACCAGATCGAAGCCTTGTTTGGCACCGAAGCCCTTTCGATCATGCCAACAGGTGAAACATTCGAAGACCGTCTGGTCATGCAGAGCTTTATCGATGCCTTCGATGCCGAACATTTTGTCCAGGAGATCTATGGCCGCTACGGTGTCTTGCTCGTCGGCGAAGACAACTGGGCCTTTCCGATGCCCATGATCCTTGGCGAAGACGGGCTTTGGACCTTCGATGTCGAAGAAGGCCTCGAAGAGATGGTCCATCGCGAGATTGGTCGCAACGAGCTTGAGACTGTCGAAGTTCTCAAAAGCTATGTCGAGGCGCAGGCCGCCTACAAAGCCACCGATTGGGACGGCGATGGTGTACTGGAATTCGCCACTGCCGTCATTTCGGATGAAGGCGAAAAGAACGGGCTCTATTGGCCCGGAGACGACAGCCCGGCAGGTGAATTGTTCGCCCGCGCATCTGCCAACGGCTATGTGGCGGACGGCGAAGAGCAGGGCCCGGAACCCTACGAGGGATATGTCTACCGCATGTTCTCAAGCCAAAGCGATGCAGCCCCTGGCGGTGCGATGGATTACATGGTCAACGGCCACCAGATCGCAGGCCATGCCGCCATGGCCGTTCCCGCTGAATACGGCGTGACCGGCATCATGAGCTTTATGGTGTCCGAAAACGGTATCATCCTTGAAAAGGACCTCGGCGAGGACGGGTTGCAAATCAGCCTTGACATGGAAAGCTTTGATCCCGGCGAAGGCTGGGTGCCGTTCTAAACAAGACGAGCCCGTATGGCTTGCCGTTTCATTGGCAGGCTCATGCCATCAAAGCAGCCTCTCGTTCTTTGGCGGGAGGCTGTTTTGCTTTGTTGCAAACCGTCTTTGGTGCCCTGATCACAGGCTGACAGAATGTGGACACCTGCGCTTGGCCAGAACCGGACATCAGTCGTTGTCCGACACACCGGAACCGGCCCCCAGCAATCGCGATGCCTCGGTCGCGGGTGCGTATGTTCTGTGCGCAAACACATCCAGATCAGCCCAAACCTCGGGCGGGACCGATCCGCGTATCGAGGGACGTT
>CAYGQZ010000188.1:2066-3150 GCA_964352055.1 uncultured Rhodobacterales bacterium
CCCGGCAGATCATATGCGGCCAGCCAACGCGTCGCCCTGCCCGCTTCTTCGGCCATTCCCCAAGACAGACCAGCCCCGCGCGCCGCGCGTTTGGCCTGCGCTTCGATCTCGTTCAGCGAATAGCTCATTGGCGTTACGGTGCAGCCGGAGGATAAGACCAGTCATCTACCTGCCCCGCCTGTAATTCGTCGGGGTATGGTGCGCCACCGAACATGCAAATGCGCACCCAACGATCCGACCGTGGATCAAAATGCGTGGCCCCGAAGAAGGACAGCTTGCAGCGCAACATATCGATGGGCACAAGATCCGACCCAATCGTGTTGTCACGAATTTCGGCGTAGGGCGCGCGATCCACGATCTGTGCACGACGCACGATGTGCCGATGCTCGGGATGGGTCAGCAGAAAATGCGCAAGAGGTGCGTCACCCTCCTGATCCGTCAACGCCGCATAGAGTGCCGCGGCATCCCGACCCGGCGCAAGCGGTTGCTCATAGGGCGCAATCGGCTCTTCGAACCGCTCGCCCAGGCGCGGCTCCAGCTTCTCGGCCGAGACGTACCATGCGCGCGCGCACTGCTTTTTTGCAGTCCAATCGATGCTGAGCGCCCAGCCATAGGCCCGTTCCAGAATGGCGCGCAAGTCCGCAACACGCATTGTCCCATCAATCCGGAAAGCATACGCATCCGTATCCGACATTTGATCCGCCAGATGGTCGACCAGATCGCCATATGGCTCCAGCATCAATGACGCGAGGCATTCCTGAGCATCCTCGCCCAATGTGCTTTCGGCCCATGAATAGAGCCGATCCCACGGGTGGTTGGCCCGCAAGTCTGCATCTGCAGCTTTGTCAGCCAAAACGGACAGATCATTGCGCAAATGCGTGAGTTTCTCGATCTGGATCGGGTGATCCGAATGCCAGAGGTCGGCAGAGACGATCGCGCGGGTCAGCAGTTCGCGAAACGTCTGGACCTCTGCCTGTGTCGCGACCGGAACCCGCCGCACGGTGGCAAGCGCCTCTTCGCGCGCGGCAATCCAGTTGTTGAAAAGCCTCGGGTGGTTCAACAGAAACGGCGCCATGCCAAGCCC
>CAYGQZ010000188.1:3250-8457 GCA_964352055.1 uncultured Rhodobacterales bacterium
TTTTCCCGGATCATCCGGCGTGTCAGAATACGCATGAAGGACAGCCGGGACTGGTGAAAGGACCCCAAGCGGGACAGGCGCATCACCTGCGCAGGGTCACGTTTGGCAATCACGTGCGATGTCTTGGGCTGTACTGTCATATCATGTCCCCCCTGCTAAGACTGTGGCACAAAGTTGTCTGCATAAAAACGGTGCCAATTGTCGCCCATGATCCCTGCGACGTCTACGTCGCTCAGACCGGTTTGCTTCAAGCCTGCCTCAATATTTCCGAAGTCACGATTGTCGTGAAACCAGCTTGGCATGGGCGGAAAACCCGGTGCGGCGACCGAGCCTTCGCCATAGTCGATGTCCTTGCTCCAGCGACCCACACGCATCCATTCGACCACGCTGTCCGGTTGATCCTGGCACAGATCCGTTCCAATCCCGAGATGTTCGGGGCCAAAGGTGTCTGCGGTGCGCGCGATCATTTCGCAAAAGCTTTGCAATGTGCAGTCGGACTTGCCCTTCAGATGATGCGGATAGACAGAAAAGCCCAGCATGCCGCCATTTTCCGTCACGGCCCGGATCACATCATCGGTCTTGTTGCGCAAGGCGGGTGACCACGCATAAGGGTTGGCATGTGTGATTGCGATCGGGCGTTCCGAAATCTCTGCCGCTTCGATTGTTGATCGGTCCGCCGAATGGCTCATGTCGATCACCAGCCCGACCCGGTTCATTTCCTTGATCACCTGGCGGCCCATGCGGGTGATGCCGGTGTCTTCGGCCTCGTAACACCCCGTCGCCAGCAGGGACTGGTTGTTATAGGTCAGTTGCATGAACCGCGCGCCAAGGGTGTGCACGATCTCGACCAAGCCGATATCGTCTTCGATCGGACTGGGGTTCTGAAAGCCAAAGAAGATTGCCGTGCGCCCGGTTTCGCGCGCAACCTCCACATCCTTGGCCCAAAGGCCCTTCATGATCAGGTCGGGATATTGCTCGAACCAGCGGTTCCATTGCTCAAAATTCAGCACCGTCTCGCGGAAATTCTCGTGATAGGCGACAGTCACGTGCACCGCGTCCACGCCGCCTTGACGCATCTGGCGAAAGATCTTTTCGGACCATTTGGCATATTGAAGGTTGTCGATGCGCATCAGTGAAGCATTCCCGAGAAGTCATAGGCTGTCGTCACGATAGTATAGAGTTCTGCCGCTGTCCGACATTCCGAGCGCCGCACATATGATTTATTTCCGCGCACAGGCAAGAAAACCGTGTAAGTCTTGCGCGACGGTGCCCGGCATTGCATTTCACGATGTCCAAGGCACCGCCATAGGTAAGCACGGATGCGGACTTACACCAAAGGGTCGCCGTGACTGGCAACGGCCACGGAAGATCCGAGCATGACGCATTTGATGACAGTTTTTAGCGCATCTATCATGGCAAGCTTAAATCAGCGCGCTAGGTGATCTCAAAGAAGGCAATCTTGCATGGCAGCCTTAAGTGTCAGATAATTTTTACACTTGATACTGTAATGCAAAATTGACATTCTGGAGCAAGGTTGAGTCTGCAAAGTGCGCGGATGTGGAGTTGTGGGTGCAAACCCGCCTTGGCCAAATAGCCTGCGGTTTGCCGCGGTCCAATCGGCACGCCGCCCTTTCCGGCGGACCGTCAACCTAACTCTGGTGGAGGCACCATGACAAAAGTAATCACTCGATACTTCGATAGCGCGGCACAAGCGCGCCTGGTCGTCAAAGAGCTTGTGCGCCAGGAACGGTTTTCCAAAAAGATCGTAAGTCTGTTTGAAAACGCAGACGGTTTGGCCGATGCGCTCGCTGCCAGAGACGTGCATCCCGACACAGCCAAAGCCTATGAGGCACGGATGAGCAAGGGCGGCGCCGTTCTGTTGGTGATGGCCGGGTACAAACCGCTGAGCGTTGCGCAGACCACCCGGGATGTAACGGCCAGGTTGGGGGCCGCAGATCTGGGCGACCTGATCCAAGAGGTCGAAGTCGCTGACCCACCCGCCGGCGCGCGCAAGTTGAGCGTGCTTGAAGGGCAGCCTTTGATGCTGACGCGCGAACGCGATCCGTTCTCCAACACGTATCACATGGCCGATTGGCCGATACCGCTGATCAGCCGCCGCAAGCCGTTCAAGGAAATGCTGTTCGAGCCGCATGCACGCATGGCGGACATGATCCTTCCGCTGATCAGCCGTCGCAAACCCAAGGATAATTTTGCGTTTCCACGCCACGCCAGAATGGCAAATTTCCCGATCTCTCTGATCAGCAAGCGCAAGCCTTCAGACAAGTTTGCCTTCCCCCGCCATGCGCGTATGGCAAATTTCCCGATCCCGCTGCTCAGCCAGCGCAAGCCCTGGACAAAGTCCATCATTCCACGCCACGGGCGCATGGCAACGGTGCCGTTCCCTTTGCTGATCAATGGCAAAACCGACAATGCGCTGATCCCCGGCGGCCCTCGCATGGCGAATTTCCCGATCCCGCTGATCAGCAAGCGCAAACCTGCGGACAAGTTTGCCTTCCCCCGCCACGCGCGCATGGCGGACACGCCCATTCCGCTGCTCAGCGACCGCAAGCCCTATACCGGGTCTATTGTCCCAAAACATGGTCGCATGGCGGATTTCGGTCTGCCACTGGTCATCAAGCACGGCCTTGATCCAAAAACTGAACCTTCCGAGTTTTCACTCGGCAAGGCGTTGGGAACAGCGAAGTACAGCGAAGAAGGCACCAGCAGCACGTCGAGCTTTTCTTTCTCTAAGATGCTTGGATGGCCAACAACCATTCGGCGCTGAACGTCCACGCGAGCACAAGCTGATCCACTCCAAGCCATCCGCACCCCTGCGGGTGGCTTTTTTCCTGTCGGACCGCAAAGGCCGGAATTGCAAAAGACCGGCTTTTGACTTGCCCGACCTGCAACGACCCGCTAGAACAGACAAAGAACAAAAAACTGGGCAAGGGCCGAAATGAACGGTCCCTCAGGCGATGCAGGGCAAAAGGGCAAGCAGAATGCTGACATCCGTTGAACTTTGCGCCGGTGCGGGCGGTCAGGCGCTCGGGCTGGAAAACGCCGGTTTTGCACACACGGCCCTGGTGGAAATTGACAAGCATTGTTGCAACACCCTGCGCCACAACCGCCCGAACTGGAACGTGATCGAAGAGGATTTGCGCCTGTTCAAGGACGACGCTGCCTCTTATCGCGGTATGGATCTGTTGGCGGGCGGATTGCCCTGCCCGCCCTTTTCCATCGCCGGCAAGCAGTTGGGCGAACGCGATGAGCGCAACCTTTTCAACGATGCCATAGACATCATTGATGCGGCCCGCCCCCGTGCCGTCATGATCGAAAATGTCCGCGGCTTTCTGGGCGCTGTATTTCACGACTACCGCGAGCGGTTGAAGACGCAGTTGGATCGGTTGGGTTACAAGGCGGATTGGCGGCTTTTGAATGCCTCTGACTTCGGTGTGCCACAACTGCGCCCGCGTGTGGTGATCGTCGCGGTCGAACACAACCGCGCAGAACATTTTGACTGGCCCGATCCCAACCCGCACAATCCGCCCACCGTGGGTGAGACGCTGTATGATCTGATGGCAGCCGGTGGCTGGCCCGGTGCGCAGGCCTGGGCCGACAAGGCGGATGAGATTGCTCCGACCATTGTGGGCGGCTCCAAAAAACATGGCGGTCCGGACCTGGGTCCCACCCGTGCGCGCGCCGCTTGGGCCACGCTGGGTATTGAGGGGCGCACCCTCGCCCCTGAACCGCCCGACCTGTTCCATCAGGGCATGCCGCGCCTGACCGTTCCGATGGTTGCACGCATTCAGGGTTTTCCCGATGACTGGCACTTTACCGGGGCCAAGACCAACGCCTATCGCCAGGTTGGCAATGCGTTTCCGCCGCCGGTGGCACAGGCCGTATCGACCCAGATCGCCAAGGTCTTGCGCAAGCGGGTTTTGCGTGCGGTCAAAGGCTGATGCGAGGCTGAGATACGGATGAAAGCCTCGGTCCCAGCCAGCAAGGTCGACCGGGGACACCCCGATTACGATGTGCTCAATGAAATTAGTTCGGACATTCTGGCGCGCGGCGGCGGCGTGACGGCCCTTGGCGCAGATTTCGCAAAAATGCTGCGCACCTGCATCGATGATGTGATCATGACCCCCAAGACCGGGCGCCGGTCTTATGATGAGCTGGAAAAGACGGAAAAGACCTACATCGGCACCCGGGTCGAGATTGAATTGCGCGCCTTGCTGCGCCTGCCCAAAGGCAAGCTGGATACGCGCATCCGGGGTCATGATGTCGATATCAAGAACACGATGGGCAGCAACTGGATGATCCCGACCGAAGCGGTGGATCATCCTTGCATTCTGGTGGCCGCGGATGAGGTCCGGGCAAGGTGTTATCTGGGCCTGATCGTGGCCCGCCCGGCCTATCTCACTCAGGGCCAGAACAAGGACGCGAAGAAAACCGTCTCAGCACAGGGGTTTGAGAATATCCTTTGGCTCTTGCGGGATCACCCCTATCCGCCCAACTTCTGGCGGACCGTACCCGCAGATGCGACGCAGCGCATTTTTGCACGACAAACAGGCAATGCACGCATCGCGGCGCTGTTTCGCGAGGTGCAGGGCGTTGCGATCACCCGCGACGTTGTGGAAGCGGTCGCCCAGCAGCGCGATTTCATGCGGCGCATCAGGTCAGACAACGGGCGGGGCACGCGGGATCATCTGGCCCACGAGGGTCTTTTGCTGCTGTCAGGTCATTACGATGCGTCTTTGATTGCGGCCCTTGGCTTGCCGTCCTGCACCGCGAGTGAGTTCATATCCTATCGTCCCAAAAATGCGGACGAGTGTGCGCTGGCAGCCGCACACGGAATTTCGATTGGTCCGGGCCTCATTTGAAGGGCATGGGTCACAGATGCGTCAGGTGTCACAGACCACCCCTTGCATTCCCGTAAACGACTCAGCACGCTTTCTTCACCAAGGAAAATGTCATGCCTGAACCCCTGCCCTTCTGGCGGATTGCCACAGAAAAAAGCGTTGTGAAACGCGCGACCCGCATCGGGCTGATCGTGGGCAACGTAATCGCGCTGATCAATCACGGCGACAGGATGATCCAAGGCACGATGGACGGCTTGGCCTGGTTCAAGTGTGTGCTGACCTTTCTTGTGCCCTATTCCGTCTCGACATATTCATCGGTCATGGCCGTACGTGACCGGATGCAACGCC
>CAYGQZ010000189.1:0-7255 GCA_964352055.1 uncultured Rhodobacterales bacterium
CCCCAGCGATCCGTCCGCTTGTTGGTGTGGGTGACCAGAAACTGGTTCAGGAAGTAGCCTTCGGAGCCCATGATCTCGACCCCGTCATAACCTGCTTGCCGGGCGCGCACGGCAGTGGCCACAATATCGCTGATCTGCTTCTCGATGCCGTCCTCATCCAATTCGGCGGGGGGAAACGGCGAGATTGGGGATTTTACGGGGGACGGGGCCACGCATTTTGGCCCGTAGGCATAGCGGCCCGCATGCAGGATCTGCATCGCGATCTTGCCGCCCGCATCATGCACCCGCCGGGTGACGATGGCATGATTGTCGATGTCTTCCTGCGTGACCATCATCGCCGCACCCGGCAGAACCGACCCTTCGAGGTTTGGACCAATGCCGCCCGTGACCATCAGACCAACCTCACCGCGCGCGCGCTCCGCGTAAAACTCGGCGACCCGATTCCAGTCTTTGGTTTCTTCCAATCCGGTATGCATCGACCCCATCAACACGCGGTTCTTGAGGGTGGTGAACCCCAGATCAAGCGGCGCTAGCATGTGTGGATAATCGGTCATGGTGTCCTCCCCGGAGTATTCCTCTTGGTTTCAGGGATATAAAGCGCGATGTCACGCGCAACGCGGCGTCAGGACGAGAAACATGGTCACAGTCAGAAGATATGCGGAAACCGACGCGGATGCGCTTGGGCGTGTGATGTTCGATGCCATACGGACCGGAACCAGCCCATACAGCGAAGCCCAGCGTGTCGCATGGCTGGCGCGTGTTCCGACAGGCACTGAATGGGCAGCACGTCTGGCAGGCTCAAAGGTATGGGTTGCAGAGGATGGGCAGGCCGTGCTCGGCTTTCTGACGATGTACGACACGGGCTATATCGATCTCGCTTTCGTACGGGCGTCGGCGCAGGGCAGGGGCGTCTTTTCGGCTCTCTTTTCGGCGCTTGAAAAAGATGCCCGGGCGGCTGGATTGCCCCGCCTTCGGACCCATGCAAGCCTGATGGCGCAACCTGCCTTTGAGGCGCGCGGCTTTCATGTTATCGGCCACGAAACAGTTGAACGCGGCAGCGAGATCCTCGCCCGTGCCGAGATGGAGAAGAGCCTGAAATGACACCCGAAGAAATTGCCAGACTGCCTTACCGCCGCAATGTAGGGATCATGGTTGTCAACGCGGATGGCCATGTCTGGGTTGGCCAGCGCAAAGACCACTATCAGGACGCCTGGCAAATGCCCCAAGGTGGCGTGGACAAGGACGAGGATGCGCGCGCGGCTGCCCTGCGCGAGTTGGAGGAAGAAACCGGCATCACTGCCGATCTGGTGGATGTAGTGGCCGAAACGGATGGCTGGCTGCCTTACGAATTGCCTCATGACCTGATCCCGAAGTTGTGGAAAGGCAAGTATCGGGGGCAAGAGCAGAAGTGGTTCCTGCTCCGCTTCAACGGAGCCGACACACAGGTGAACATCGAGACAGACGATCCCGAGTTCGCGGCGTGGAAGTGGATGACGCCGGGCGAGTTGACCTCGGCCATCGTGCCCTTCAAGCGGGATGTCTATGAGCGGGTGCTGGCGGCCTTCGAAGGGCATTTGTGATGCGCTGGCTGGCTTTGGCGCTGGTTGCTCTGCCCATGCCCGCGCTGGCCCTGTCGTGCATGCCCTTCGGCGTGACGGATGCCTATCTGAAGGCGGATGCGTCGGCGGATGCCTATGTGCCGGTCTTGGGTATGTTGCAGTTTGATGCATCCGCTGTGCCGCAGGTGGATTGGGACAGACAAGGTGAGGTGCCGCCGCGCACGACCATCGCTGCGGTCTTTAAAGGGCATGCCTTGACGCAGCGCGGCATTGAGGTGCCCCTTGCGTCGGATGTGACGTTAGAGGTCGAGTGTTCCGGCCCATGGTGCCCAAGCCCGAAACCCGGCCCCGTATTGGCCTTTCTGCGCAAGACCGAAGACCAGGGATATGCTGTCAGTATCAATGCTTGTGGCGGGTTCCTGTTTGGCAGTCCCAGTCCGGAACAGATCAGTGCGGTAGAGGACTGTCTGGCCGGTCGCGCCTGCCGTCCCAGCGCGCGCCGCTAAGGATCAAAGATCGGCACATGTGGGCCAAGCGCCCGATCATAGCCTTGAGTTATGCGTGGATCATTCGCAATTTCGATCCTTTGCGCGACAGGAACAAACCCCGAGCGGCGGTAGAAGTCCAGCGCCTGTGGGCTGTCCAGCGTGCAGGTGCGCACGTGAAAGCGCGCGATGTCCGCGTCCCACGCCTTGTCGATGGCTGCATTCATCAGGTAACGCCCGGCACCTGACCCGATCAAATCGGGAGTCAGACCGAAGTAAGCCAGCTCGCATGCCCCATCCGTACGGAAATCCAGTTCCATCAGGCCGCCATCCACGTCGTCCTGTCGCAAGGTATACACGTGCAGCTTCGGGTCGTTCAGGATCTCGTCGAGGGCAGCATCGCTCAGGATCGCACGTCCGTACCACAACCAGTCCTGGCCCACCTTGTGAAACAAGGCCCGGTACCAGTCGCGATCCGGGCGCGTGATCCGCGTCAGCGTCCAGCCGTCCGGTGCAGGAACGGGCCGCGTCTCGGCCCGTGCGGTCATCTCAAGCAGGGTGACGACTGTCGCGACCTTGCCCCGTGGCACATCGTGATAGCCGTCGCTCAGCATTATTCGAGGCCCGCTTTGACAAATTCCGCGCGCATGTCGATCTCGGGCCGGGGGCCGATATGGCTGATCACTTCGGCCGCACACAGGTTGCCCATCAGGCCACAGGTGACCAGATCGCGGCCCGTCAGCATGCCATAGATGAACCCGGCCGCAAACTGATCGCCCGCACCCGTTGCGTCAACGGGTATCACCTTGTTGACGGGAATGTCGTGACGCGCGCCCTTGCTCATGATTGTCACACCGTCGCCCGAACGCGTGCAGATCATCAGTGGGATCATATCGGCCGTTTTGGCCATCGCCGCCTCAAGATCGTCCGTCTGATAGAGCGATCTGATCTCGTGTTCGTTGCCAATGACGTAGTCAAGTTCATTGCCGATCATATCGAGGAAATCGTCGCGGTGGCGGTCCACGCAGAACGGATCCGAGATCGCGATGCCCGCCTTGCCACCTGCCGCACGGGTCAGGCGCGAGGCTTGGCGAAACGCCTCTTTGCCGTGGTCCTTGTCAAACAGGTACCCTTCGAGAAAGATCATTTCCGAGGCGGATGCGACGGCTTCGGGCACATCATCCGGCCCAAGTTCGGTCGAGATGCCCAGATAAGTGTTCAGCGACCGTTCCCCATCCGGTGTCACAAAGATCATGCAGCGTGATGTGGGCAATTCACCGCCCGGAACAGGGGCGTTGACGAAATCCGTGCCGCTGTCCTGCATGGCCTTGGCATAAAAGCGCCCCAGCGCATCGTCATGCACCCGCCCGATAAACGCGGTGGGCAAGCCCAACGCACCCACACCGGCAATCGTGTTGGCAACAGCGCCGCCCGGCGTCTGCAACCGGTCGGACATGGCGGCATAGAGCACTTCTCCACGCTCCTGCTCGATCAATTGCATGATGCCCTTTTCAATCCCCATCAGATCGAGAAAGGAATCATCGGCATGCGAAATCACGTCGACAACGGCATTGCCGATGCCGGACAGCTTGTATGTGGTCATTCAGTTTTTTCCTCAAAGGGGCAGAGATCGCGGATGATGCAAGTTGGGCACTGCGGCTTGCGCGCTTTGCAGTGATACCGCCCGTGCAGAATCATCCAGTGGTGGGCATGCAGCTGAAAATCAGCCGGAATGTTGTCTTCGATGGCGCGTTCCACGGCTTCGACGGTCTTGCCGGGGGCAATACCGGTGCGGTTGCCAAGCCGAAAGATGTGGGTGTCAACGGCCTGCGCCGGATAGCTCCACCACATGTTCAACACCACGTTGGCCGTCTTGCGCCCGACGCCGGGCAGCGATTGCAGCGCGGCACGTGAATTGGGAACGACGCCGCCATAATCGTCGACCAGAATCTGGCTGAGTTTCATCACGTTCTTGGCCTTTTGCCGGAAAAGGCCGATCGTCTTGATATGCTCGGTCAGCCCCTCAAGGCCCAGATCGAGCATTTTTTGCGGCGTATCGGCAATCTGAAACAACGCGCGTGTGGCCTTGTTCACACCCGCATCCGTGGCCTGTGCGGACAGGGCGACCGCCACGACGAGGGTATAGACATTCACATGTTCCAACTCGCCCTTGGGCGCCGGGTCAGCCTCGGAGAAGCGGGTAAAGATCGCGCGGATCGTGTGGTAATCGAGCTGTTTTGCCATGGCGCACGGTATGGGCAAATTTTCTGGCGTGGGCAAGGACCGTCCAGAAAGTGATGTCGGGGTGCAGCACCATGATTTGGTAAGCCATGAGATTTGGGCAATGTTGCGTGGCATGCGCCCAATTTGACAGCTTCAAAGCCAGAACTTACGCCTTGTGGCACTGTCAATTTCATCGAGGGCCCGGATATGATTGATCATTCAGGAATAAGCGTCTCGGACTTTGAACGATCAAAGCTGTTTTATGAAAAGGCTCTGGCGCCGCTTGGTGCGTCCTTTCTTCATCTGGTGCCACCCGAGCATACGGGCGGCGTGAAAGTTGGCGGCTTTGGCGTCGACGCGCCCTGCTTTTGGATCGACGAAGGCGAAGCCCAGAAACCGCCCCTCCATTTCGCTTTCAAGGCCGAAAACCGAAAGGCCGTTGACCGGTTTTACGAAGCGGCCATCGGTGCAGGCGGGGCGGACAATGGTAAGCCGGGGCTGCGGCCGCATTATCATGAACATTATTATGGGGCCTTCGTGCTGGACCCCGATGGCAACAACATCGAAGCGGTGTGCCATAAGCCCGAGTAGCGCATTCCGGTTGCGCGTCTTCATTGCGCAGCCTTTGCACAGGAAACGGGTCGCGCTGGCGGGCGTCGCTCTCTATCTTCGACGCTATGGAACACACAGCACTCTCCGAAGTCGATACCGGCTATCATTACAACGTCATGCGCCGCGCCATCGCGTTGATTGACGCGTCCGAGGATCCTTTGACGCTTGAAGCACTGGCCGCGGAAATGGGGATGAGCCCGGCCCATTTCCAGCGCATCTTTTCGCGCTGGGTGGGGGTGTCCCCCAAACGCTATCAACAATATCTTACCCTAGGCCATGCCAAGGCCTTGCTGTCAGAGCGGTTCACAACGCTCGATACGGCCCATGCCACCGGGCTGAGCGGGTCGGGGCGCTTGCACGACCTTTTCCTGCGGTGGGAGGCGATGAGCCCCGGAGAGTACGCCAAGGAAGGGGCTGGGCTTACCATTTATTGGGGCTGGTTCGACAGCCCGTTCGGCCTTGCCCTTGTCATGGGAACCAGGAACGGCATTTGCGGCCTCGGTTTTGCGGCAGAGATGGGCGAGGAGTGGGCGATGCAGGATCTGGTCCGGCGCTGGCCCAAAGCGGAATTCGTCGAAGACCCGATGCGCCTGCGTCCCTGGGTTCTGGCGGCCTTCGGGGCCGAGGATGCCGAGCTGAGCGCTGCGCCGCTCTACCTCATCGGGGCGCCGTTTCAGATCAAGGTCTGGGAGGCCTTGCTGCAAATCCCCTCGGGTCACGTCACAACCTATTCCGAGATTGCACAAAGCATCGGCAACCCAAGGGCGGTGCGTGCGGTGGGAACAGCCGTTGGGCGCAACCCGGTCAGTTGGCTGATCCCCTGCCACCGCGCATTGCGCAAATCCGGGGGGCTGGGCGGCTATCATTGGGGTCTGCCCGTCAAGCGGGCCTTGCTGGCCTACGAATCGGCGCGCGTGGAGGCTTGATTTAAGCGCCCATCTGCGCGATTCAGGATGCGCAGGATGCCGCCGATGCGAAAATCGACCTGTCGGGTTGGAGTTGGCACGTTTATTCAGTGGGGCATCTCAACTGGCTCTGCATGAACGGGGCCAACTTTTGGAGGCAGTAGGACAAAGCAATGATGAAATTACCCCTTACGCTGGCGCTTGGCGCCGCAGTCGCGCTGAGCGCGTGTACAGACCCGAATGCCGTCGGTGGCGCAAATGATCCGAACCGGAACGCAAACCGCGGTGCGGCGATTGGCGCTGTGTCCGGTGCGGCCCTTGGTGCGGTTGTCAGCGGCAATGCACGCGGTGCGGCCCTGGGCGCGATCGTGGGCGGCGCGGCGGGTGCCGGTATCGGCTATAGCCTTGACCGTCAGGAAGCGGAACTGCGCCGCGACTTCAACAATGACGTGCAGATCACCAACACCGGCGACAGCCTGATCGTGACGCTGCCACAGGACATCCTGTTTGCCACCAACAGCTACGAGATCCAGCCCAGCATGCGCAGCGATCTGGTGGTTCTGGCCAACAGCCTGAGCAGCTATCCGGCCTCGACCATTCAGGTCACCGGTCATACAGACAGCAGTGGTGACGCGGGCGCGAACCAGACCCTCAGCGAACGCCGCGCCGGTGCTGTTGCCAATGTTCTGACCACCTCCGGCGTGTCGTCCACTCGGGTTCAGACCTTTGGCCAGGGCGAAAACCGACCTGTGGCAAGCAACCTGACCCCCGAAGGCCGCGCGTTGAACCGCCGCGTCGATGTGGTCATTTTGCCAAACACGTAACGCACACTAGATCACTTTCAGAGACTGAAGGGCCCCGAATATTGTCGGGGCCTTTATCTTTGGGATTGAAAGCCCGCCTTGGGCGGGTGTGTGGAGAAACAGACAATGACTTTACCTGTACTTCTGGGCCTGTCGGGTTCATTGCGCGCCGGATCGACCAACCGCAAATTGCTGCGGGCGGCGGCCGACCTTTTCGGGGATTGCACCTACGTTGAGGCCGACTTGCAGATGCCGCTTTATGACGGTGACCTGGAAGCGCGCGACGGCGTGCCTGACGCAGCCACTTTGCTGGCCGGTCAAATTGCCGAAGCGGATGCGGTTCTGATTTCCACCCCTGAATACAACAAGGGCCCGTCTGGCGTATTGAAAAACGCACTTGACTGGGTCAGCCGCGTCGAGGGAAGCCCGTGGTCCGACAAACCGTTGGCCGTGATGTCGGCTGCCGCTGGCCGCGCAGGTGGCGAGCGTGCTCAAATGGTGCTCAGGGGCTTTATGGTCCCGTTCCGCCCACGTATTTTGCAAGGCCCTGAAATCCACCTGGCCAACAGCAGCAACCAGTTTGACGAAAACGGCGCGTTGGTGGGCGAGATTTATGTGCGCGAGTTGACCAACCTGATGCAGACACTGCGCGCCGAAATTCACCGTTA
>CAYGQZ010000189.1:7355-8454 GCA_964352055.1 uncultured Rhodobacterales bacterium
TCGGGATCACGGATATAAAGCGAAAGGATAGGTCCTGTTGCGCCGGAACGCGCGACGGGGCCTTCCTCGATCACTGTGCCCGTCGCATTGAAACGCGCGCGCCAGTCGTCAAGCGCGGTGTCCGTGAGAAAACACAGGTCCGCCGAACCGGCCTCTGGCCTTCGGGCCGTTGGATCAAACTCGGCCCCGGCCCGATGCAGATTGATCTTTTGTGATCCAAAACGCAGGGCGTGGCGGCGCGTGCCATCTGCGACCACAAAAGGCGCATGCGTCATTCCCAGAACATCGCAATAAAACCGCACGGTCACGTCGATGTCGGCCACCGTCAGCACAAGATGATCCAGATGGGTCAGTGTAGGCTGTTTCAATCCGGGACTCCTTGGGTCATGATCACGCCATGCAAGATGCAATGCCGCCCTCCGTTCGTCAAAGCGACATGCTTGATCCCGCACGCGCGCAGGCGATGCAGGGGGCCCTTGGTCATGGTGCAAGCCTGAAGGCCGGCGACCCGCTTCCGCCATTCTTTCACCAGTTGTATTTCTGGACGCCCATGCCGCCAGAGCAGTTGGGCCGCGATGGTCATCCCAAGGTTGGCGGGCTGATCCCGGATATGGGCCTGCCACGGCGCATGTGGGCCGGGGGGCGTTTGCGCTTTGAAGCGCCTTTGCGATTGGGGGTGCCTGCCGAACGTGAAACCATTTGTGAAACGGTCCACCAAAAGGCGGGGCGTACAGGCCCGTTGGCTTTTGTTACCTTGCGCCATGAGATTTGGCAGGATGGCATCCGCTGCGTGACCGAATGGCAGGATCTGGTCTATCGCGAGGACCCGGACCCCGGCGCACCCAAACCGGCCCCGCCAATGGCCCCCACGGATGAGGACGCGCGGGCGCAGCGCAGCTTCGATGCGACCTTGCTTTTTCGCTATTCGGCGCTGACGTTCAACGGCCATCGCATCCACTACGATCAGCCCTATGCAAAGGCGGTCGAAGGCTACGACGGCTTGGTCGTGCATGGTCCTTTGTTGGCGCAGCACCTGATGTTGATGGCCGAAGCAGCGCTTGGCCCACTGACAGAGTTTTCCTTTCGCGCCACGGCACCC
>CAYGQZ010000190.1:0-1464 GCA_964352055.1 uncultured Rhodobacterales bacterium
CTCAATCACGGCCGCGTCGCCCCGGGCGCGCACATCGGCGATGATCCCGGCCACGACATGATCCACATCGGGGCTGTCTTCGCGCTTGGCCGTCAGCAGGGCGTCAAAGCGGGCCTCGAAATCCGGGGCGTCATAATCGAGAAACTGAGGCATGGTTGCATCCTTATTCGTCCCGCCGGGACATAGCGGGCCGGGGCAGGGGCCTCAAGGGCGCGTGATGTTCAGCGTCCGGTTGATGCTTGCGTCCTGCCATGCGCTCCAGTCCCCGTGCGGCCATTTGATGCGCAGCCGGACCCGCTCTGCCGCGCCCAGACCGAAATGCTGCGGCCCGGCCACGCCGCCCGCATGCCCGCCGCCCACGGTGATTTCGCGCGATTGGATTGCGATGCCGTCATCCACCTCGATCCAGGCCCCGACGGCTTGGGTGTTCGGGCCGTTCTGTTGCACCGCCACGCTCAGCCAGTTGCCAGTTTCGGGCGTTGTGTTTTGCCACACTTCCAGAGGCCCGCGCCGGTTCACCACCGCCAGATCCAGCAGGCCATCCGCGTTCAGATCCACCAGGGCCGCCCCCCGGCTGCGATGGATGGACGCCACCCCCGCCACATCGCCGCGCTCGACAAAGCTGCCATCCTCCTGCCCGATCAGCAGATTGTTGGGGTCTTCCATGGCGTTGCCGGGCATCTGCTGCACATTGCCCTTGGCGATGAACGCGTCGTCGCGCCCGTCATTCTGCACATCCCCGAATGCAATGTGCCAGCCGGTCGAGGGCCTGCCATCATCCCCGACATAGGGCCGCTGCGCTGTCGTGCCACGGGCAAAGGGCACATCCCGGAAGGTCGGCCCGTCGTCCACCTGCTCCATCAGCCGCTGATCGCCCATGGAACTGAGATAGACCTCGTCCCTGCCGTCCCGATCCAGATCCCGCGCCGCGATCCCCATGCCCCAGAGCATGTGGCGCTGCCAGCCATCAGCCTCGGTATAAAGCGTCGGCGGGGTTGTCATGGCCCAAAGCTGTTCCTGCCCCTCGCGCACGTAATAGTGCCGGTCATTGGAAATCCGCAGAGCGGCTGTGCCGGTGCGGGCCCAGTCGGTGAAGAGCATGGACAGGGCGCAATGGCCAGGATCGAGGGGAAAGGCGGTATGGCCTGCCGCGCCTGGCCGCCAGAGCGTGTTGGTGTCACAGGCCTCGAACGGGCCTTGCGCGTCAGCGCGGTCGACGTAATGGCCAAAGGCCAGCGTGGGCAATGTCTGCCCCGCCTCCCATGTGGCCGAAAAGGCGGTGGACCAGTGATCGCCGGTGTGCAGTGGTGCAGGCGCAAACCCGCACGCGCCCGTGCCATGCAACAGCACATCCGGGCCGACCCGCAACACGACCAGATCCATCAGCCCGTCATTGTTGACATCCAGCGGATAGGCCCCGGTGGTGGCGGTCAGATCAAGGGCCGGGGGCGTTGCATCGACAAA
>CAYGQZ010000190.1:1564-8435 GCA_964352055.1 uncultured Rhodobacterales bacterium
AGGGCGCATCCCGCCGCGCGCAGCGCGGCGCCCCCGGCCCTCGTCGGATTTTTCACAAAATCCGCGGCCCTTTATGGAGTCGGATTTTTCACAAAATCCGGGCGCGTCAGACATCTTCCAGGGCCTCCACGGCGGTGTCCTGCACGAACTCCAGCGCATAGGCGGCAGCCCCTTGCGCCCACATCAGGTTGTCCCATTTGTGGATCACCACGTCGGGCGGCGGCTTGTCGATCTGGACAATGGATTTGCGCATCTCTTCGATCACGGCGTCGGCATAGAGATGGTCGAACTGCATCTGCTCGCCCGCAAGAATGATCAGTTCGGGGTCGAATATGTTGACCAGATTGGCCAGCCCCATGGCAAACATCCGGCCAGCCCGTTCGATCACCCTTTTCGCGGTCGGGTCCCCGGCGCGGGCGGCTTCCAGAACCGTTGCCACCGCTTGCGAGGTTGAGGCGGTCACACTGACACAGCCGACACTGGCGGCCTCGCGGACCAGCGCATAATCGGCCACATAGGCCTCAAGACAGCCGCGTTGTCCGCATCGGCACAGCGCCCCTTCCAGATGTACCTTGGTGTGGCCGAACTCGGCCCCGCAGCCCCGGGTGCCGCGATAGATCTGGCCCCCCAGCACCATGCCCATGCCCACCCCGCTTTCGATGGTGATCACGATGAAATCCGAATGATCCTTGCCCAGCCCAAAGGTCAGTTCGGCCATGGCGACGAGGTTGGCGTCGTTGTCCACATAGACCGGAACGCCGATATGGGCCGAGAGCACCTTGCCCAGGGGCACGTTGCGCTGGTTCAGCGAGGGCGACCAGTAGACCAGCCCGTGATCCGCATCGACAATGCCGGAAATGCCCACGCCCACGCCCGAGATGCTGGCCAGGTCATGTCCGCTTTGGGCGGCCAGAGCCGTCAGGCCCGCCGCAATCTCGGCGGCCAGCGCGTCGGGCGATTGCCGGGCCTGCGGCATACTGCGCTCGTGATTGGCCAGATGGGTGCCGTCGAAATCCATCAGCACCAGCGAGATCGACATGTCCGATACCTTGAGCCCAGCCACCAGATGCGCCTCGCCCGCGATCTTCAGATCGACCCGGGGCCGTCCCCGGGCCGGTTCGTCCGGTTGCTGGTCGCGCGGCACTTCGGCGATCAGGCCGCCCCGCAACAGATCGGCCGTGATCGCCGTCACCGTTGCGCGGCTGATTCCCGTGCGTTCCGCCAGATCGATGCGGGGCAGGGGCCCGCGCTGGGCGATCTCGCGCAGCAAAAGCCGCCTGCTTTCGACCTTTTGGTGACCGAAGCTCATGATATGACTTTCTTTATGCCTCCCGTCCGGGCAAATTCCACGGACGCTTCTGCGGTTATGATGACCCTTTTTTCACAAGCTGTCCAATTTAATTTGCTTTTCGAATTTAATTGGCTATGAATAGGGAACCGCACAAGTTTGATTCAGAACAGCGGCTGGTAGTCTTTGGGAGGACTCTTATGAAATTCGTTAACACAGTTGCCATCGCGGCGACCGCGTCGTTGATCGGCGCAGCTGCATGGGCGCAGGACATCACTGTCGGCGTCAGTTGGTCAAACTTCCAGGAAGAGCGCTGGAAAACAGACGAAGCAGCGATCAAATCCAAGCTCGAAGAGCTGGGTGCGACCTATATCTCGTCCGACGCGCAGGCCTCTGCCGCCAAGCAGCTGACAGATGTCGAAGCATTGATCGCACAAGGCGCTGACGCGCTGATCATCCTGGCCATGGACAAGGACGCCATTGGCCCCGCCATCGATCAGGCCACGAACGAAGGCATTCCGGTTGTCGGCTATGACCGTCTGATCGAAGACGACCGCACTTTCTATCTGACCTTTGACAACAAGGGTGTGGGCCGGATCATCGCGCAAGCCGTGACCGCCGCGCAGCCTGAAGGCAACTTTGCCATCATCAAGGGCGACAAGGGTGACCCGAATGCGGGCTTCCTGCTTGAAGGTATGATGGAAGTCATCGGTGACGACGTCGCATCCGGCAAGATCACAATCGTCGGAGAAGCCTTTACCGATGGTTGGAAGCCTGACAACGCGCAAAAGAACATGGAGCAGATCCTGACAGCCGCCAACAACGATGTTGACGCTGTTCTGGCCCAGAACGACGGCATGGCCGGTGGCGCAATCGCCGCTCTGCAAGCCCAGGGTCTGGCCGTTCCGGTTGGCGGACAAGACGGCGACCACGCTGCCTTGAACCGTGTTGCCCGTGGTGAGCAAACCGTGTCGGTCTGGAAAAACGCGCTGGATCTGGGTGGCAAAGCTGCTGAAATCGCCGTTGCTCTGGCCGGTGGCACTGCCCTTGCTGACATCGACGGTGCCGTGAAGTGGTCCGGTGGTGCAAACGGTGTGGAGATGAACGCCATCTTCCTTGATCCGACACCCGTGACCCAGGCCAACATCAGCGCCGTGATCGACGCAGGCCACATCGAAAAAGACAAGGTCTGTGCCGGTGCCGTTGACGGCGTCGACGGCTGCTAAGACCCGGGCGGATGCCCCTGCACCGGCGGCTGATGCTGCCGGTGCCTTTCAACAAATTTCCTCACATCATTTGCGCGCTCATGTCCGGGACCCGTCCTGGGGCACTGGTCGCCCTATATCCGGGATATCGTGATGACAGATACTTCCAACACCGGCGGCCCGACGGCCCCTGCCCAGAAAGGTCCTGTTGCCCGTTTCATTCAGGCGACCGAGCTGGACACCCGTTTGCTGGGCATGCTGGGTGCGCTTGCCCTGATCTGGATCGGCTTTCACCTTTATGGCGCGATCGTCAACGGGTTCGGCGCCTTCCTCACCCCGCGCAACCTGTGGAACCTGAGCGTTCAGACCTCGTCCATCGGGATCATGGCCTGCGGCATGGTTCTGGTCATTGTGACCCGCCACATCGATCTGTCGGTCGGGTCCGTCCTGGGCTTTTGCGCCATCATCATGGGCGTCACCCAGGTGTGGTTGCTGCCCCAGTTGCTGGGGCTGGAGCATTGGGCGATCTGGATCATCACCGTCATCGTCGGGCTGATCACCGGCACATTGATCGGGGCCTTTCATGGCTACCTGATTGCCTATCTGTCGATCCCGGCCTTTATCGTGACCCTTGGCGGCCTGCTGGCCTGGCGCGGTGCGGCCTTCCTTGTGGCCCGCGGCGAGACGATCTCGCCCGTGGACAGCACCTTTCGTCTGCTGGGTGGCACGGCAGAGGGGGCCATTGGCGCCACCGGGTCGTGGATTCTGGGCCTGATCGGTGTGGCCGCTGTCATCGCCTCGGTGGTTCTGGGCCGCCGCCAGCGGGTCAGCCACGGCTTTGCGCTGCGCCCCGTCTGGGCGGATTGGTTCATCGGCATTGTCGGCTCTGCCGCGCTGGTCGGTGCGGTCATGCTGGTCAACAGCTATTACTGGCCCCGTGGCATTGTTCGCCGCTATGCCGAAGAAAACGCCATCGAGATCCCGCCTGAGGGCCTGTTCATCAGCTATGGCTTTGCCATTCCGGTTCTGATCCTCGTGGCCGTGGGCATCATCATGTCCCTGGTCATGTCGCGCACCCGCTTTGGCCGCTATGTCTATGCCATCGGCGGCAACCCCGAAGCGGCATCATTGGCGGGCATCAACACCAAGTGGATGACGGTCAAGATCTTTGCCCTGATGGGCTTTCTCGCGGGTCTGTCCGCTGCCGTGGCCTCGGCCCGGCTGGGATCGGCCACCAACGCGCTGGGCACTCTGGACGAGCTCTACGTCATCGCCGCGGCCGTCATTGGCGGCACGTCCCTCGCAGGCGGCGTTGGCACCATCTATGGTGCAATCCTGGGGGCCGTGGTCATGCAATCGCTACAAACGGGCATGGTCCTGATCGGCTTTGATGCGGCGATTCAGCAAATCGTGGTCGGATCGGTGCTTGTGCTGGCCGTATATCTGGACAACCTCTACCGGAGGGCTTCGAAATGAGCACTGCAAAGACACCTATTGATCGCTCGGGCACGCCCCTTGTCGACATGCGCGACATCTGCATTTCCTTTGGCGGTGTGCATGCCGTGGACCATGTGTCGGTGGACCTCTATCCCGGCGAAGTTGTCGGCCTGCTGGGCCATAACGGGGCCGGCAAGTCGACCCTGATCAAGATCCTGTCGGGCGCTTACGCCATGGATTCGGGCGAGATTTACGTGGATGGCCAGAAGGCCACCATCAACAATCCCCGCGATGCCCGGTCCTACAACATCGAGACGATCTATCAGACGCTTGCGCTGGCCGACAATCTGGATGCGGCCTCGAACCTGTTTCTGGGGCGCGAGCTGGTCTCGCCCCTTGGCTTTGTCAACGATGACGCGATGGAGGCCGAGACGCGCAAGATCATGGCCCGCCTCAATCCGAACTTCAAGAAGTTCAAGGACCCGGTGAGCGCCCTTTCCGGGGGGCAGCGCCAGTCGGTGGCCATTGCCCGTGCCGTGTACTTCAACGCGCGCATCCTGATCATGGACGAGCCGACGGCCGCCCTTGGCCCGCACGAGACGCAGATGGTGTCGGAACTGATCACGCAACTGAAGGCAGAAGGCATTGGCATCTTCCTCATCAGCCATGATATCCACGACGTCATGGAATTGTGTGATCGGGCGTCAGTGATGAAGAATGGCCAATTGGTGGGAACGGTGGATGTGGACGATGTCACGGATGATGACCTGCTGGGCATGATCATTCTGGGCAAGCACCCGGGCGAGGGCTGATGCAGGGGCCCATATACCTTGTGGCGGATGTAGGCGGCACCAATTGCCGCCTTGCCCTTGCCACGACGGCCGGCGTGCACACCGAAACGGCGCGCCGGTTTCGCAATGATGACTATGCCGGTTTTGCAGACCTGGCCCGCGTCTATCTGGCCGATCAGCCGCAGGTGCATGCGGCGGCGGTGGCCATTGCCGGACCCGTGGGCAAGGGCTGGGGCCGGTTGACCAATCGCGACTGGCATTTCGATGCCGCCGAACTGGCGGCGGACCTATCGATGGACGCGGTCTATCTGCTGAATGATCTCGAGGCGTTGGGCCATGCGATTGCGGTCTTGCCGCCCGCCTCGCTGCGCTTTCTGAGCGGCACGCCCATCAAGGATGAACCCCAATCCATCGTTGTGGGGCTTGGCACCGGGTTCAACGTGAGCGTGGCGCACGGTCCGTCGGGCGTTGTTTTTGCCGCCGAGATGGGCCATGCGGCCCTGCCGCACTCTGTCGCTGCCATTCTGCGCGATGCGCTGGGCAACATGGACGCCTTTCCCACGGTCGAGCATGTGTTTTCCGGACGTGGTCTGACCCATGTGCACGCGGCGCGCACCGGGCATCGTTGCAAACCCGAGGAGGTTGCGCAGGCCGAAGGTGGTGCGGAGACGCAGACCCTGATGGCGCGCGCGCTGGGGGCGTTGGTGCGCGAGATCGCGTATCTGTATCTGCCGGAGAACGGGATTTACTTTAACGGCTCTTTGGCGCGCACTCTGCTGGATGACGCCACGGCCGATCTGGTGCTGGCCCCGCTGCGCGAGGACGACAGCTTTCACGGGCGCATGGCCCGTATTCCGATGTATTTGCTGACCGATGATGCGTCGGCCTTGCACGGCTGCGCCCGCTGTCTGGCGTTGCACCCCTGAGCACGGGCGGAGGGCGCACCATGGGTGCGCCTTACGGGTCTTTTGCGCGCGTCAGGGCCGTCTTGCGATCTGGGTGATCGTGTCGAAGGCGGTGTCGAAGTCCCGTTCTTCGCAGTCGAACTGGCCCGCGGTGAAGCGGATGACCTTGACCCCGTCCACCAGAGTTTGCGTGAGATAGATCCGCCCGTCATCATTGATCGCATCCACCAGTGTCTGGGTGTCTGCGTCTGACGCGCCTTTGGCTTTGAACGTCCAGAGCGACAGGATCGGGTTGCTGATGATCTCGAAATCCGGTTCTGCCCGGAGCCGGTCGCAGAGCGCCGTGCTCCATCTGACGTGATTGCGGATGCGGGTCCGCAGCCCTTCCATGCCGTAGTGCCGCATCAGGAACCAGAGTTTCAGCGCCCGGAAGCGCCGACCCAGCGGCACCGACCATTCGGAATAGTCGATGATGTCGCCCTGCGCGTGGGTCTTGAGATATTCGGGCCGGATCGCCAGTGTTTGCCGCAAGAGGTCGGGATCGCGCAGGAAATGCGCGGCGCAGTCGAATTGCGCGCCCATCCATTTGTGCGGGTTGAAAACGATGCTGTCGAACTGGTCTGCTCCATCCCAGAGGGTCCGGTATTCGGGGCAGATCATCGCGGTGCCGGCCCATGCGGCATCGAGATGGGTGTAGAGGTTTTCAGCCTGTGCGATGGCGGCGACGGCCTGCATGTCGTCACAGGCCCCCATGCCGGTGGCCCCGGTGGCGGCGATGATCCCTGCGGGCAGGTGCCCTGCGGCCCGGTCGGCGGTGATCGCCGCCTGAAGTGCGGCTGTGTCCATCCCGCGCAAGGCGCCGTGGCTGGGGATCTTGACCAGATTGTCCTGTCCGATCCCGGCGACCCAGATGGCGCGGTCGATGGACGTGTGCACCTGATCGGAGCAATAGATCCGCAACCTCGGCTGGCCCGAGAGGCCGGATTGATTGCCTTTCCATTCCAGCGCCCGTTCGCGCATGGTGAGCACGGCGGCCAATGTGGCCGAGGACGCGCTGTCCTGAATGACACCTTGAAAGACGTCTGGCAGCCCCAGCCCGTGGCGCAGCCAGTCCATCATCCGTGTTTCCATCTCGGTTGCAGCGGGTGAGGTTTGCCAGAGCATGCATTGCGGGGCGATGATCGACGTCAGAAACTCGGCCAGAACGGAGGCGGGGGCGGCATTCGCGCTGAAATAGGCGAAAAA
>CAYGQZ010000191.1:0-3011 GCA_964352055.1 uncultured Rhodobacterales bacterium
TGCGCGGACAAGGCGGCGTCGCGGTCAGCAAGCGTGACCAGCGGCGGCACCGTACCGGCTGCGGCCAATTGGGCGTAGGCGACTTCGCGCATCGCATCCGTGCCCAGTTGGGCAACCGGGGTTTGGCCGACACGTCCATCGACGACATTGGCCTCCAGCGCTGCGCGAATTGCCTCGGCGGGCGTGCGGGGTGCCGCGAGGCCCGCCTCGACCAGTTGCGCATAAAAGGCGTCGGGTGTTTCGGTTGTGTCGAGGATCCGGGCGATGTTGCCATCGGGGGATGAGGCACTGACACCGGGCGCGGTGGTCAGGATCTGGTTCAGGACGGCGCGCGCCTCGACGCTGGTGTCTTTTGCGAGGCTGTCGATAGCCGCAATGCGGTCTGCGCTGTCATCGGCGAACCGTGCAGAGAGGAAATTGGCAAGCTGTATCTTGCGGGCTTTGAGGGCGCTGTCTGTTTCGCTGTCGACAGAGGCCAACAGGGGTGCAAGCTGGTCCGCTTCGGGTCTGCGCGCGATGGACTCGACCGCACTTTGGCGGCGGCTCAGATCAGGATCGCTCAGCTGGAATTGTACGAGGGCCGTGCCGATCACGCGGCGTACGCCCCCATTCGGTCGAATTTGCGTGAAATCGTCTTTTGGAGCGGTTGTTTCTGCGCCGCTGTCCACATCTGTCAGGGTGAGTGTGTCGCCCTGTGCCCTGGCGATGAAAAAGAGCCCGTCACTGCGCTGCCAGACGTTTCTGTCGGACCACTGTTCAAGAAAGGTCACGGTTTGCGGCAAGCCGGACGCAACCAGATCGTCAAGTGCGACGCTGACGCTGCTCCGGGACGGCTTGGCGACCTCGTCGGCGTGGATTTGCAGAATGTTTTGCAGCTCTTGCGCTTGCGCGGACACGAAAGTGCCAAGCCAAAGGGCGATGGCGAGAACGAAGTAGCGCATGTTCAGGGGGCTTTCAGAACGAGAAGCGGCGGGGCCGTCGGACGGAAACGACGGCCCCGCACAGTGCGGTCAGTAGTTGGAAGTCAACTGTACGCAGGTTTTGGTTTCAGTGTTGTACATGCCGCATCCAAGCTCTTTCCAATCGGACGTCAGAACCGCGGAAGCGGGCAGGAAGTCCGTCCAGGCGTCACCCGGCACTTCGGACGTTTGCGAGATGATGTCGAACTGACCATCTGCCGTGATCTCGCCGATCAGAACTGGTTTGGAGAGGTGGTGGTTTGGCAGCATGACGGCTGTACCGCCAGTCAGGTTCGGGAATTCCTGACCGTACATGGCTGCGCGTACGGCATCGACGTCTGTCGTGCCTGCCTGAGTGACCGCGTTGATCCACATGTTGAAGCCGATGTAATGTGCTTCCATC
Organism: uncultured Rhodobacterales bacterium; assembly: GCA_964352055.1. Taxonomy (GTDB): domain Bacteria; phylum Pseudomonadota; class Alphaproteobacteria; order Rhodobacterales; family Rhodobacteraceae; genus Tateyamaria. The sequence continues at coordinate 1,363 of CAYGQZ010000191.1, forward strand.
GGGTCATTGGTCACGCGGTCTGCGCCTGCAAAGTCTTTCCATGCGGCAATGAAGTCTGCGTTCGCATCCGACTCAGCCGACTGGAAATAGTTCCAGGCCGCCAGGTGGCCGACAAGGTTGGATGTGTCGAGGCCGGAGAGTTCCTCTTCGCCCACAGAAAACGCCACAACGGGGATGTCATCGGCGGAGATGTCAGCCGCTGCCAGTTCCTTGTAGAACCCGATATTGGCGTCGCCGTTGATGGTCGAGATCACGCCGACCTGCTTGCCGTCTTCGCCCAGAGCAACAACGTCACCTACGATGGTTGCCCAGTCGGAGTGACCGAAGGGTGTGTAGTTCACAAAGATGTCGTCGGCCGCGATGCCTTTGTCTTTCAGGTACTGCTCGAGAATGTTGTTGGTTGTGCGCGGATAGACATAGTCCGTGCCCAGAAGTGCAAATTTCTCAACGCCCAACTCTTCGAGGAAGTAGTCCACCGCCGGAATCGCCTGCTGGTTGGGGGCCGCGCCGGTGTAGAAGACGTTTCGGGAGCTTTCCTCGCCCTCATATTGCACAGGGTAGAACATCAGGCCGTTCAGCTCTTCGAGCACGGGCAGGGCGGATTTGCGCGACACCGATGTCCAGGAGCCAAAGATCACGTCCACTTCGGACACGGTCAGCAATTCGCGCGCTTTTTCCGCAAAGAGTGGCCAGTCGGAGGCCGGATCGACCACAACCGCTTCGATTTCGCACCCCAGAACACCGCCTTTTTCGTTCTGCTGTGCGATCAGCATCAACATGGTGTCTTTGAGCGTGGTTTCGGAGATCGCCATTGTGCCGGACAGCGAATGCAATACGCCGACCTTGACCGGATCCGCGCATTCGGCAGCAACCAGGCTGGTCGAAGCCAGCAGCGTGGCTGTGACGTATGAGGTGAGTTTCAGCTTTTGAGCCATGTATATCAGGTCCCTGTTGTTGCTGCGGGTGACCAAGGACGGCGCATAACGCGCTTTCGTCAGCGGCCCGACAGCGATAGTCTGGGCCCGCAGCAGTGATGTTGCAGTCGCGTGGTGGGGGTATCTGCCAGGATGACCCGCCGCGCGGCGTTTACGCCCGATTGGGCACGGATATCTCCTATCATTGCGTCCGGATTGCCCAGTGAAGCGGGGGGTAGAACCTCAAAAAGAGCAACTAATGCTCAAATCAGCGCCTAATAATTGAACCATCGCCTAAAATTTAACCCCTTGATGGTTGTGCGCGGCGCCTGCTTGTCCCTTAGCGCAGGAATCGGCGGGCGTTTCAGAACGTGCGAACCCTCTTTTCAGATCAGCGAAATGAGTGACGCAAAACGCATTCATTTTACATGATCGAATCGCGCGGTTTAGGATGCCGCGAGCGGGAGGACACATGAGACGCCAGGTTGTGATCATCGGAGGCGGGCCATCAGGCCTTTTGCTGGGCCAGTTGTTGCATCGCGCCGGGATCGACACGATCGTGCTGGAGCGCAAGACGCGTGAGTACGTGCTGGGGCGCATCCGGGCCGGCGTGCTTGAGCGGGGCCTGGTCAACCTGATGGCTGAGGCCGGTGTCGATGCCAGAATGAAAGCCGAAGGGTTTGTGCATGATGGCACCCTGATCGCCTATGAAAACGACATGTTCCGCGTGGATTT
>CAYGQZ010000191.1:3111-8403 GCA_964352055.1 uncultured Rhodobacterales bacterium
GACGTGCGGCGCGAGTATGAAAAGGTCTATCCTTTCGGCTGGCTGGGTATCCTGTCTGAAACGCCGCCGGTGAACCATGAACTGATCTATGCCAATTCCGACCGTGGATTTGCGCTCTGCTCGATGCGGAATGCAAATCTGAGCCGCTATTATGTGCAATGCGATGCCGCAGACAGCCCCGACAATTGGTCCGATGATGCGTTCTGGGATGAATTGCGCAGGCGCATCCCCGAGGCGGCCGCCGATGTCCTGGTCACCGGGCCGAGTATCGAGAAATCCATCGCGCCGCTGCGCAGCTTTGTCACCGAGCCCATGCGCTGGGGTCGGTTGTTTCTGTGCGGTGATGCCGCCCATATCGTCCCCCCAACCGGGGCGAAGGGGCTCAATACGGCGGCCTCTGACGTGCACTATCTGAACCAGGGTCTGCGTCAGTATTATCTGGATCAGGACTCATACGGCATCGACACATATTCAGAACGCGCATTGGCCCGGGTCTGGAAGGCAGAGCGGTTCAGCTGGTGGTTTTCAAACCTGATGCATCACGACCCGGACCAGTCCGCGTTTGACAAAAAGATGCAACTGGCCGAACTGGCATTGCTGCGCGACAGTCCCGAGGCGCAGGCCGTGATGGCGCTGAACTACGTTGGCTTGCCATACTGAAACTGTCTGTGCACAGAAGTGTTTTCCGCGCTATTCGTCAGCAGAGAAATCCACGTGGATGTGGTTGCCGTCCGGGTCAGAGATATTGAACGCCACGGTTCGGGTTGCTTCCAATACGGCGCGGCGATAGGCCGTTTGGGTTGTCTTCAACCGTGCCTCGAACGCGGCGGCGCCTGTCGCTGTCAGCGCAAAATGCTCCAGCTTCAACGCGACCTCGGAGCCAACGCCCTCGCCCTCATCGATCCCGACAAGATGGACGACAGCTGTGTCGCCTGCATACATCCACGCCCCCGGAAAGCCGAAATCGGGTCGGTCACCGTGACGCAAACCCAGGATTTCGGAATACCATGTGATCATCTCGTCCAATCGCGTCGTGCGCAGATTGACGTGGTCAAGTTTTTGAATGTGCATGATTCATAGCCTCCACTTGATGGAACATCCGACAGATGGCACCTGTTGCACAGGCCCGCGCCCGGTTTCAGCGATCTGCACCATCGCGTCATAGAGATCGCGGGGTTCGCCCGGGGGCGGCGGATCAAGTCTGAACGCATCCAGACGCCCGCGATAGTGCAGGCCAAGATCCGCGTTGAAGCCAAAGAAGTCCGGCGTACAGGCAGCCCCATAGCTGCGCGCGACGGACTGGTCGGCATCATGCAGATAGGGGAAGGGAAAGGCGTGTTTTTCCGCCATCTTCACCATGTTTTCAAAACTGTCGGCGGGATAGGCCTGTGCGTCATTTGAACAGATGGCGACGACCCCGATGCCCTTGGCTTGCAGGGCCTGCACATCCTCGATCAGCCGGTCCAGAACGGCCAGCACATAGGGGCAGTGGTTGCAAATGAACATGACCAGAAGGCCGTTTGGCCCCTTCGCATTGTCACGTGTATACGTGTGTCCGTCTGTGCCGGGCAAAGAAAAATCCGGCGCGGGCCAGTCGAAATCACAGACGGGTGGGGTCGATGCGGCCATATTCTGTCCTTTGGTCCACAGGGCTCCTGAAAACCCTAGCCAGCCATGGCCGGATTTGCAATTTCCCGCGACTGCTCGGCTGCGCCTAAAGCTTCACCCAGGCGGCATTGCGGGCCGATGACCGCACACAGGCGTCGACAAAGGCAACACCGCGCAACCCATCCAGCACCGTTGGATAGACCACCGCCGGGTCAACGTTTGTGCCATTTCGGTGCGCCATGATCGCTTCGGCAGCTTCGCTGTAGATATTCGCAAATGCCTCTAGATAGCCTTCGGGGTGTCCGGCGGGAATACGGCTCATCCGGGCGGCCGCATCTCCGGCCCCGGACCCGTTGCGGGTGATGAGCCGCTTTGGTTCGCCAAACGGAGTATGCCAGAGGCTATTGGGATCCTCCTGCGCCCATTCCAGACCACCGGTTTCGCCATAGATACGGATGCGCAACGCGTTTTCGTTGCCGGGTGCGACCTGCGAGCACCAGAGCATCCCCTTGGCACCGCCTTCAAAGCGCAGCATGACATGGCCGTTATCATCGACGGGGCGGCCTGGCACAAAGGCATCCAGATCGGCGGCAAGGCTTTCAACCTCCAGCCCAGTGATGAAACGGGCAAGGTTGTGCGCATGGGTGCCGATATCGCCGGTTGAGCCACCTGCGCCGGACCGCGCCGGGTCGGTGCGCCATTCGGCCTGCTTGAACGTTTCGTCCTGCGTGAGCCAATCCTGCGCATATTCAACCTGCACCACACGGATCTTGCCAATCGCACCACCGGCCACCATGTCGCGCGCCTGCCGCACCATCGGATAACCGGTGTAATTGTGGGTCAGCACAAAGAGTGCATCCGAGGCTTCAGCGGCCCTTACCATCTTTCTGGCGTCCGACAGGGTCGAGGTCAGGGGTTTGTCACAGATGACGTGAATGCCACGTTTCAGGAATTCGCGCGCGGCGGCATAATGCACGTGGTTGGGGGTCACAATGGCCACCGCCTCGATCCCGGTTTTCAGGCGCGCTTCGCGGATCGCCATCTGCTTGAAATCGTCGTAGATGCGGGCAAGTCCAAGCGCTTTGCCGGAGGCTTGCGCCTTCTCCGGGGTGGACGACAAGGCCCCGGCCACCAACTCGAACCGATCATCCAGACGGGCTGCGATCCGGTGGACCCCACCGATAAAGGCGTCATTGCCGCCGCCCACCATTCCCAGCCGAATTCTGTCTGACATATCGATCTCCTCCAAGGCGGTGCCTCATCTTAATCGTTGTCAGCATATGCCGGCCTGCGACAGCCTGCACTGCCTGATGTCGCTATCCCCTGTTTTTTGGGATATTCCGTGTCATCTATGCTGCCAAACGCGACATCGCCAAGCATGTCGAAGGTCTGGAATTGGCCCTCATCGTTTGGAATGGAACCGAAACCAAGGCCGCAGGATAAATGGGCCCTGGCAAAAATGCTGAACCGGACCCTTCAGCCTTGCAAGGCTTTGACGCCGACATCCCCGTGGGCCTGTTCGCGGATCGCCAGTGCAGCCGCATGCGCCCCGGCTGCGGTCGTGAAATAGGGGATCCGGTCATAAAGCGCTATGGAGCGGATCGATTTGGAGTCGTCGACCGCCTGCGGGCCTTCGGTGGTGTTTATCACCAACTGCACGCCCCCGTCTTTCATCGTATCGGTCACGTCTGGTCGGCCTTCGTAGACCTTGTTGACCACGCCGCAAGCGACGCCGTTGTCCTTGAGCCATTTGGCGGTGCCGCGCGTTGCAATGAAGGTAAATCCAATCTGAGTCAGCACATGAGCGGCTTCGAGCATCTGCTCGGTCTTGTCTGAATCCCTGATCGAGATAAAGGCGCAGCCCGCATCAGGCAAAACCATACCGGCACCCATCTGCGCCTTGAGGAAGGCGCGTGCAAAAGTACGGTCCCATCCCATGACTTCGCCGGTAGACCGCATTTCCGGACCAAGTAGCGTGTCAACGCCGGGGAAGCGGGCAAAGGGCAAGACAGCCTCCTTGACCGAGAACCATGGCATGTTCGGGTCCGCCAGCGTCATCGGATCGGCCAATGGCAGCGTGCTGTCATAGCTTGCATCGGCATCATAGGGCGCGCGCTGGGGGAAATTGGACAAAGGCTCGCCTGCCATGATCCGCGCGGCGATGGATGCGATGGCACTGTCGGTGGATTTGGCAACAAAGGGAACAGTTCGCGAGGCGCGCGGATTCACCTCGATCAGGAAGATCTCGTCATTTTGAACCGCGAACTGGACATTCATCAACCCCACGACGTTCAGCGCGCGGGCCAGAGCGTGCGTCTGCTCTTCGATCTGGGCGATGATGTCTTTGCTGAGGGAATAGGGCGGCAGCGAACAGGCGCTGTCGCCCGAGTGCACGCCGGCCTCTTCGATATGCTGCATGATGCCCGCCACATGCACATCGGTGCCGTCACAAAGCGCATCGACGTCAAGCTCCACCGCACCCGCGAGATAGCTGTCGAGCAGCACGGGGCTGTCCCCCGACACGACCACGGCGTCGCTGATGTAGCGTTGCAGTTGTGTCATGTCGCGCACGATCTCCATCGCGCGTCCGCCCAGAACGTAAGAGGGCCGGATCACAAGCGGAAAGCCGATGTCCTCGGCGATTGCCAGTGCTTGGGCGTCGGTGGAAGCGATGCCATTCTTGGGTTGCTTGAGTCCGATGTTTTGCACCAGTTGCTGGAACCGTTCGCGATCTTCGGCCAGGTCGATGGCGTCTGGCGTGGTGCCAAGGATCGGAATGCCCGCATCCTGCAGCGCTTGCGCGATCTTGAGCGGGGTCTGACCGCCAAACTGAACGATCACGCCGTGCAGTGTTCCATTGTCCAGTTCGACCCGCATGATTTCCATCACATGCTCAAAAGTCAGCGGCTCAAAATAGAGCCGGTCGGACGTGTCATAATCGGTGCTCACCGTTTCCGGGTTGCAGTTGATCATGATCGTCTCATAGCCCGCATCGGTCAGTGCGTAGCAGGCATGGCAGCAGCAGTAGTCGAACTCGATCCCCTGACCGATCCGGTTGGGACCACCGCCAAGGATCACCACCTTCTTGCGGTTGCTGGGCCGCGCTTCGCATTCCGCTTCGCCAAAGACGGGGTGTTCATAGGTGGAATACATGTAGGGCGTTTGCGCCTCGAACTCGGCGGCACAGGTGTCGATCCGTTTGAAGACGGCTGTCACGCCCAGATCCAAACGTGTATGGCGCACGTCACTTTCCTCGACCCCGGTCAGGTTGGCGAGGCGGGCGTCGGAAAAGCCCATCATCTTGAGCATCCGCAGACCCTCTGCGGTGTCGGGCAGGCCGTTCTGGCGCACCTGCGCCTCGCACTCGACGATTTCGCGGATCCTTGCGAGGAACCAGGGATCAAACATCGTCACGCCGTGAATTTCATCATCGGACAAGCCGTGACGCATGGCCTGTGCAATCAGGCGCAAACGGTCGGGCGTTTGCCCCGAGATCGCCTTGATCACGGCGGCCTTGTCGGGTGCGCCGGGAATGTCGATGTCGTCGAGGCCGGTGAGGCCCGTTTCCATGGACGCCAGTGCCTTTTGCAGCGACTCGTGGAAGGTGCGCCCGACGGCCATCGCCTCGCCCACGGATTTCATCGCCGTCGTCAGCGTGGCCTCGGCGCCCGGAAATTTCTCGAA
>CAYGQZ010000192.1:0-8356 GCA_964352055.1 uncultured Rhodobacterales bacterium
GACAAGCTGACGCTCTATTGCTCGGCGCAAGAAGACTGGTGCCAGCTCATGGCGCAGCTTTGAGGATGCCACCAGCATCGACGTGAACATGATCCGCAAATCGTCCGAAGTAACCTTTGCCCAGAAACGATCGAAGAGACCATCAGCGATCATGGCGCGGGCATCGGTCAAGAGTTCCTCGGCAGGCTGAAAGATGAAGCGGACAGTCCCGTCGAATTGCCGATGCTCTGCGAGGTAGGCAACGGCCGTCAGCGCGGTGACCATGTGTCCGTCATGCCCACAGCCATGAAATCGGCTGGTGTCTTCGGAGGCGTAGTCTACCTTGGCCTTTTCCTGCATCGGCAGCCCGTCGAACTCTGCGCGGAAGGCAATACAGCGACCGGGCGCGTCTGGTGACGCGTCCTGACCATGCAGTGTACCAACGACGCCCGTCACAACCGAGTAACCCAATTCGCTCAAACAATCAGCGACAAAGGCAGCTGTACGCGCTTCTTCGAAGCCGGTCTCGGGATGGCGGTGCGGTCTGCAGCCAGTTCTGCGATGTTCTGCTTTGTGTCTCGTACCAGGTGGTGAACATCTTCTTAGATCTCCGGTTAGTCGCAATATGAGAATGTTGCGCGGCGATACTTGTCATGCAAGATAGTTTCTTGTTAAGACTATTTTGTGTGGAAGGCAGGTTAAGAGATGATACCTTGCCGGTATCGAAGACAGGGGCAGTGTATCGTGCAGAGCGACAAGACATTCAAAAATGAACGCCTGACTTACCGGCTGAACATCGTCGCGCAGGAGGCGATCCAAGCCAATGACGAGATTTTCCTGAGCGAGACGGGATGTCGCATTCGGGACCTGCGTGTCTTGCGATTGATTGACGACACACCCGGTACGACATTCGCGGAAATCTCGAAAGTAACTGGTTTTGATAGGAGTTTGACCTCGAGGATCATTCAAAATTTGATCGCTTCTGGATTGATTGAGCGGAAAAACTCTACTGAAGACGCGCGCGTCTTCCTGCTCTCTACAACGTCGAAGGGGAAAGAGGTTCGGCAGGTGGCCCGCCGCTTGTCAGATCGATTAGAGGTCACCCTGACGGATCCCCTGTCCGCACAAGATTTGCGGGCCTTCAATGATATTCTCGCACGTTTGGGCGCATGGGTGACCTCGGAAGACTATCAAACCGCATTGGCTGAAGAGACCAATAAAGGCTCACACTAAAATAGTCGTGACATGAGAATATATGCGATCTAGTGGTGTTACAGCCTACCAAGCTGTCACAGGAGAGGCCGACCCAGTCGGCGCCGAAGGAGCACCCCCCCCGGAACCTCTCAGGCAAAAGGACTGTGACGAGCGCGGCGATCTGAAGCACGCTGCGGAGCCTCCGCATCTCGCGACAGAGGGGATTGGACCTGTCATCCGACAGGACGGAACCTGGGTCGCCGGAGGATACCATGACCAGAATTGCTGTAATCGGCGCCGGGATCACCGGCGTTACAACTGCGTCCAGCCTGATGGACCGGGGCTATGACGTCACCTTGTTTGATCGTAGGGTAGGTGGTCTCAATCACAGACGCACCCAATCACCGCCGTTCGCACGTCTTTACTCTCTGGGGGCTAGACTGTCCCAATTCGTGTGCAGTAAGCGTGCAACATGGCCCCGAAAACCGGATCGCGGACCATAGGAGAGTTCCGAATGCCTACGCGAATATCTCGACGTTCTGGACGACGAGGCCTTCGGCGCAGCCAGTAAAGTGAAGCCCAAGTTCACTGCACACGCCGATCATCTCTGTCGTTGACCATTCAAAGCGCAAGGATGGCACTTGGTCACGATCCGACTTCACCTGGGACGATGACAATGACCAGTACATCTGCCCAGAAGGCAAAGCGCTTCGTCATACCCGGCGGAACTACTCGGACCCCGCCCGAAATGCTCCAGGCTTGAAAGCCAAGAACTACGGCGCTCTCAAATCCGATTGCCAGAACTGCCCGTCAAAAGCCAAATGCTGCATCAACACAGACACCCGTCGTATCCGCCGCGAGGAATACGAAATTGTTAGGGACTTCGCGCGGTACTGCGTTGCTTCCGCATACAACCCGACGGCCCAGAAGCGCCGAAAGCAGGTCGAGATGCTGTTCGCACACCTCAAACGCATCCTCGGCTTGGGCAGGCTACGACTGCGAGGCCCATGCGGCGTCCAAGATGAATTTACAGTCGCTGCCACCGCACAAGACCTCCGGAAACTGGCAAAACGCAAGCCGCTGATGCCCGCCTCCGGCTAAGAACAAGACCAGACACCGGTCGTCCAACAAAATCAGCACATTACCTCAACGCTCAACGCCAAAACCAACGACTTTTTCAACAAAATCTATCGGTTGGTTCGATCGCTGCCTTGCGGCGTCAAAACGAGACATTAGTGCAGTGCGCGGCGAGAATGGTGAAGACAGTTCGCGAATCTTGGGACGGATGTGATGCTGCCCGAAGTTCGAAATACTTGACCGATAGGCATTCTGAGCCACGATCATCAATGATTCAGCAAATCAACCTGACGGTGACTCTGATAGAAGGATTTTCTTTAAGTGAACCCTGGACAAATGGGGCATACACGGTCCGACTGGACCTCCACCGGACGACGCGGGGCCCAACTGCGTCGACTGCAACAAATGGGTAATCTCCAATCTGAAGCGGCGACCTCAGTCTTTTCGCATAATCGATCGATTTGGACTCATTGGCATCCTTCTTGCTGCGTTGGCGGCACTTGACGAAGTGCCCTTTGGTTGAGTTGGAAATGCCTACGGACTTAACAGCTCCTGTTGCGTACAACTTCCGCCCGAAACGGCGCGCAGCCTTGCTTTCTCCACCACGTTGGTACACATTCAAATGTGAGAATTTATCTTGGAGGTATGTCGCGATGGATCTCGATAGACGCACATTTCTGGCCCAGTGCGGAGCGTATACGGCGGCGCTCATGTCGGCCGCTCCGGCCATGTCGCAAACAACGTTGGGCCAGGCGACGCTGACAACGGTAAGCGATGGCACCTTAACCCTGCCGGGCAGTTTCATCTTTGAGCCGATGCCGCAAGACGCGTTAACGCCCATTCTGGCCGAATACGGTATCCAGCACGACCGCCTTGAGCCGGAATGCAATCTTGCGCTGTACCAGGACGGCTCGCGAAACGTGCTGTTTGATGTAGGGTCGGGGCCAGATTTCATGCCCACTGCGGGTGCGGTGATCAACAGTCTGGAAGCGGCTGGACTGGCCCCCGAAGACATCACCCATGTCTTGTTCACCCATGCCCACCCGGATCACATCTGGGGCTTGCTGGATGATTTTGACGAACTCATTTTTGCCGACGCCACATATATGATGGGGCGTGCGGAATGGGATTACTGGTGGCATCCGGAAACTGTAAACAGCATCGGCGATGCACGGGCGGCGTTCGCAGTGGGGGCCAAGCGGCGGATGGAGGTGATCGAAGATAGCGTGGTGCTGTTCGATGATGGCGAAGAGATCCTGCCGGGCATCGCCGCAATGGCCACGCACGGGCACACGCCGGGGCATATGAGTTTTCAGCTGCGTGGCGGATCCGAAAGCGCGCTGGTGCTGGGTGATGCGATTGGCAACCACCATGTGGCGTTTCGCAAGCCCGATTGGATCAGTGGGTCGGATCAGGACGGGAATATGGCCGCCACCACACGGCATATGCTGTTTGACCGGATTATGGCCGAGCAGATGCAGGTTGTGGGATTTCACCTTCCGCAAGGGGGGATGGGGCGCGTGGACCGTGATGCGGAGGGGTACTTTTTCGTGCCGGGAGCAGCGTGAGGCGCCTTGTTGCCGCACTCGCGGTTATCGCAGGCCCGGCCATCGCCAGCGAAGACATCGCCGATCAGTACCCCGGCTCGATCCTGTACTCCAAACCGGTCGAGGTGATCCCGCATGTCTGGTCGGCCATCGGAGCCACCGCCCCACCGACCTATGAAAACAGTGGGCATAACAACAACCTCAGCTTCATCGTGACCGGCGACGGTGTTGTTGTGATCAACGGCGGTGCCGCCTATTTGCTGGCCAAGGCGCTGCATGATGAGATCAGGGTGATCACCGACCAACCCGTGAAACTCGTCATCGACGAAAACGCCCAAGGCCACGCGATGCTGGGCAATTCCTATTGGGCCGAACAGGGTGTGCCGATCCTGGCCCACGTCGATGCTGCGCATGAGATCGAAGAGAATGGGCATCGTATCCTTGAGGGCATGAAAGGCTATAACCGCGACAAGGCCGAGGGCACCTTTGTCGCGCCGCCCACGCGCACCTTCGAGGACCGCGAAGTCATCGAAATGGGTGAATTCCGCATCGAGGTGCTGCACCTTGGCCCCGCCCATGGTCCTGGCGATACGCAGGTCTGGCTGCCCAACCAAGGCCTTGTGATCGCAGGCGATATGGCCTTTCATGAACGGATGCTGCCGATCTTTGCGGACACGATGACCGCGGACTGGATCGACACGTGGGAGTGCTGTTTCGAGGCCCTGAACGCCACCTATGTCATCCCCGGCCATGGTCATCCCACCAACGTGGAACAGGTGCGCCGCTACACCCGTGACTACCTAGTCTACCTGCGCCAGCAGATCGGCGCGCATCTGGACGCGGGCGGAGGTCTGGCCGACGCCTACTATGTCGATCAGTCGCCCTATGCCCATCTCGACACATTCGAAGAGCTGGCGACCAGGAACGCAGGCCGTGTCTACGAACAGATGGAATTTGAATGACTGCGCCAATTTTGCGCTGGCTCAAAGCGCGGGTCGTTCGGAGCTGGCACATGGTGCGAAGAACGACGAATACAGGAGCGCGCCGTGCTTGAAACCCTGATAGACCGGTTCGGTGATCCGGCGGTGATGTGCGCGGCCGGCATGGCGGTAGGTTTGCTGTTCGGAGCCGCCGCCCTGCATTCCAAGTTCTGCCTGCGCGCCGCTGCGGTCGAAGTAAGCGAGGGTCGGCCCGGCCCCCGCCTTGCCATCTGGCTGGTGGCGTTCTTTACCGCTCTCGCTACGGTGCAGGCCACGATCCTCACCGGCGTGCTGGACACCAGCGACGCGCGGCAACTGGCCGCCACGGGCAGTCTTTCGGGCGCAATCATCGGCGGGTTGATGTTCGGGGCAGGCATGATCCTGGCACGTGGCTGCGTCAGCCGCCTGCTGGTCTTGTCGGCCACCGGGAACCTGCGCGCCATCGTGACCGGCCTTGTCGTGACCATCGTCGCACAGGCCGCGCTCAGCGGCGTTCTGTCGCCTGTCCGCGAGGCCCTTGCCCTGTTGTGGATCGTTCCCGGCGGGTCCGCGCGCAGCGTCACGGCACTGATGGGCATGGGCCTGCCGCTGCTGACCGGCTTTGCGACACTGGCCTTGGTCGGGTCGCTCATCTTTGGCCGCATCCACCGAGTGCCCCTTTGCGAACTCGCTGCCGCGACCCTTGTGGGTGTTGCCGTTTTCGTCGGCTGGGTTGTCACCTACGCCATTGCCCAAGTGTCCTTCGAGGTGATCGCCGTGCAATCCGTAACCTTTACCGGTCCGTCCACGGACACGCTCATGGCACTGGTCACAGCCCCGGACGTGGTCCCCAGCTTTGGCCTTGGCCTTGTGCCGGGTGTTTTCATCGGCGCCCTTGTCGCGGCGCTCATCAAGGGCGAGGCGCGCGTGCAGCGGTTCGACGCCGACACCCCGATGGAGCGGTATCTGGTCGGTGGTGGTCTCATGGGGTTCGGCAGCATGCTCGCAGGTGGCTGCGCCGTCGGTGCGGGCATGGCGGGCGGGTCGATCATGGCGTTGACCGCATGGGTCGCGGTGTTCTGCATGTGGCTGGGCGCGATGCTCACCCATCGCTGGATGTCGTCACGCCCGCAACTGACCCACTCGGCCTGAGGCCGAAGGCCTATTGCGCCGCAAGTGGACATCGCGCCAATTGGCATTGCGTCCACAACTGTTCCAGCGCGGTCACCAGCGTTTCTACATCGGCCGCCGAGTGTACGGGCGATGGCGTGATGCGCAGCCGCTCTGTCCCCTTGGGCACCGTCGGATAGTTGATCGGCTGGATGTAGATGCCGTGGTCGCGTAGCAGCGTGTCAGAGATGAATTTGCACTTGAGCGGTTCGCCCACCATCACCGGGATGATATGGCTGGGGTTGTCGATATGCGGCAGGCCGATCTGGTCGAGCCGTTCACGGACCTGCGCCACCCGCGCCTGTTGGGCGTCACGCTCAACCGGGCTTTGCTTTAAATGCCGGATCGACGCCGTAGCGCCTGCGGCAACGGCGGGCGGCAAGGCGGTAGTAAAGATGAAACCGCTGGCAAAGGAGCGCACGAAGTCGCACAACTCGGTCGATGCGGCGATGTAGCCACCCATGACGCCGAAGGCTTTGCCCAGCGTCCCCTCGATCACCGTCAGGCGGCCCATCAGCCCCTCACGTTCGGCGATGCCGCCGCCGCGCGGGCCATAAAGACCCACGGCATGCACCTCGTCCAGATAGGTCATGGCGTTGTAGCGGTCGGCCAGATCGCAAATCTCGGCAATCGGCGCGATATCACCGTCCATGGAATAGACGCTTTCGAACGCGATCAGCTTGGGCGCATTGGCGGGCAACGCAGCCAGCTTCGCCTCAAGATCGGCCATGTCGTTGTGCTTCCAGATCACCTTTTGCGCACGGCTGTGGCGAATGCCTTCGATCATCGAGGCGTGGTTCAATGCATCCGACAACACGATGCAGCCTGGAATACGCGCGGCCAATGTGCCCAACGCCGCCCAGTTCGACACATAGCCGGAAGTGAACAGCAGGGCCGCCTCTTTCCGGTGCAGATCGGCCAGTTCAGCCTCAAGCAACACGTGGTCATGGGTAGTGCCCGAGATGTTGCGCGTGCCACCCGCCCCGGCCCCAGTGCGGTCCAAAGCGTTGTGCATGGCATCCACCACGGCGGGGTGCTGGCCCATGCCCAGATAATCGTTCGAGCACCAGATCGTCACCTCGCCTGGCCCGTTGTGGCAGGTGGCCGACGGGAAGGCCCCGCGATGACGTTCAAGCTCGGCGAAGTCGCGATAATTGCCACTGTCACGCAACGCGTCCAGTTCAGAGCGGAAAAAATCGGTGTAGTTCATCAGTTCTCCACAGCATCCGCAACGATGTCGGCCAGCAGCGCCTGCACCTTCTGCATCTCGCCTGCCGGGTATGCGCGGTATCCGATCATCACGCCGTCTGCGTTCTGGGCGACGAAAATGCCATAGGGGCAATGCGCGATGTTCATCGGATTCGCTTCCATCACCTCGCGCGACACAACGGCCGAGCAGAAGATGAAAATATCCGCCTCCTTGAACAGTTCCACAGTGCTGCCCACATCCGCTCCAGTACGGTTCAACATTTCGCCCGTGTGGCTGACATAATCGATGACAAGGCCCTTGCCGACAATGGCGCTTTCCAAGGCAAAGGCGGCGTCGTCGAAACTGCCGTCGAAGGGCACTGTGATTGCGGTTTCGGCATGGGCAGCGCTGGCAAGGCCCAGCGTGATGGCAAGAATGGTGTGTTTCATTATATCCTCCTGATCATGTCGCTAAAGTTGCATACCTGTTCGGGCGGGGCCTTGAGACATATCAAGGCCCCGCCGCGATCTCAGACAGATGCGCCGAACATGTCGGCGGTGATGCCTGTGTACCAGCCTTCGGATTCCTCGTAGGTGGCTTTGCGCACATCCGAGGTTTCGCCTGTTGCAGAGATGAACCCATCGACCTTGGCGATCTTTTCGTCTGTCGCCTCATAGGTAGCGCCGACCTTGACGCCATCATTGGTGTCGATCAGCGACCAACAGGTATTGGAGAACTTGGCCGGGAACACTTTGGAGCCGGTCAGCGCGCCGCGCACCGCGTTGGCGCAGACCTTGGCCTGGCTGTTGGCCGAGAAGCCGGATTTCGGCATGTCGCCCTGTTGGCTCGCGTCACCCAGCACATAGATATCCGGGTCGGCTTTGGTCGACATGTCGACCGCGTTCACCGGGGCCCAGTTGCCATCCGTCACGCCTGCGATTTCGGCAATGCGGCCCGCTTTCATAGCCGGGATCACGTTGCAGACATCGGCCTTGGTCACTTCACCGTCGATCGTCACGGTCATCGCCCCCGGATCGACCAAAACGTTGCCGCCTCCGAAGTCCGAACCGATCCAGTCGACCATGCCAGCATAGTGCTTGTTCCAGCCCTCTTGGAACAGCGCCATTTTCGAAAATTTCTCTTTGGGGTCGGCCACGATGATCTTGGCCGTCGGGTTGTTGGCCTTGAGGTAGTGGGCGACCATGGAAACGCGCTCGTATGGTCCGGGCGGGCAGCGATAG
>CAYGQZ010000193.1:0-5866 GCA_964352055.1 uncultured Rhodobacterales bacterium
ATGGCCGTGGCAGCACTGACCCGTTTGCCACCGCCCTGCCCATCGCGGAGCATCCATGGCCCGAGGGTCTGGATCCTTGCAGCGGGCCATGTCCCGTCAATCGCAGCGTAAAGGGCTGCCGGTGTCGTCATGCCGAAAACTGCGCCTCAAGGGCCGCAAATGCGGTATCGACCTCGGTGGCATCCGTGCCCCGGATCACCACGTTGGAGCCATAGCGGCCATCCTGCTGAAACGGATAAGAGCCAAAGCTGAGATTGGAAAACGATGCCGCCAGCGCACCAAGCGGAGCGGCGATGTCGCCTTCGCCCTGATCAATCCGCAAGGTTCGCGACAGCAAGGGCGCGCCGCCCGTCAATGTGGGCAGGATCGTGGCAACCATCGCCTTGAAGACGGACGGCACCCCCGCCATCACATGCACATTGCCCAGCGTAAAGCCGGGCGCGATCGAGACCGGGTTCTCGATCAGGGTCGCCCCATCGGGGATACGCGCCATGCGCAGCCGCGCCTCATTCAACGCGCGGCCTGTGTTTGCGTAATGCTCGGCCAGTAACGCGCGCGCATCTTCGCGCACGTCGATATGCGCGTCAAAGGCGGCTGCAATACAATCGGCGGTGATATCATCGTGGGTGGGACCAATACCGCCAGAGGTGAACACGGTATCGTAAGCCTGCGACAGGGCCTTGACGGCGGCGATAATGGCATTGCGGTCATCGCTGACCACGCGGACCTCGCTCAGATTGATGCCCTGTTCCGTAAGTTGCCCCGCCAGATAGTGCATATTGGCGTCTCGGGTCCGGCCCGACAGGATTTCGTCACCTATGACCAGCATCGCGGCAGTGGGGTTTGGCATTCTCGGATCTCCTTGAGCAGCACCGCCTCTGGGTATAGGCCGGGGCCCATGCGCTTTCAAACCGAACTTGTCCCAGCGACCCTGATCCGACGCTACAAACGTTTTCTGGCCGACTGCCGGTTGGAGGACGGGCGCGAGGTTACGGCACACTGTGCAAACCCCGGTTCGATGATGGGTCTGGCGGAACCGGGCCAGCGGATCTGGCTGGAACCAAACGATGACCCCAAGAAGAAGCTGAAATTCGGCTGGCGTCTGGTCGAACATGCGGATCGACACTTTACCGGCGTTGACACAAGCGTGCCGAACAGGGCGTTGCATGCAGCTTTGAAGGTGGGACAGATTGCCCCGCTTTCCGCCTACACCGAAGTCCGGCCCGAACAGAAATACGGCCAAAACAGCCGAATCGACTTCTTGCTGCGTGGCGATGGCCTGCCGGATGCCTATGTCGAGGTGAAATCGGTTACCCTGTCGCGGCAACCCGGACTGGCCGAATTTCCCGACAGCGTGACGGCACGCGGTGCCAAACATCTCGATGAATTGGCCCGCGTAGTGCAAAGCGGGCACAGGGCCGTGATGCTCTATCTGGTGCAGCGCACGGATTGCACGCGGTTCGCCCTCGCCGCGGACATCGACCCGGCATACGCCGACGCCTATGCGCACGCGTTTCGTGCAGGGGTGGAAACTTTGTGCTATGGTACCCATATTACGCCAAGCGGCATCGACGTGAATGCACCGCTCACCGTTGCCATTTGACACCCCCCTAGCCCTTTTCGCCGCAGTGCAGTAAAACGGAGCCAGAATTGCTGATGGAGCAGGCAGTGAACCACGAGACCCGCGGCCGTCTGACCAAGGACGGCATACGCCTTTACAGTGACGCAGACTTTGCCGGCATGCATGCGGCAGGACGGCTGGCGGCCGAAATTCTGGACGCAATGGTGGCCCATGTTTTTGTAGGCCAGACCACCGGCGAGATTGATCGCATCATCACCAATATGGTCGATGAGGCGGGCGCGAAATCGGCAACGATCGGCTACAAAGGGTACAAGCACGCCAGTTGCATCAGCGTCAACCACGTGGTGTGCCATGGCATCCCCGGGGACAAGACGCTCAAGGATGGGGACATCCTGAACATCGATGTGACCGTGATTGTCGATGGATGGTTTGGCGACACGAGCCGGATGTATGTCGCGGGCAAACTGCCCCGCAAAGCCGAGCGCCTGATCGAGATTACCCATGACGCATTGATGTTGGGGATCGAGGCCGTGAAACCCGGCAACACCTTCGGTGATATTGGCCATGCAATACAGACCTTTGTCGAGAGTCACCGTATGTCGGTTGTACGCGACTTCTGCGGGCACGGTTTGGGCCGGGTTTTCCATGCGCCACCCAATGTGTTGCATTACGGACGTCCGGGCACGGGCGCGGTGCTGGAGCCTGGCATGTTCTTTACCATTGAACCGATGGTGAACCTTGGGCGTCCCGAGACAAAGACGCTGGCGGATGACTGGACGGCTGTAACCCGCGACAAATCCCTGTCGGCACAGTTTGAGCATTCCGTAGGCGTGACGGACAACGGCGTGGAAATTTTCACGCTGTCTCCGGCTGGCAAGTTCCACCCGACCTACGGCTAGCGCGGGCGGGCGACACGCCCGCCTTACGGGGATACCGTCAACCGCTAGAAACTCGGTCAGGGTTGCTCGTTCTTGGGGCCATCCCGTTCCATTATGGTGATGTGTGCCTCGCCAAATCGGCGTTGATCCCAAACCGCGAAGCCTTGCGGGGCTGCCTGAAAATCGTTTTCTTCCCAGACCACGATGGCGCCGGGCGCCATCTGTGCACTTGCAGCCTCAACCGCAGAGCGCCCCAGCGATTTGCCATAGGGCGGATCGAGGAACACAAGATCAAACAGGTCCTGCCCCAGGTCGCCCAGACGCGCGGCGTCGGATCGGATCACCCGGACGTGATCCGCCGCGTCAAGACGTTTGATATTCTCGCTGAGCAACCGCTGTGCCACCCGTCCGTTTTCGACAAAGACCGCGGTTGAAGCCCCGCGCGACAGCGCCTCAAGCCCCAGCGCGCCTGTGCCTGCAAACAGATCCAGCACCCGGGCGCCGTCGAGGACCCCCATATGGGTCAGGATCGAAAACAGGCTTTCCCGCACCCTGTCCGGTGTTGGGCGTAAATGTGCGCCCGGATCGCCCTTGCCCACGGTAGCCAACCGTGTGCCCCGCCAGCGTCCGGCGATGATCCTCACCGCAGCAGCACTTTCAGGTCCGTTGCTGGATCAGCGACGATATCCGGATCTGCGGTTTTTCCGGCCTCGATCAACCGTTTGCCAACCATGTAGGCGCGCGGGTCATTGGCTGCATCAACCGCCAGAAGGGCTTCGCCCCGATAGTACCAGAACGATCTGCTCGCACCGCCAACGCGGGTCACGACCCGGTCATAGCCCGTATTCAGTCCGGCAATCTGCAATTTCACATCATACTGGTCTGACCAGAACCAGGGTTTGGCAACATAGTCCTTGGCCGCCCCCATGATGTTTTCGGCAACGCATTCCGCCTGCTCGATCGCATTTGGGACACTTTCAAGGCGGATCCGACCGCCGCGATAAGGGAACGATGCGCAATCGCCGGCAGCCCAGACATGCGGCACCGAAGTACGACCCATGGCATCCGCCTTGATCCCATTGTCGATCTCGATCCCTGCATTTTGGGCCAAAGCCACGGCGGGCGCGATGCCAACCCCTACGATGACAAAATCCAGCGCGAGCGTGCTGCCATCTGACAATTCCGCCGCAGCAACAGCCCCGTCACCCGTGAGGCGTTTCAAGCCAACACCTTCGCGGATGTCGACGCCATGGCGGGCATGCAGATCGCGAAAGTAAGCGCTGGTTTCGGGGGCTGCCACCCGCTGCAATATGCGATCCGCCATCTCGACCAGCGTCACATCAAGGCCCAGCTTGGCCGCGACGGACGCGGCCTCCAGCCCGATATACCCGCCCCCCACGATCAGAACACGCGCACCCGCGTCAAAGCGTGGGGCCATGGCATCCACATCCGCCAGATCACGCACGACAAACACCCCGTTCAGGTCGCCGCCAATGGCTTCGGGCAAGCGATGCGGCACTGATCCCGTCGCCAAGACCAGTTCATCGTAAGCGAGGGTTTCTGCGCCAATCGCAACCGTCCTGGCCTCCGTATCGATGCCTGTCACCGTGGTTGCCAGTCGCAGATCGATCTGATTCTCTTCGTAAAACGCTTCGGGCCTCAGATACAAACGCTCCAGCGTCATATCCCCCATCAGATAGGCCTTGGACAGCGGCGGGCGTTGATAGGGGGGCACCGGCTCGGACCCGATCAGGGTCACACGCCCCTCAAATCCGCCATTGCGCAGCTTGGCCACGCAGGACGATCCGGCTTGCCCTGCCCCGATCACAACGACATGCTTCATGTTTTTGCCCTTTTCTCTCGCCCAATGGCTCGCGGCACCCTATATCGCAGTGAGCGATTGACGCAATTCCAAGAAAGGCCCACCTCATGGCAATCACCCAAGGCGATACACTCCCCGACGCAACTCTGGTCGAACTGGGCGCGGACGGCCCGGCTGCGGTCCAACTCTCGGCCAAGACCAAAGGACGCAAAGTCGTCATCTTTGCCGTACCAGGTGCGTTCACGCCCACATGCCATTCGGCCCATGTGCCCAGCTTTATCCGGACCAAGGATCAGTTCGATGCCAAAGGCGTGGACGAGATCATCTGCGTGTCGGTCAACGACCCGTTCGTGATGAAAGCGTGGGGCGAAGCCACGGGGGCCGCTGCGGCCGGGATCACAATGCTGGGTGACGCCGAAAGCGCATTCACGTCCGCCATCGGCATGGACTTCTCTGCACCGCCTGCCGGGCTGCTGGCACGTTCGAAACGCTATGCGATGCTGGTCGATGACGGTGTCGTGACCTTGCTGCAGGAAGAAGAGAGCCCCGGCGTCTGCGACGTGTCCGGCGGCGAGGCCTTGCTCGCTTCGATGTAAGCGCCAAATCAGAATGACGCAAAAGGCTCCCGGTTTCGGGAGCCTTTTTCCTTTGGATCAGTCCGTTCTATCCACAGACCGAAGCGATTTTGCACCGCGCACAGGCCCGGTCAACTCTCCGCCAAACCATCCATCTTGCGGGCCAGCTTCACATCCAGCGGGCTCAGCCCGTCGACGTCATGGGTCGTCAGGGTAACCTCAACGGTTTTGTAAACATTGGACCATTCAGGATGGTGGTTCCACTTCTCGGCCCAGATCGCCGCTTGTGTCATCCAGCCAAACGCGTGGACAAAATCGTCAAAAACGTAGGTCTTGTGGATCGCATCGCGGTCTTCAACCACCGACCACCCGTTGCTCAGCAGCGGGGCAAGCAATGTATCACGTGTCTCGTCGCTCAGTTTCTCGGTCATTCCTGCTCCTCTATCCGGACCCGCTTGAACGGTCCATACTCCGTCAGAATTTCTATTTCCTCTTCTACCGCATCGCGCTCGGCTTTCAGATAGCGGGCAATGGCATCGGCAAAACCCGGATCACCAACCCAATGCAGGCTGTGTGTCTGCGTGGGCAAGTAGCCCCGCGCCAGCTTGTGTTCGCCCTGCGCACCGGCTTCAACCCGGCTCAAACCTTGTGCAATCGCGATGTCGATCGCCTGATAATAACACAACTCAAAGTGCAGACAGGGGTGATGTTCGGTACAGCCCCAGTATCGCCCATAAAGGCTGCTTGCGCCAATAAAGTTCAGCGCACCGGCCACATACCGCCCATTCCGCTCGGCCAGAACCAGCGCCATGTCGTCGCGCAACGTCTCTTGCGCAATCCGGAAAAAGCGGCGCGTGAGGTACGGCGTGCCCCATTTGCGCGCCCCGGTATCCTGATAGAACTCCCAGAACGCGTCCCAGTGCTCAGGCTGCAGATCATCGCCAGAATACGTGTGAATCCTACCCCCAAAACCTTGTGCCTGCAGTCGTTCCTTGCGGATGTTCTTGCG
>CAYGQZ010000193.1:5966-8311 GCA_964352055.1 uncultured Rhodobacterales bacterium
GTGAGAAAGCGACGCCCGGTCGCGGGCGTGTGCGGCACTGCAATTTGCAGTTTGGGATAGTATCGCCCCCCGGCGCGCTGAAACGCATGCGCCCAATTGTGATCAAAGATGTATTCGCCTTGGCTATGGCTCTTTGCATACATCGGCGCGACCCCGATGGTTTGCCCAGCCAGACAAGCCTGCAGATATTGTGGCTGCCATCCGGTCCCCGGGCCAACCGAATTGCTGTCCTCAAGGGCTTTCAAAAACCGATGCGTCGTAAAGGGATCATCGGGCCGCGCCCCGTCCGCAGCTTCCGGGCAAGCACACGCATCCCAAGTGGCCGCGTCAATCTCACTCAGACTGGGCAGGACACGAATTTCGATTTCTTGCTGGGACACGCACCTTACCTCATCGTGGACCGCTTAATGTGTGGCGCGGCGCGGCTGGATCAACCGGGGATCTTGGCCAGATAGCCTTCAAAGGTCACATTATCCGCCAGTTTGCGGGCTTCCGCCTCGACCTGAGCGGACCGGACCGTCCAGCAGAACACTTTGGCTCCCGTCATTTTCAAATCCGTGACTCGCGAACGCGCCAGATCAGCCACCTCGTGAGTAATGAACGTGGCACCAACGCGTTCATAGTCAGGGATGCTCCTCAGGCGATCACAGGTACCAGTCGGTAAATCCCAGTTTTCATACGGAAAACTTTCCGTAACCAATCCCCTTGGAATATACGGGCAGAGGTCAGCCATGCGTGCCACAGAATGTGGATTGTAAGACATCAAACCTACCGGCCCCTTGTATCCGCGCAACGCGGCTGCCGTTGCCGCCTCGAGCACGCCGACAGCAGGGCCCATTGCGCCGTCCTGATCCTTGATCTCGATCAGCAGCGGTACTTGCCCTGCCACGAGCGCCAGAATTTCCGACAAGGTCGGGATCCCCTCATCGCCACCGCGCAATGGCGTCCGGGTCAGGACATCTGCAGTCAAATCGCGGACAGGACCCGTTGCCTTGGCCAGTCGCGCCAGCTTGTAGTCGTGAAAGACCATCGCCTGATCATCAGCGCTCAGCTGCAGATCAATTTCGATCCCATACCCATGGTCGATCGCGGCAGTGATCGCCGCGCGGCTGTTCTCGGGACGTCCATCGCTCACATCATGCAAGGCACGATGCGCGAACGGCACACGCAGAAACGCACGATCCAACTCAGACGTCATTTGATCTGAAAAATGCCTTCGATCTCAACCGCGACTCCAAACGGTAAAGATGCAGCGGACACGGCAGAACGACTGTGTCGACCTGCATCCCCAAGTGCCTCGGCCAGAAAGTCAGACGCGCCATTGATGACCTTGGGCTGGTCCGTGAAATCAGCGGTCGAATTGACAAATCCCGTCAGTTTCACAACCCGCACCAAACGCTCAATATCGCCCTCACAGGCCGCTTTGACCTGGGCAAGCAGGCTGATCGCACAGGTCTTGGCGGCGGCTGCGCCCGCCTCGACATCCATTGTGTCACCAAGTTTGCCGGTGATGAACCCATCCGGCCCGCTGGAGATTTGGCCCGAGACATACACAACATCGCCGACTTGCACGAAAGGCACATAATTGGCTGCCGGGGCCGGAGCGTCGGGCAATGTGACGCCCAGCGCGGCGAGGCGGGTTTCAATACTCATGTCAGGATCCTTTCGGCTGTTCTGTTGCAGACGCTAAACTGCGGTCTCCGGCATGAAAAGGCCATTGATCAGGACTCGCGGAAAGCGCGGTTGAAATAGTCAACCCATGGCTTGATCAAGTAGGCCATCGGAGAGCGATCCTCTGTCTTGATGAACGTTTCGACGGGCATCCCCGGGATCAGGATCTGACCATCTGGAAGCTTTTCCAGTTCACCGGGATTCAAGATTATTTCGGCCCGGTAATAGCTGGTGCCCAGATTTTCATCTTCGAAGGCATCGGCGGAGACCAGTATGACCTCACCCACCAATTCAGGCGTGGTCCGCTGATCCAGCGACGAAAACCGCAGATTGACCGATTGTCCGACCGAAATTTCGTCGATATGGATCGGTGCGACCTGGGCCGCGATCACCAGGGGGCGATCTTGCGGGATAATGAACAAAAGCGGGTCCGCAGCCCGTATCACCGAGCGAATGGTCCGCACGCGCATGCCATAAACGATACCGGACACCGGCGAGCGGATTTCCATCTCTTCGATTTCATTGAGCAGAGCGAGGCGTTGTTCGGTAAGCTCTGTTTCACGTGCCTGTACTTCGCGCAGTTCCGAGATGGCATCCTCACGTCGTTGCGTCCTCAGGCGCAAGACTTCAAGTTCGACCTCCGTGATGCGCTGTTCAGCTTGTGCCTTGGAGGC
>CAYGQZ010000194.1:0-8306 GCA_964352055.1 uncultured Rhodobacterales bacterium
GCGGACCCACAGACCTCGGCGCGAATTTGCTATAGCTGGCCTTCGCTGCGCGGGTCGCGAACTAGGAAAGAGCGGACGAAGCGGTCCTTAGAGACATAAGCGATGTCTACGAGCCTCACGGTGCTAGCTTTGGGTTTCACGCTTCGTGCAGATGCTCAAATGCAACGCTAACAATACTTTAGGAATACCATCAAAGGCTGGCTTCCATCTCAAATATCACGGTTAGCAGTGCAGTTTGATCGAAACGTATCAACCCCTCCGCACCACGATGCAAATCGACAATCAACATCATTACGACAAACAAGAAACCTGCAAAAACAAGAGCGCGCCAGGTCAAGTTACGGCCAACCAATCCAGCTCGGTTCCCGAGCATGAAAAGCGCAGCGAGGGCCGCAGCTATCAACGTCACTTGACTGATACTCGCAACAGGGATTGAGAAGGCTTGCATCCGAAACAAATGCGCATCCAAAGCATCGTTCATGGCTTCGGCAACAAAAACCTTGATCGGAGGCGGTATGGGGTCAACTGTTACTTTTAACACGAGTGGCCAAAGCTTGGCCTGTGCTTGGAGACTGATTTCCAGAAAATTCAATACTTCTTCTAAACTGTCCATTCCGCCTTCTACCGGGACCACACGCGTTTTGGCGTACTCCAAAATTGCAGCCTTAAGCTCAGTGCGACCAGCCGCAGGAAGGTAGTCGGCTCGGTCGAAAACAGTGCTGAGCGCGGCAGCCTCTTCTATTGCAGTAGCTTTGCGGGTCTGGGCAATGCTCAAAGCGTTGCCAAAGCTGAACGCGAGAAGAAGACCTAACAGGGCAAGGATTCCACCAAGCGACGTTTGACCGGCCTCCAAATCAACCTCCCTACCAAAGGCAACTGTTTTCAGTCGGTGCAAACGGCCCGCGTGATGTCCAATCAGAACGGCAGCTGGCAAGGCGACCAAAAGCACGGCGCCAAAGACGAGGTAGCTGAGCACCGGCCCGCCCGCTTTCCCATAAATATCAGTTATAGTGACAATATCCATCAATCAGCTTCCATACGGCTTTGGGTCATTTTGAAAAAAAATGCAGGTTCAAAATGACTAAAAAAACAACAAAGAGGCCCAATTTAGCTAACATTATTAGTGCAATGGCAGGTTTGGAACAGGAGGTGGTGCGACGATCCAGAGGCTGCACAAACGTTGGTAGTGCCCAACAAAGCGTGACGTTGATTGAGCGTGCTCTTGGATGCTTACACATAAAACCCTGCGATGCGTTCGAATGTCCAATACATCGCCAAACTCCCGGTGAGAAAAGATGCCATATTAGGAGCAAGTTTCACCAGGTAATTCGGAGCGACGCGGCCGAATAGGATGGAAAGGACGATGACGAAGGTCAGGAAGGCCAATTGGCCCATCTCAATTCCGATGTTGAAACTCAGCAGCGCCAATAGGAGATCAGATTTCGGCAGGCCGATTTCGGACAAGACGCTGGCAAACCCCAAACCGTGCAAAAGGCCAATACAGCCCATCAAAACAGTGCTGTTGCGATCCAGTGCCCGCCCTAGCCAGACATCTCTTGCCAAGTATGCCACCGACAAGACGATCAAGACTTCAACAGGCGCGACTGGCACCTGTACAAACTGAAGCGCAGCAAGGCACAGCGTGATGGAATGACCGATTGTGAATGCCGTTACCAGTCGGACCAACACCATCCCCCGCGCGAGCAAGGCAAGGCATAACAGCAATGCCAGATGATCGAGGCCGATCAGAATATGTTTGATACCAAGTTGTACATAGAGACTGGCGATACTCAGCACGCCGCGGGCTTGAAAGGTCAGATCCTCCACTGCAAGAGTAACACCTCCAGGACCCGCAGGCACGAAACGCGTTTTGCTCTCATAACCAACGGCCTGAGAAATCAGAAAAACGCCGTCAACCTGCCATGGCAAGAGGATTGCACCGCTGGTTTTGACCGGACACTGGATACGGGTCTCAAGCCATTGGTTCAGTGGGTCCGGCGCGATCAGCGATGTCGTTACCCCATTGCAGGTGTCCGGCAAAATAGGAGATTGCGCGTTGAGCGTCGCCGAAAGCTTTGAGCGCAATGTGATTTCGCCGTCCATAGTCGAGGACACCGTCACCTGCGCAAGACCGAGGTCATGCGCGGCAACTGGCGTTGAAATTGTCAGCATCAAACCTGTCAGGATCAGGCAAATCCATCGCGCAGATCTGATCATTCCGAGTGCTCGTCTGCTGACGCCATTTGTGCAGTTTGCAACCGAGGTTTAGTCGCCTGAATTTCGGCGCTTGAGGGCAGGTCGATTTTATAGGAGGCGCGCATTTCATCCAGACGTCGTTCGAAGCTGCGTTCGCGGTAGGCCTGTGTCCAGTCCTCGCGCAATCTGCGATCTAACTCATCTGGGGGCAGGATTTCTGGCGGGTGGAAGGCATCCAACCGAACTATATGCCAGCCGCGTCCAGAGCGGATTGGGCCTGCCCATTCGCCAGGTTCAAGCTCCTGGATCTGCGCGCTGAAATCCCATCCCAAGACCGTTACCAACTGTCCGGGGCCGTAATACTCCAACCGGTTGCCCAGCCAAAATCGGTCTCCAGCATCCTGCGGGACGTCGTCCCCGGCATTGATCTGATCCATTAAGGTCTGTGCGGCCGTGTGGTCAGTTTCAAAGAACACATGATCAAAGCTGACGGATTTCGGGAACATGTAACGCTCAGGGTCTGCGTCATACAGGGCTGTAAGGTCCTCTGGTCGGGGGGCGGGCGCGTCTTCTGTCATCACAAAATACATCTGTGTGACGAGCCGCTCGCGCGTTTTGGAGTCGTGCAGATGCAACCCTCTAGCGGCGGCTTCTTGCACGAGGATTTCCTGCCGCACCAAAGTCTCCACAATTTCATCGCGTTCAGCAGATGTTAGTTGCCGCCCGATCAAATCCTGTCGCATTTCAATTGATCCGGCGATGCTTTCGGGACGAATTTCAACTGCTTTGCCAGTTGGGCCACCGGCTATCGCATGCAACCCGAACACCGCTCCCGCTGTGAGGCTGAAGAGGACTATGGGTTCGCGAAAAAAGCTCAAGATGCGGTGCATTGCAGGCTCCAGATAGAGACAGGCGGAGCCGCAAAGCCGCGGCTCCGATTCCGATTACTTACCGTCGTCGATGATGTCCGGGTTGTAGTAGTTTTCTCCCAGACCGGCTTTGGCCACAGCCATGCCGTTCAGACACTGTCGCAACAGGCTTTTGACGTTGAGCATTGTAGTGTAGCCTGGATCGCTATCGGGCCGCAGTTCCACAATTTCAACTCCCACCACATTGCTTTCAGCGCAGAGCCTGCGCATCAGCGGCATAGCTTCTCGCATATAGAGGCCAGCCGGTTCAGGTGTGGAAACCCCGGGTGCAAAGGCTGGATCAAGGACATCGGCATCGAAGGAAATGAAGGTAGGCTTTCCGCTGGCATGAACTTCGGCCATCACGTCATCCATAACGGCTTGCCATCCGCGCACCTCGATTTCGGCAAACATATGATAGCGCAAGCCATTGGTTCGGTTCCAGGCCACACCACTGAGATCAGTGGAATTCGGACCCCGCAGGCCAATCTGAATGATGTCTTCGCCGTTCACATACCCACCTTCAACAAGTTTGCGCACCGGGTTGCCGTGTGTCACAGCGAAGCCAAAGCCAACGGGCGCCTGATCTGCGTGCGCATCAAAATGGATAATCTGAAGATTACCCTTGCCGTAGACATCTGTTAGGCCAATTGCGTCCGGGTACATCAACGCATGTCCGCCGCCGATGATGATTGGAATCGTGCGCTTGCCGTTTTCCAGTTCGACACCCGCCACTTCTGCCACGAACTTGCGGACTTCAGGGATCGACAAATCGATGCTCATTGGGTGTGTGGGCGCATCACCATAATCAACAACGGTTAAGTCATGTGCCCATGTCAGACCTGTATCGAGTTCGGGCATCGAAAAGGCCCCCCAGTTGCGATACACTTCGGATCGATGTGGGTTGCGCATTTCCTGCGGCCCAAAGGTGCGTGCTCGCATGTCCCCGATCAGTTCGGCACCGAATATGGCAACTTCGACTTGTCCGGCCTTTAAGTCTTCTGGCGTCAAGGCGATCGGAAGGTGAAAGAACGTCGGGATGCCTTCCCATGGCGTGCCCCCTACAAAACGCTGAACATTGATTGGGCCGGGTTCGCGCCCTTCCGAAATGTCACCGCGAATTTTCTTCCAGATGTCAAAGGTGGGGTCGTCGGGGTTGAGGCGGATGACGGGTTCAACGCCTTCGTCGATCATATCGATCTCTTCGGGCGTATCGGCAGCACCAAAGTTTTGCGCCAGCGCGAACGTTGGAACGAGTCCGACAATCGCCACGCTCGCAAGCAGGGTTTTAAGGTTCATCTGGAATCTCCTGTGGAAATGAAAAGCATTCAGTAATAGGTCACGAGCTCCGCCACCGTGTGATCCACGATCCCAGCCATCAGAGCGTCTGCGTCTTTCGCACAGATGTCTCCGATCTGATCCGCAAATTCGGCTTGGATTTCGTCGGTCTCCTGCGGTGTCAGGTCCAGCTTTGTGAAATCGATACCGCGGTTGTTGAGCGATACCGCGACCATCAGTCCAATCACATCCAGCATGGCGTCTTCGTTTTCCCCGTAGGTTTCAAACAGGGTATTGCACGTCAGATGCAGCACCCCTTGGGCTTCGCTGAGGATTTCTTCTGTCGGTCTGTCTTGCGCCGCGATTGGGGAACACAAAAGCGTCGCAAGACCAGCAGTCGCCAGTGTTTTGAGTTGATAAGTGGTCATCGGCCTTACCTCTTCTTCTTTTTGCTGCGCTTGACGCCGCCTGCGATGGCGCCGACGACGGCGCCGTTTCGCGCCCCTTTTTTGCCGCCAACCAAGGCGCCTACGCCTGCACCGACAACCGCGCCCTTGAGCACATCAGCGTAAACCGGAGGGGCGCTGGTAAATATCAAAGCGAGGCTGGTCGCAGTGACGACAACCAGACTGGAGCGGGGACTTTCTGTGCGTTGCATAAGTTTGCCTTTCAGAGTTCAACTCGGAGCCGAAGACCCAAGATCACCTCGGAGGATCGGGTCGAATTTGCGGGATCAAACACGATCTGAATGTCCGGTGTGATTTGCAGGAAGGGCGAAACCTGAGCCCGGTAGTAGATCTCAACCCCTGTTTCGCTTCTGAGCGATTGGTCGGTGGGCGTGCCATGCCACGCTCCGAACCCGGCACGGTCATACTCAAATCCCAACGGGCGTTTTACGATCAGTCCTGCGGCGATCCGTTTTCTGAAATCTCGAAACGTATCGTCCGCGTGCGCATAGCGAAAAAAAGCTCCCAACCTGTCGCCGAAATCCTGATCGGCGCTCACAGAGAATGTATCGACCTGCGGCAGAGATCCATTTTCGATCAGGCGTGACAAGGTCAGTCGGTATTCCCCATACCCCAAGCCCGGAATGGTTGGCGTCAGCGCCGCTTCGACGATGTATTCGCGCGATCCGTTTTGCCAGGCGGACGTCGAAAGACCCAAATTGCCATCCGGCGCGCGCACCAACCCAGACAGATACCAGTTGTCTGCGCGATACTGCCCGAATACGCCAAGGCCGAGCAGCGCGGTGTATGGCACAACCGGATTATTCCCAAGCATGGGCGTAAAGAAGCTGTCGCTGTCGCCATGCGCGTACCGGTTCAGGTTTATCAGAGTCCTGACTGCGAGTTTGCCCACTTGAAACCGCAGTGTTTCAGCAGGGTTTATGTACTCAAATGCCAGCATTTGAAGAATTTGGTTGGATTTGTCCGGCCCTGAGTTGCCGCCATTGAGTGGGGAGAGCACCCCAAGTTCATCTTGGAAGGCGGACTGTGTTGTGTTGCCCAAAGTGTTCGCAAACTGGCCCCACAGGCTGATCGACCATGACGCAGGCGAAGCGCGGGCAAACTCATAGCGCCCGATAAGATTGAGTTCATTGTCTGCAATATCGCTTCCGGGCCCCGACTGCAGGATCATCCGATCTTCGATGAGCCAAGACACGCCGTTTTCTTGGGAAACCTCTGACTTCCAGGCAGCGTAGTCGTCGTAAGCGCTCCCCAACACCCCAAAGCTCAGATAGCCGTCCCGCGTGCTGGGTGGTTCGAAAGCGCCCGAGATTTCGCCGTAGTCAAAACGTGGTTGCGCGTCGTCCGCATGGGCCGTGCCAGCAAGACCCGCCAACAGGACGCACGCAATGCGGGGCAAGGAAGTCAGGTGAAACCCAAGATTAAACATGCGCAAAGGCTAGGCACGCCGAAGAGGTTAATGAAGTTGCTAACCTTTTGAAACTTGGTCGAACTGATGACCACTCAAGTATGTCAAAACGGAGTTTTTGTCTTTGGAAAATCATATTTCCCATGAGCTTATACTTGGTGTGCACAAAAAAGTGCCGTAGGCTTGCCATGTAACGTTTGGCGTATGAGGCCTAACTATGGGGGAATTTTCGGGATTGGAGGGCCACGTTCTGACATTGTCAACTTCGGTGGCGTCCGGCCCGTGCCTGGCTGAAGCGTCCTGGATCATTCAGCGTCCGGAGTTTGAGGCGTCTGAAAGGCTCAGAGCGCTGCTTTTGTATATCGCTGAAAAGAGTGATCAGTCTGTCGCCAAAGTCTCCCAGAAAGATATTGCCCGGGATGTCATGGGCTTGGGATTGAACTACGATCCATCATGTGACGCCCATGTCCGTATCGAGGTCAAAAGGCTCAGAGCGGCATTGGATGGTTTTTATTCCAGATTGAAACAAATCAGGACACGGCGTTTGTCGGTGCCAAAGGGGGGGTACCGGACAGTCTTGGATGCCCTGCCCATGCAAGGATTGCGAATGCACGGGTCATTTGACGCGGGCGATCCGATCGTGGCGCTGGGAACACTTTGTGCCGTCGATCATTTGTCATGCGGATATGGCTTTGAAATCGAATGCGAAGTGCTCACCTTGATTTCTCAATCCGAGTTTCTGAGTGACGGTCTGTTGTCTTTCACCTGTGTCGAAGGGAAGACTCTCGATGCCCTTGCCGATCAAGCCGAACGCCAAGGTGCCTGTGTTTTGCTTGTTACGCGCGTGATGGCGACTGAAGAAGCCTGCAACGCGTATCTCTCGGTTATTGATCCCCGTTCGCGCCAGATTATCAGCAATACCAGACTGGGCCCAAGACCTGACGGCGTAGACCGCAGAATGATCGTGGAAAGTGTTTCCAAAGCGGTAGCTGTGCTTGCGCTTGATCCGATAGGTGGGCGCGTTGTAAATCAGGTCTCCAAACTGCTACCGCAGTCCAGAATTGCCCGATTGACGGATGCATTTTCTTTCATGGCGACGCAGGATCGCAAACGTCTTCCAGCGGCGTTGTCGTCGGTGAACATGGTCGCACAGTCTTCTTCCGTCGCGAAAGCGCTTTCCATTGACATGTCACGTGCGAGTTTCTGTTTTTCAACGGATCCGGAAATCAAGGAAATTTCGTTTATCGAAGACGCCGCAGAAGCGCTGATTGAAGACAGACCCGAAAGTATTTGGGCCACTCTGGCGCTCGGATACGCTGGCGTATCCGGATGCAGGCAGGATTTGATTGGTCGTGCCCTCTCTCGTATCCAGAACATGGAGCCGGTTGGGTCTCAAATCGATGATTGCAAATTGCTGCGAACGTTGTCGGCCTTGGATCATGGGCCAAGTGACGGCGCAGACAAGCAAAACGCAGACTGCTCAGTATTTGAGTCCATTCGAGTCGGTATGGCAGCGTTGTACGATCCAACCGATGCGTCTTCCAACGAAGCACTTCACGGTTCGCAGCATCGCGATGTTTTTTGGATACAAGCGTTTCAGATATCCGCCCTTGTCGAAAAAGGAAGGAAAAGCGAAGCCCGCGCTGTCTTCGAAAGAATGCGGCGCGTGCACCCCAATGTGGAAGACTACATGCATCGCGCTTTGAGCACCATGTTACCGGATGCCGATCTTCAATCCAAAGTTGACGCAGGTTTGAAAACCGTTGTCTGTTGAAGGCGATGGAAGTCACATCTTTCGGCCAACATTAGCGCACGGAGTTTTCGCGTTCATTACTTTCAGTCTTGAGGCGGACCACCGATGACGATGCCAAGGGGCTGGTCGACGACGAAATCCCGATTAGCGAAGGGGGCTCTTGGCATATTCTGCCGACGATAACCGACAACTAACGCGGGTCCGGAAGGCGCATTTGTTCATGGTATTCTTGGCTATTGTAGCGGAGACACGATTATAGCACACGGCACTAAATATCGTTGTCTGCTGTGGGCTCT
>CAYGQZ010000195.1:0-6413 GCA_964352055.1 uncultured Rhodobacterales bacterium
GGCCAGCAGATTACCGGTTTCCACCGCCAAAGCGCGCGGCATCTTCGGCGGCGCGTCGGATCGCGCCTGACTTGTGGACCGTTTCCATGAACTCGGCTTCGGGGTCGCTGTCATAAACAACGCCGCCGCCTGCCTGAATGTATAGCTTTTGATCCTGAACCACGGCCGTGCGCAGGGCAATGCACATGTCCATGTCACCGCCTGCGCTGAAATACCCGACGCCGCCGCCATAGACGCCACGTTTTTCCGGTTCCAACTCGTCGATGATCTCCATCGCGCGGACCTTTGGGGCACCGGATACCGTACCAGCAGGCATGCCGGCAAAGAATGCTTCCAGCGCGTCCTTGCCTTCAGCCAACTCGCCCACCACGTTGGAGACGATGTGCATCACGTGTGAATACCGCTCGACAATGAATTCCTCTGTCGGGCGCACGGTGCCAATCTTGGCCACACGGCCCACATCGTTTCGGCCCAGATCCAGCAGCATCAGATGCTCGGCCAGTTCCTTTTCATCCGCCAGCAATTCGGCTTCAAGGGCCCGGTCTTCCTCCGGGGTTGCACCGCGTTTGCGTGTGCCTGCGATCGGACGGATCGTCACCTCGGTGCCAAAGACACGGACGAGGATTTCGGGGCTGGCCCCGATGACCTGAAAGCCGCCGAAATTGAAGTAGAACATGAAAGGCGACGGGTTTGTACGGCGCAGCGAACGGTAAAGTGCAAAGGGCGGGTATGGGAACTCCATTGTCCATCTTTGCGACGGGACAACCTGAAAGATGTCACCGGCCTTGATGTAATCGCGGGCTTTCTCAACCGCGGCCAGATAGGCGGATTTGGTAAAATTCGAAACCGGTTCAGACAACGCGACGGCATCACCCAGATCGCGGGTTTCCGATGGCATGGCCCGTTCCAGATCACGGACCGCATCCATCACCCGCTCCGCGGCCTGGGCATAGGCGGCGCGGGCCGATTGGCCGTCGCTGATCCAGGCCGGAGACACAACAGTGACTTCACCTTTGACACCGTCCAGAACCGCAATGACGGAGGGGCGCAACATCAGCGCGTCAGGCAATCCCAAAGGATCGGGGTTCACATCCGGCAGATGTTCGACCAGGCGCACCGTGTCATAGCCAAGATAGCCAAAGAGCCCGGCCGCCGCCTGTGGCAAATCATCGGGCAGGTCAATCCGGCTTTCGGCGATCAGATCGCGCAGCACATCCAGCGGGTTGCCCTGAACATCTACGAATGCATCTGCGTCATAGCGGGCGGTCCGGTTGATGGCAGAGCTTTCGCCATGACAGCGCCAGACCAGATCCGGTTTCATGCCAATGATGGAATAGCGTCCGCGCACCTCGCCGCCGGTAACGGATTCCAGGACAAACGCGTCCTTTTGGGCCCCCGTAAGCTTGAGCATGAGCGACACGGGCGTGTCGAGATCCGCCGCCAGCCGGGTATAGACGATTTGGTTTTGGCCCGCTGCATAGGCTGCGGCAAAAACGTCATATTCAGGGGTGAGTGCCATCAGGGAAAGTTCACATGTACCGCGTCCAGTGCCTGCTGGTTGATTTGCGGCCCGGCGCGCAGCACCACATCTTCGCCAAAGAGGTTGAACAACTCGGACGCAAGGACCTGACCCATTTCGGCACTGAGGGCGGTTGTTTCGGCCTGCGCGTCCTCAGAGTCGCCAATCGGTGTGATGCCATCAAGGCGCACGATCAGGATCGACCCAAAGCTTGGAATGATGCGGACGTCCCCCGCCTCCATTTCAAAAACTTCCGTCATGAAGGCGGGCGGGGTGCCTTGCACAAAGGCGCTGCGATCCAGACCGGTTTCGGTCATGGCGTCCAACGCCTGGTCTGAGAAGCTCTCGCCTGCTTGCAGGGCCGGCAACATCGCCTCTGCCTGAGCGGTCAACTGGATTTCGGTTTGCTCGGCCTCGTAATTGGCCTCAACATTCAGGCGGACCTCTTCAAAGGGGGCAGGCCGCGGGGGCAGGATCTCTTCGAGGCGCATCGCAAAGATGCCACCATCGGCAAGCGTAACCATCTGCGGGAAGTCATCCAAAGTCAGCGCCGTCGCCGCGTCGCGGAAATCGTCATATGCAGCAATCCCATCGCCAAGCGCGGGGAACCAATCGATCGATCCCAATCGCATAGCCGTTTCGGTATCCAGGTCCTCAAGGGTCGCACCACCGGCGAGCATGTTGTCAAATTCTTCGGCCAGTACGGCAACCTGACGGCGTGCCGCGTCCGTGGCCAAGTCCACCCGGATCGCCTCGCGGGCGTCTTCGAATGTTGTTGTCTGCGCGGGCAGCACCGCGTTCACCCGAAACAGGGCCGGGCCAATGGAAGAGGGCAGGGGACCAACAACATCGCCGACCTGAGCCGCAAACACGGCCTCACCCGCGGCGTCCAGTTCAAGACGCGAGACATCGCCAAGGTCAATGTCGCTGAGCGCAAGGCCGCGGTCCTGCACAAGGGCCTCGAAGGTTGTGCCACCGACCTCAAGCTGGGCGGCCGCGCGCTCGGCCTCTGCTTCGTCGAGGTATACCAGACGTTCGACCAGCCGACGTTCAGGCTGATTGTATTGATCCGTGCGTGCATCAAATTCGGCCCGCAGATCTGCTTCATCCACTTCAATCGTATCGATCAGGTCGTCGGGCAGCAGAACGGCGTAGGTGATCCGCTTGGTTTCGGGCAACTCATAGTCGCCAAGGTTGGCTTCGTAAAAGCTGCGCATCGTGTCATCGGACGCAGGCTGCAATGGCGCGTCCAGATCGCTTACCCCGAGGCGCGTCCAGGTGAAATCCCGGGTCTCCCCCAGAAAGGACACCAGCGTTCGGGCATAGGTGTCCGGCATGCGGGTTCCGGACATGATGGCCCCTTGCAGGAGTGAGCGGGACACCTCTTCGCGCAGCTGGGTTTCAAACTCGGCTTCGCTGGTGCCCGCCTGCTCCAGTGCGAAAGCATAGGCATCACGATCAAAGCCGCCGTCGACCCCCCGAAAAGCCGGAATATTAAGGATCTCGTCGCGCAGGTTCTCATCGCCGATGCTCAGACCCATCTGCTCGGTTTCGTGATCCAGGGCGCGCGCCCGGACGATGCGCGCCAGCACGGCCCGGTCAAGACCCATGGCCTGCGCCTGCGCAAAACTCAGCTGGCTGCCTGTCTGTGCGCTGACCGCCTGAATTTCCTGGCTGAGCGTGCGGGCGTAATCGTCAATGTCAATATATTTGTCGCCGACCTGTCCGACGGTCCTGACTGTGCCGGTCAGGCTGGTCGCCCCAAAGCCGCCCAGACCGAGGACAAGCAAGCCCATCAGGATCCAGACTGCGGTTTTCGACAGGTTGTTCTTGCCCTTGGCCATCGTGCCCTCACTTGGGGTTTTTTGCGCGTTTCACGCTGTCTATCCGGGGGCTGGCCTGCGGGCAAGAGCGGTTTGGTTCACAGATCGACGAGGGCAAGCCTTGCATAGAGTTCCGCGATACCCCGCGCGTCGAGATTGGCAAAGGCGATGCGCAGTTGCGTGGCCCCTTCGGGTGCGTCTTCAGGCCAGAACATGGTACCCGGCAGGCACAAAATGCCTGCCTCGCGCACCAGAAGCGGCGCGAGATCGGCCGAGGACATCTTGTACGGGTGCTGCATGTAAGCAAAGTAGGCACCAAGGCCCAGAAGCTTCCATCCCCGGCCCGCTAATACACCGAAACCGTCCGTGATCGCCTGACGTCGTGCCAGGATTTCAGCCCGTTCCCCGGCCACCCATTGCCCGAGGTTCTCAAGCCCCCAGAGTGCGGCATGCTGGCCAATCTGACCGGGGCATATCGCGACGGTATCGAGGAATTTTTCCGCTTCGGCCAACCTTGGGGCAGAGGCTACCATTGCGCCAACGCGGTGCCCTGTCAGCCGATACGCTTTGGAGAACGAATAAAGATGGACAAAGGTGTCTGCCCAGCCCGCTTGTTTAAAAAGTGCATGCGGGGGACCGCTGCGGCTGTCGAAATCGCGATACGTCTCGTCCACGATCAATGTAATCCCATGCGTGCGCGCGAGGTCGTAGAACGCCAGCACCAGATCAGCCGGATACTCGACACCTGCCGGATTGTTCGGTGACACAAGGGCAATGGCGCGGGTGCGGTCCGTGATCAGGGCGCGGGCGTGTTCCGCGCTGGGCAACATGTCGTCCCCGACGGGCAAGGCGACTGCGCGCACACCTGCCATGTCCAACCACATTTTGTGATTGAAGTACCAGGGCGTCGGCAGAATGACCTCGTCGGCCTGATCGCACAGGGTCGCTATGGTTGCGGCAAAGGCCTGGTTGCACCCCGAGGTGATCGCAACATGCGCGGCACTGGTTGTAGCGTCGTAGTGGGCATTGATTTGCGCGCTCAAACCCGCGCGCAAGTCTGCATTGCCCAGAACCGGCCCATAAAGATGCGCGTCGTCACGGGTAAGGACCGCATCCGCCATCGCTTGCCGCAATGGCTGCGGCGGTGGGTCAACCGGGGCTGCCTGGCTGACATTGATCAGCGGGCGGTCCTTGGCAAATGTCACGCCCTCCAACCAGCGCCGTGCTTCCATCACAGGCGGTGCAAAAGTTGCGGCAGTACGGGTCAGTGTCATGGT
Source organism: uncultured Rhodobacterales bacterium (assembly GCA_964352055.1). GTDB lineage: Bacteria > Pseudomonadota > Alphaproteobacteria > Rhodobacterales > Rhodobacteraceae > Tateyamaria. The sequence goes on from CAYGQZ010000195.1 coordinate 4,620, forward strand.
GCGGTTCCGGTGGCCAGTATGGGAGCCTCCGGCGGGGATTTTTAAGAACAGAGAAGAGACCTGACTGACATTTCTTCCGGCTTTAAATATCCTCGCCGAAGGCAAGAAAACTCTTTTGGCACTCAATCTGTGCCGCGATACGGTTCGACATATTGCAAGGCCATGTCCCAAGGGAAAAAGATCCAGGTGTCTTGGCTCACGCCGGTGATGAACGTGTCGACCTGAGGCTCACCCGAGGGTTTGGCGTAGACCGTGGCAAAGTGGGCCTTTGGATAAAGGCTTCGGACAAGTTCAAGTGTTTTGCCACTGTCCACCAGATCATCGACGATCAGGATGCCCGCGCCGTCGCGCATCATCTCGGCATCGGGGGCTTTGAGAACCTCCGCATCCCGTCGCTGGTCGGCTTTGCCGCCGCCCGAATGATAGGATTTGACGCTGATGGTATCCACGGTCCGGATGTCCAGTTCGCGCGCGACGATCATGGCCGGAGCCATGCCGCCTCGGGTGATGGCGACGACGGCGCGCCACCCCCCATCATCCGGACCTTTTCCGTCCAGACGCCAGGCCAGCGCGCGGCTGTCACGGTGCATTTGATCCCAACTGACGTGGAACCCCTTTTCGTGCGGGAGGCGGTCTGCCATGATTATTTCTCCAGGATCAGGCGCAGGCCAAGCGCGCCCAGAAGCGTCGCGGCAATGCGGTCAAAAATGGGTTTGAGGCTTATATAGCCGCGTCGCACGTGTGGAGTGCTCAGCACGACGGCAAGGCCGGTATAAAAGATCAACTCAAGCAACCAGTGGTTAGCAACGATGAGGGCAATGTCAGAGGCTGCAAGCCCTTGTGGAAACACGACAACGATGACGGCCGCGGCAAACAGCATCGATTTGGGATTGCCGAAGTTCAACAGCATCCCCGACAGGATCGCGCGGCCTTTCGGCGCAGGGGCATTGCCCAATGGGTTATGCGCATTGCGCCAGGTGTGAACGGCAATCCAGATCAAATAGAGTGCGCCGCCCATCTTGAGCGCGGTGTAAGTCCACGGAAAAAGCGCAAATACGGCCTCAAGTCCCAAGAGTGCCGCCAAAGTCCAAAGTGCCGCCGCCGTACCCAGGCCGATCCCTGTTGCGATGCCTGCGGCCCGCCCGCCTGTTACAGTGGCGCGGGTGATGAACAGCATCGCGGCTCCGGGCGACAGGAGGGCGGCCAGAAGCACGGTGTTGAACGCCAGCAGATCACCGAGCGTCAGCGTCATGGCTCAGCCCTTCGAGATGTCTGGCGCGTCAACCGCCTTCATGCCTACAACGTGATACCCAGCGTCGACATGCAGGTTTTCGCCGGTGGTGCCGGAACCCAGATCACTCAGCAGGTAGAGAGCGGTCTTGCCGACCTCTTCAATTGTCACATTGCGGCGCAGCGGAGAGTTGTATTCATTCCATTTCATGATGTAGCGGAAATCGCCGATGCCAGAGGCGGCCAGCGTTTTGATCGGCCCGGCGCTGATCGCGTTGACGCGCACGTTGTCCTTGCCCAGGTCTTCGGCCAGATACTTGACCGACGCCTCCAGTGCCGCCTTGGCAACACCCATGACATTGTAATGCGGCATGACCTGTTCCGCGCCGTAATAGGTCAGCGTGACAGCACTGCCACCGTTCTTCATCATCTTTTCCGCCCGCTGCATCACGGCAGTGAAGGAATAGACCGAGATGTCCATTGTGAGGTTGAAATTGCCCCGCGTTGTGTCCACGTAGCGGCCGCGCAACTCGTTCTTGTCGGAAAAACCGATCGCGTGCACGA
>CAYGQZ010000195.1:6513-8280 GCA_964352055.1 uncultured Rhodobacterales bacterium
CGGATGGCTTGCCCAACGCCCGCATGGTGTTGTTGAAGGAGATCGAGGACGACGCCTTTGTCTTTTATACCAATTACACCAGCGCCAAGGCTGCGGAGCTGGATCATGCGCAAAAGGCGGCTTTTGTCATGCATTGGAAGTCATTGCGGCGTCAGATCCGCGTGCGTGGGTTGGTTGAGCGTGAAGACGGCCCGAAAGCGGATGCGTATTATGCGTCGCGCTCATTGCAATCGCGCATCGGGGCCTGGGCGTCAGACCAAAGCGCACCGCTGGACAGTCGCGCCAGCCTGATGGCCAAAGTGGCCAAAGTGACAGCGCAGAAAGGCGTTAACCCGGAACGCCCACCGTTTTGGGGGGGGTACAGGATCAAGCCGCTGGAAATAGAGTTTTGGTCAGACGGGGCATTCCGATTGCATGATCGGTTCCGCTGGACCCGTGAGAATTCTGCCGCGCCATGGCTGGTTTCACGTTTGCATCCATGATACGACAGACACGTCTTTTGACATTATTCAAGCCGTCCGCTGATTTAGACCTTGAAATCCATGTGTGAATGGGCGCAGATCATGGGTGCACAACACAGAACACTCACGAAAGAACCGTCGTGCGAGAAGATGTAGACGTATCGGAGACGGACCGGGTCACGGGAATGGTGAAATGGTTCGATCCAGTTAAAGGCTTTGGATTTGTTGTGGCAGACGATGCCGCAACAGACATACTTCTGCACGTGAACGTTTTGCGTAATTTTGGTCAGTCTTCGATCGCCGACGGATCTGTCGTGGACATTCGAGTGCAACACACGGAGCGCGGCGTTCAGGCCGTAGAAGTTGTCCACATCAACCCACCGATGAAAGACATTTCAGATACTCTGTCAGATATTGCTGATTTGCGGAACTCGGGCGAACCGCTGGAACCTCTGCAACCGGGCCGTGTGAAGTGGTTTGACAAAGGCAAGGGTTTTGGGTTTGCAAATGTATTTGGAAAGCCCGAGGACGTGTTCTTGCATGTTGAGGTACTGCATCGGTCCGGGCTGTCGGATTTGCAACCGGGCGAAGCGCTTGCCCTTCGAGTGATTGAAGGCAAACGTGGTCAGATGGCTTCCGAAGTGTTTGCCTGGGAGGCGGCGTTGAACCGCGACGATGGCTAATCAGAAGGCCCGGAGGCCCGCATCATGATGCGTGTTCTGGCGGGGGTTTTGGTTTGGTTGTGCCTGTGCGGAGCGGTCTGGGCGGAGTGCCGCGAAGACACCGTCTGGATCCGCGGCGCGTTTGGCGAGGCGCGGTTTAGTGTCGAGATTGCTGATGATCCGCAAGAACGCGCCACGGGCCTGATGCATCGCACGGAAATGGCCAGTGCAGCCGGGATGTTGTTTGTTTATCCAAATCCGCAAGCACTGTCGTTTTGGATGCGCAACACCTTGATCGAACTCGATATGCTTTTTATCGATCCCAAGGGGATCGTACAACATATCCACCACCGGGCGCAGCCGTTGAACGAAACCCCGATTCCCGGCGGCGATGGCTTGACCCATGTGCTCGAGATCAACGGCGGTTTGTCGCAAATGCTCGGTATTCGGGTCGGAGACCAACTCCAACACCCCAGCTTTGATCAAACCATCGCATCTTGGCCCTGTTAGGTCTTTTCAATTCCGAAAAGCACGTCTAAGAGAGGCACACGGTCGGAGCGTGGCGCAGCCTGGTAGCGCACCTGTTTTGGGTACAGGGGGTCGGAGGTTCGAATCCTCTCGCTCCGACCATTTCCTCTAAAAAC
>CAYGQZ010000196.1:0-8257 GCA_964352055.1 uncultured Rhodobacterales bacterium
CGCAGAAACCATACCAAATCACGCCAAAATGGGGAAGTTCTTCAGACATTCCTTACCTAGAACGCTCGCCGAAAACTTGGGTCGCTGGGATCGAACGAAGCCGCTGACGCGGGATGTGCGTCGCTATTGGCGTGTATTGCTTTCTGCATCAGAATTGCTTGGTCGACCAGAAGCTAATGTGACAAGACCCACACCAGCAATCATCGATCGCCCAACAGGTCATTTTTCGTTTCTTGCGAATTCGGTGTATTGTCAACAGGTTGGTCGCTCAACAGATCCCCTTCTGCCACGCTCGACGACGGCTCGGGCGTAGGTGGAGTCGGCGGTTGTCGGTGTTGTGCGGGCGCGTCGATTTGATCGGTGTGGTCAACCACCCGCACGCCTTCGGGAAAAATAACCTCACGTGCTTCATCAGGCATGGAAATGCCTTCACGCGTCAAAGCTGATTTGACCGCGCGCAACAACGCGGATTTCAGCTTGATGGTGGAAATCAAATGCCCGTCGAACCAATAATACGTCCGGATGTTGACAGTTGACGCTCCAAGCTCATCGACCAGTACCATAGGTTCAGGGTCATTCAGTACGGCCTGATGCGAATTCAGCGTTTCCATAATGACAGACTGCGCATCTGCGATACCAGCATCATAACCAATACCCACTACGAATTCGCCGCGGCGATCAGCGGATGAAGTGAAGTTTTCGATGACGTTCTTGAACACCGTGGAATTTGGAATATGGATCTCATTCCCTTCAACGGAGGTCAGCAGAGTGCTGCGGGTCGACATGCCCTTTACCGTTCCACTGAAACCAGCGACGGCAATGAAATCGCCGCGCTGAAAAGGGCGGCGCACGCTGAGGATCAGGCTGGACAGAAAGTTTTCAGCGATGTCGCGAAAAGCGAAACCGATCACAATACCGATGACACCCGCGCCGCCAACCAGCGAAAGCGCCAATTGTGTGAGGCCTGCTACTTGCAACACAACATAGAGGCCAAGAAGAAATACGGGGAATGCGATGGCGCGCGCTACGACCTGCCGAAGAAATGGAGAGGCTATGCGTCCTTGCAACAACCAACGCACGAGCCTCGCCACCAGAACAGACCCGTACCACGCAAGGGGTAGGACGCACAGCGCAAGAAATATCAAAGGTAGTGCCGTTGTTGTTTTCTGGGCGACCGATTCAAGTTCGTTCAGTGCGGGCGCCACAGACCATATCGGTTCTTCGTTTATTGTAATTCGGTTGACGACAGCGACAACGCCATCCGTTTTTTGCGCGAGGTCACGGGCCCATTTCCGGTGGGCGTCAGTTCCCGCCTGCCCATCAAGGAATACGACGCCTTCATCAACGCGAACGACCGCGTTCTCATACCAACCTGTCGCTGACAGAATGTTCTCAAGCCGTGCCTCGATAGCCGCATCCGACACCCCAGGATCAACCGCGACCTGTTGCGTAGGTGCTTCGGGGGTGTCCTCTTGGTTAGGCGTAGGACCTTGGCCTTGAGCCATCACGGGCAAAGCAAAGGCCATTATCAGGACCACGCTTAGAGCAATGAGGCTTCGGGTCGACGGTCTGGTCTGGTTCATTGGTCTTCGTCTCTTTTTGGTGGAAGCGAGTTCGGCAGTTGAGTCTCATCCGCCGACCGGTACCCATGAACAATCCGCAAACTCGCCCAATCGTTCCCGGAGCATGGCAGATTATTAGTAAGCGATGGGGTGGACGCCCCTGGTGGTATCGAATGTGCCAAGGTAGTGGGTGTTGAAACACTGCTAGGAGGAGAGCGTCCACCCCATCGCTTACGATTATTAGCTCCAAAAGATTGCTGGAACCTACTACAGTTTCACAAGGGTGCCCTGTCAATCGGTCTCGAGAAGCGAGAAGCAAACTTGATGAAGGAGCAATTTACGAAAACCTGTGGACGATAACCGGCTGAACTTAGTGAGATATTGGCTTTTAATGCAAAAGATGCCGCGCCCTACGACGTGCGCACGTCATAGAATATTGGCAGCGAAATGAAGGTCGACAGTCTGGCATCCAATCTGATCGGCATGCGTGTCTACTTCGCCAAAAATGGGCTTGGGTTCTAAACTAGGCCTGGACGCCGAAGGAATTCAGCAATCAGGGCGCTGCGACGGACACCTGCCATTCCCGACCAGTCGTTGCCGTTCAAACGATACGCAAAGGCGCACAATCAAGGGTCATGACACGCAACGATGCGGTTTGAATCCGATAGGACTTACAGCTTTATCAATTTCGGCGGCGCGTAGATTAAGCAGATCGTCAGAAGGACGCTGGCCACAACCCCCGCTAGGAAGGCGATGACCGGCCCGCCAGAGCAAAAGTGAACGCAGCCAGGCTGGAAATCCCCAACATGATCGCATGCGGCGTCACCACCATCATTTCGACGCCCGAACGCTGGTGAATGGTTACTGATATCACGGTTAGCCCGATGGGATAGGCGATTAGCAGCCCTGCCCATACCGGTCCCAGCCAATCCGAGGCAACCGTGACCGCTGCGACGAGCAATCCGGCCGCCACGCCGCGCAGGGTCAGCATGGTACGCGTGCCCTTGACCCTGCCCTGAACAAAGGGTCGCACGAAACGACTTGCCCAGAAACGAACGGCGATCGTCACGGACAGAAAGAGCAGCAAAGCCAGTCAGGGCGAAGGTGGCACTCGAGACAATGCCAAGGCAACCACGATCCATACCAGCGTTGCCACAAAGACCGCGAATCGCGAGCGGACTGCCACGACGACATATCCCATCAGAAACGCCTGGCTCGCGCTGAGCGACATCCAACGACGCCGCGGCGGCATTCGCGCTGAACGCAACACTGTGGTCGTGCAACACGAAAAAGAACGCCGGCCCGATGACGATCGGTAACCCGCCGAGGGCGCCGCCGATTCTCGGACCCAGCCGTTCGACCGCAAGCGTGATGCCGATGACAATCGCCGCCGTCGAGACGATTCCCACCGTCAATTCAGCGGCCAGTTCCCAGGTCATGTCACATCACCGCGTCAGAGCAGGGTGTCGGGTGCGGAACACTCCAGAAACGCGCCGCGCCCTTTTCTGGCCTGCAACTTGCCGTCCCGCACGATAACGTCGCCGCGAGATAGCAGATACCGCGCTGCCACGGCTCTTTTTCTAAATATTTGGTCGGAAGGATTGAGCGCCGGAATCAATGTTAGGCGAACGCGTGCAAGATTAGGTTTGACCATAGGTTTGTTTGCCTGACTTGGGCCACGAACGAAGCACTTTTCCGTTATGCGGCGTCCAGGTCATCGGTTTCTGTGCAAAGAGTGGAACGTTTAGGCCACAACAGACGAAAAAGTATCAATGTGCGGCGCGGCCGCCTTAAGATCGAAGCGAACTTCAAAACATTGATAACATTGATAAACGCGGATGGATTAACGTATTTTGACCACGATCTTGCCCACCGCGTGACCCTCTTTCAAAGCGCTGTATGCCTTTACTGTTTCGGCAATGCCATAGGTGCTGTCAATGACCGTCCTGATCGTGCCTTTCTCGATCAAAGTAGCAAGCTGACTCAGCATCTCACCGTTTGGCTCCATGAAAAACCACTCGAACCGGACGCCATGTTCAGAGGCAAGATCGTCGGTGTCCTGACCCTTGATCGACACCAGCCTGCCGCCTTCTTTCAGCACCTTGAACGACCGATTGAGTGTGTCGCCCCCCAGCATATCAAAGACCATGTCGTAGTCTGAAAGTTCATCCTCGAACTCTTGAGTGTTGTAGTCGATCACAACGTCCGCGCCGAGATTACGCACCAGATCGGCGTTGCGCGGGCTAGAGGTTGTTGCGACATGCGCACCGATGTGCTTTGCGATCTCAATCGCCAAGGTGCCAACGCCGCCGGATCCCGCGTGGATCAGCACCTTTTCGCCCTTCTTCAGGTTCCCCTTGGTGATTAGCGCCGGCCAAGCCGTCAATCCGGCCAGTGGAACAGACGCGGCTTCGACGTGGCTGATGTTTTCGGGTTTCAGCCGCGCGACTTCCGCGATGGCGCCCGCATCGTCCTGGTTTGCGCGTGCAAAGACGGCATCGCCGACCTTAAACCCGCTCACCTTGCTGCCGACGCTAGTGATGACGCCAGACACGTCAAACCCCATGACGTGGGGGAATTGCAGCGGGATGTTATCTTTCATCACGCCGGACTGAAGAATGTAATCAATAGGGTTCAGGCTGGCGGCATGGACCGAAATCAGAACCGAATCTTCCTGCAGGTCAGGCTCTCCAACCTCGTCGATTTCGATGTCTGTTTCGTAGTCACGGATGATGGCGGCTTTCGTAACAGAGACTCCTGTTGTCGGTGAAAATTGGCCAAGTGGCGCTTAGGCCGATTGCATCAAGAGGGTCTTGCCGGCCCATACGTCGCTTGTGACGGCATCGGCCAGAACGCGCGCGACATCACCACGTGCGGCTTTGGCCTTTGGATCGACGTCGTCACCGAAAATCACGTCGCCGGTGCCATCCTCGTCGGTCAGCGCGACGGGGCGCACGATTGCGTAGGTCAGGCCCGATCCCTTTAGGTACTCGTCGGCGTCATGTTTCGCTTTCAGATAATGACCCATATCGGTGCTTGGATCAGGATTATCCGCGCCGACGCTACTGAGCATAACAAACCGGGATACTCCAGCTTTGGATGCGTGATCAATCAAGCTGATCGCGCCGTCACGATCGATCTTGTCGGTCAAGTCCGCGCCTGTATCGCCACCCGATCCGGCGGCAAAGATTACGGCCTCGCAACCGTCGCACACGCCATCCGGAAGATCTGCAAGGTCGCCTATGCGCGTTTCAGCTCGGTTTGGCAGTGTGCTGGTGTCAGAGCTTTCACGCACCAAAGCGATAGGTGCGTGCCTCTCAGATACGAGTCTGTTCATAAGGCGGGTACCAGTGGCACCGGTGGCGCCTGCGACAAGAATTTTCATGCTAAGGTCCTTTGTTGAATTCACAGATTGGCAGCGCCTATTGCGCCGCCTGGAGATCAGGGGCCATCGGTCCGGCCACCTTCGTTGCCGCGATGTAGCCGTTTTGTTTTTGCAGATCGTTCCAATAGGTTTCGACACGCGGCGTATCAGCCAGAAAGCCAGCCGTAGCGAGATTGGCCAGAAGATAGGACATCTGAATGTCTGCCAGAGACGCTGTTTCACCAAAGAGCAGGCCGTGATCAGGCAGGTTTTGTGCGGTGTAGTTTAAGTGCACCTTTAGGATATCGCGCGCTGTTTCGACAATGTCCTCGCATTTCATGGCTGGAAGAAGCACGCTCATACACGCCGCGGCAAAAGAGCTTTCGACGTAATCAAGCATTTCTTCGTGGCGCGCATACTTGGACGTCCCCGGCTTCGGCGCATGGGTTCGATCGTCAAATTTGCGTGTCAGATAACGTAGACAGCTCGCGGATTCGGTCAGGCGCAAATCGCCATCCTCGATGACGGGCGATTTTCCCAGCGGATGAACATCGCGCAAATTCTGCGGAGCGCGAAAATCATCGGTCCGGTTATATCGTACCAGATCATATGGTTGACCCAAATCTTCCATCAGCCAGATCAGCCGAATGGCGCGGGAATAGGCGAGGCAATGTATGATGATCACGAGGTGAGGTGTCCTTTTCGAAGGCTTTAGGAAAGATGTGACGACCGGGTCCTCCGAACGTCCGTAAGGCAGTCTACCTCAGGGCATGTAAATCGCTTTGACGTTGACGAATTCTTTCATCCCGAAGCCACCGTGCTCGCGGCCGAACCCTGAGTCCTTCACGCCGCCAAAGGGCATATTCGGGTCCGCAGTGCCGAACGAGTTGATGCGTACCATGCCAGTATCAAAATGATCATGCGCGAGCTTCCGGGCCTTGTCTTCATCCCGGCTAAAGATACCCCCGCCCAGCCCATAACGGCTGTCATTCGCGATGCGCATCGCATCGTCATCATCCTTGGCCTTGATCACAGCGGCGACAGGGCCAAAAATCTCGTCATCGTAGGCGGGTGTGCCGGGCTGGCAATTCACCAGCACAGTCGCCGGATAGTATTGACCGGTCCGGTCAGGCGCTTTACCGCCGCACAGGATTTCTGCGCCACCTTTGACGCTTTCGGCGACCTGCGCACAGATCGTGTCAAACTGCTCTGCGCTTGAAAGGGGGCCCAGTTGCGTGTCGTCGTCCTTGGGGTCTCCCAATTTGATGGCCCGCATCTGTTCGACAAACGCACCAATGAAATCGTCATAGACCGCTTCGGTAACGACAAATCGTTTGGCGGAAACGCAGGTTTCACCGTTGTTGAACAGACGACCCTGGACGCAGGTTTTCACGGCCAACTCAATGTCGGCATCCTCAAGAACCAGATAGGCGTCGTTGGATCCCAACTCCAGAACCGTTTTCTTGAGGTTCTTGGCCGCGACCTGACCGATGTGACGGCCTCCGCCATCGCTGCCCGTCATGGTGACGCCGCGGATCAGATTGTGTTCAATCACCGCATCCGACGTCTCATGACCAATGATCAGCACATCGAACAACCCTTTAGGCAGACCAGCTTCAAGGCAAATGTCGCGCAGCATCAGTCCGCTGCCTGTGCAGATCGACGCATGTTTCAGGATGACGCCGTTGCCGGCCATCAGGTTCGACGCAAGCACGCGGGACGGCTGGTAGACTGGGAAATTCCAGGGCTGGATGCTGTAGATCACCCCGATCGGGCAATACGCGACAAACCCTTGTTTCCCCTTAGTGCCGTGCTGACGTTCTTCGTCCGCCAATAATTCTGGGCCGTGTTCGGCCGTGTACTCGAAAATCTGAGCGCATAACTCAACCTCGGTCATGCCGTCTCTCAATAGTTTCCCGGTTTCTTCGGTCATCAAGTTTGCAAAAGCGTCAGCCTGGTCGCGCAGTCCTTTCGCGATGTCACGGAGATAGGGCGCGCGTTCACCGTGAGCTTTCGAACGCCAATCTAGAAATGCCGCATGGCACTTTTCGACTTTATCAAACGCCGTGTCGGCCGCCATAAGGTCATAACCCTCAATTTTGGTATCTGTCGCGGGATTGATCGTCGAAAATGCCGTCATGTTGAGCGCTCGCGTAATTAGGTTCTACGTATCAACGCAGGATCGTGGTTTTCGTTCTACGGAAGCGAGAGATGGTGAACAGCGTGAGCTAAACCCTGCTCGTCCGTCGGCGCGGACAATTGCCCGTTGCCTCAAAGGCCGAACGAACAGGACGGGAATACTTCGAAAGTGTGGCGACCAAACGGTCGAAGTCTTCGAACTGATTCAGAACTGTCGACGGCGCCGCCGCTTTCTACCCGGGACCGGAGGCCCGGCTATGATCACCTGCTGCGCTATTTAAGGGCTGCGCAGGTAATGATAGCCTCTAAATCGACGTCATTCCGAAGGTGATATGGACCGGAATTTATCGCCCAGAAGGTCAGGGACTGGTTCGGTGCGGTCGGCGCCAAAACGGCACACATCGAGCCGAGATCCCCCTGCGAGAACGGCTATCGTGAGAGCTTCAACGCCAGAGTCCGCGATGAGTTGCTCAACGGCGAAATCTTCTACGCGCAATGAGAAGCCCAGGTCCTTATCGAACAATGGCGCATACACTACAATACAGTCAGGCCGGACAGCGCCTTGGGATACCGACCGCCAGCGGCGGAAAGCATTGTCCCGATGGACCAGAGGCCGATCATGCACTAACAATTAATCCTGACCACCCGATGCGGGCACGCCAAGTGGTTCGGAAAATTAATGTAAGGGAGCCGGTAATTGCGTATCCTGCTGGCCGAAGACGAAGCGCTCATTGCGATGGATTTCCGGATGGAAGCCGAGGAACAAGACATCGGCCACATCGTCACTGTCTCCACCGTTTCAAAGGCACTGGAAAAGCTTGCAGCGGACCGCTTCGATTGGGGTATCCTTGACCTTAACCTGAAAGATGGCGTTACCTATCCGATTGCCGATCAGCTTGCCGCGCAAGGAGCCAATATATGCTTTATTAGTGGCTCGGAAATACCTCCTGATATGATAAGCAAGTACGGCGCTGCGGTATTCCAAAAACCTGTATCGATGGGCGCCGTATGCAAATATATCCTATCAGTCGGATGTGGGTAATGGTCCTGCGCTGCTGAAAACTCCACCTCGCGGCAGACAGTCAAACGCATGTCAGATGACAATCATTAGCAATTCGCTATGGTTGCTTCATGACGTAGGGTCAGGACTCATAACCAGTAAATGACGGTTGCCGCGAGTGCGATTGCTGAG
>CAYGQZ010000197.1:0-8129 GCA_964352055.1 uncultured Rhodobacterales bacterium
GGCGTCCTCCGCCATCCACGCGGCCGCCCAGGCCTGACGGATGGCGCTTCAGACCAACGCGGGATAAGCTGCGCGCATGCTGAACTTTGCCGCCAACCTGACCCACCTTTGGGCTGAACTTCCCTATCTTGACCGCTTCGATGCTGCCGCTGAGGCCGGGTTCAAGGCCGTTGAGGTGCAGCAGCCCTACGACGTCCCGGCCCCCGAAACCCAGCGGGCGCTGCGGCGCAACGGGTTGCAGATGGTCCTGCTCGATGCGCCCGGGCCGAATTATACAGGTGGCGCGCGCGGGTACGCTGCCGCCATCGGTGGCGAGGCCAGGTTTGATTTCGACATCAGGCGTGCCGTGCGATATGCGCAGGCTTTTGATGCGCGCTGCATTCACGTCATCAGTGGTACGGGTGCAGGCGCCGATGCCAGGGCCACGATGATTGCAAACCTCAAACGCGCGTCCGGTCAGTTGCCGGAAGGGCTGTGCCTGACGCTGGAGCCGCTTAACACGACCGATAACCCCGGCTATTTCCTGTCACGTTTTAATCTGGCCGCCGAGATTATCGACGCGGTGGATGCGCCGAATGTGGGCCTGCAATATGACAGCTATCACGCCCAGATGATCACAGGCGACGCCGTCGCCGCCTTTCGGGAGATGCGCCCGCTGATCCGTCACATCCAGATCGCGGACGCACCGGGCCGCACCGCTCCGGGGACCGGCGACGTGGATTTCAACACGCTTTTCGCCGAGATTGCGGCGTCCGGCTATGACGGCTGGATCAGTGCCAATTACATACCCGACGGGCGCACAGAAAACGGGCTGGGCTGGATGCGATAGCAGTGTGCAGGCGAGCCTGATGATCGCGACATCACCGCTTAAACACGCAAAACTGTGATCCCCCGAGGTGCCCGATGATCCCTGCCGGGTATGCTCATATCGTCTTTGGCTTTATCCTGAGCCACCTGATATTGGCCCTGATTATACGTGTCCGACCTAATGCGCCTCGGCCCAGTTCTGCCCGCGCCCTGCATCCACCGTCAGTTTGACGTCCAGTTTCACAACAGGGTCAGCGGCGTTTTCCATCACCGTTTTGGCCGCTTTTGTCAGATCATCCGCCGCATCGGTTTCCACCTCGAAGAGCAGTTCGTCGTGCACCTGCAACAGCATCGCGGCGGGCAAACCGGCAATCGCAGCGGGCATGCGGATCATCGCCCGGCGGATCACATCGGCCGCAGTGCCCTGAATGGGGGCGTTGATCGCGGCACGGGCGGCAAAGCCTGCGCGCGGACCCTTGGACGCAATCTCGGGCGTGTGAATTTTCCGGCCAAAGAGGGTCTGCACATATCCATGTTCCTTGGCGAAGGCCTTGGTGTCGTCCATATAGGCCCGAATCCCGGGGAACCGTTCGAAATAGCGATCAATGAACCCTTGCGCCTCGGACCGTGGAATACGCAGATTGCGCGCAAGCCCGAAGCCTGAAATCCCATAGATCACCCCGAAGTTGATTGCCTTGGCCTTGCGCCGCACGTCCGGTGTCATCTGATCCAGCGGCACGTCGAACATCTCGGATGCGGTCATCGCGTGAATGTCCAACCCATCGGCAAAGGCCTGTTTCAGCGACGGAATATCGGCAATATGCGCCAGAATACGCAATTCGATCTGGCTGTAGTCCAGTGCCACCAGCGTCTTGCCTTCTTCGGCCACAAAAGCCTCGCGGATGCGCCGCCCTTCCTCGGTCCGGATCGGGATGTTTTGCAGGTTCGGATCGGTCGAGGCCAGCCGCCCGGTTGAGGCCCCGGCGATGGAATAGGACGTATGCACGCGGCCCGTGTCGGGGTTGATGTGGTCCTGCAATGCATCCGTATAGGTCGATTTCAGCTTGGACAGTTGCCGCCAGTCGAGCACGCGGGCGGGCAGTTCATGCTCGGTCGCGAGGTCTTCGAGCACATCGGCGCCAGTGGCATAGGCCCCCGTCTTGCCGCGCTTGCCCCCTTCGATGCCCATTTCGTCAAAAAGGATTTCGCCAAGCTGCTTGGGCGATCCCACATTGAACTTGCGGCCCACCATTTCATAGATTTCGTCCTCAAGCCCCGCCATTTTCTGGGCAAAGGCGTTGGACATGCGCGAAAGTGTATCGCGATCCACCTTGATGCCGGACCGCTCCATATCGGCCAGAACAGGGACCATGGGCCGCTCAAGGGTCTCATAGACGCGCGTCACTTGCGCGCGGTGCAATTGCGGCTTGAACTGCTGCCACAGGCGCAGGGTGATATCGGCATCTTCGGCGGCGTATCTGACGGCATCCTCGATCGGAACCTGATCAAATGTCTTGGCGGATTTGCCGGACCCGAGCAGCGGTTTGATCGGAATGGGGGTATGGCCCAGATACCGCTCCGACAAGGCGTCCATACCGTGATTGTGCAGGCCCGCATGCATGGCATAGGACATCAGCATCGTGTCATCGATCGGCGCAACGCGGATGCCGATCTGGGCAAAGATCTTGGCGTCGTACTTCATGTTCTGACCGATCTTGAGGATGCTGTCGTCCTCCAGCACGGGCTTGAGCATCTCGAGCGCGGTTTCCAGCGGCATCTGCCCTTCCGCCAGATCGTCCGAGCCAAAGAGGTCATCGCCCCCCAGCTTGTGCGTCAGCGGGATATAACAGGCATGGCCCGGTTCGACCGCCAGTGAGATACCCACCAGATTGGCGGTCATTTCATTGAGGCCGGTGGTTTCGGTGTCCACCGCAACCCACCCACGGTCATGGATCGCGTCGATCCAGGTTTGCAGGGCGGCGGCATCGCGGACATGTTCATAGGTGGCATCCTCAAAGGAGGGTGCTTCGGGCGCATCAGTAGCCTCGGCTGTGGCCGGTTCCTTGATCTCGGGCGCATCGACGCCCAGCTTGTCGGCAATCCGCTTGGTCAGGGTGCGGAATTCCATTTCCGCGAGGAACGGCATCAGCTGAGCCGGGACAGGATCGCGCACTTCGAGATCATCGAGGGTGAAATCCAGTTCCATGTTCTCATCAAGCCGCACCAGATCGCGGCTGAGCCTGATCTGGTCGGCATGGTTGATCAGGGTTTCGCGGCGCTTGGTTTGCTTGATCTCGCCTGCGCGTTCCAGCAAGGCATCCAGGTCGCCGTATTCGTTGATCAGAAGGGCGGCGGTCTTGATCCCGATACCCGGTGCGCCGGGCACGTTGTCGACACTGTCCCCGGCAAGGGCTTGCACGTCGACGACCCGTTCTGGGTAGACGCCGAATTTCTCGTGCACGCCGTCGCGGTCAATCCGGCGGTTCTTCATCGCGTCCAGCATTTCGACGCCGCCGCCGACAAGCTGCATCAGGTCCTTGTCGGAACTGATGATGGTCACGCGGCCGCCTGCCGCACGGGCCTGCACGGCAAGGGTCGCAATGATGTCATCGGCCTCGAACCCTTCTTTCTCCTTGCAGGCGATGTTAAAGGCCTCGGTGGCTTGGCGGGTCAGGGGAATTTGGGGGCGCAGATCCTCTGGCATGGCTTCGCGATTGGCCTTGTACTGGTCGTACATGTCATTGCGGAACGTGTGGCTGCCCTTGTCAAAGATGACGGCCACATGGGTGGGCGCGTCGGGGCCATTGTTGTCTTCGACATAGCGCTGCAGCATGTTGCAAAAGCCGCTTACGGCCCCGATGGGCAGACCATCGGACTTGCGGGTCAGGGGCGGCAAAGCGTGATAGGCGCGAAAGATAAAGGCGGACCCGTCAATCAGGTGCAGGTGACAGCCTTTTCCGAATCTTCCAGTCATGCAATCATCCCCCTTGGTTGTTCAAAAGGTATTGCCATGATCCGTCTTGTCTTGCCAACAACGCTCGCGCTTTTTCTTCCGGCAGGCGTCTTTGCGGAGCCTCTGAACGTGCCAGGTCTTGGCGATCCTGTCCCCAGACTCGCGCTGCCCGCCTGCGAGAACACGCGCGATCAGGACAATTGTGCCCGCGTCCTTGCCTGCGTGGGTGAGGACGGTCTGTGGCTGGACGGGCAAGCGCGCGGCTGGAATCGGGGCACGCTCGCGGTCCAGCGCAATGACGGCGCAGTCTGCGCGGGCACATGGGCGGCGGATGATGGGCCGCTGGGCTCTGGCACAGCGCGGTTTGAATGCAGCGACGGCTCGGCCGGGCAGGTGATTTACTTCAGCCAGGATTCCGATACGGGCACTGCGATCGCGCGCGGGATGGACGACATTGGCCGGTTTATCCGCGCCTGGAGCGGGGAAAATGTCCTGCAATTTCTGGGCGACGGCGATGTAGAGGCCGCAAGACTGCCCTGCACGACCGCACAGATTCCGATCAGCTAGAAGCCCCATCCGGGTCCGCAAATATATATCTGCAGTCGCAATAGGGGCACTCGACCCAGCCTGTATCTTCGGGGATCTGCAACCAGACACGCGGATGACCCAAAGGGCCTTCTCCGCCATCACAGGCCACGCGGTGGCTGTCGACAGTCTTGGTCTCCGGGGCGTCGATGGTCATGGCGGGCAGGTCCTTGGCTGATCGGCTTGCAAAAGTGTTTATGCGCCATGGCTTGCGTGCAGACAAGGGCCTAGTGGTCAGGATCGACGCGAAGCTGATAGCAGTTGTTACGGGCCGAGCGGATGTGGATATATGCGACATCGGGGTCCTCCAGAACCGCGCTCAGGCGATGCACAAGATCAGGCGTCGCGACAACGGCACCGGTGCCGTAAACGATGCGGTCCCGCGTGTTGTAACCTTTGACAAGGTAGTCCGGCGCGGTGGTCAGGATCTCGGGCATGTCCCGGCCTCCGCCGCGTGGGCACGTGTCCGCACAAAGAAATATCGGCCCGACCTCGGCATAGGGATGCGCGCCTTCAAAAGGTTTGTGCGCCAAGACAAGCATCGCGGAACCTTTGGGAATATCGCGCAGGCAATGACGGCATGGATTGCGCGTCCCATCCGAAACGTGACGTTCGGGACGATTGCCATGGGCATCAAGGCCACCGTTGCGGTAGGCGTCGGCGATATCAGTGGGCAGGGCGATGAAAACAGGCATGAGGGATCTCCTTTGTCCCGTTTCGACATCATATGGCGCATGAACGCGACCCGAATGATGCGCATCCGTCCCCTTTCTCTGTTCCGGAAAATCCCGGGGGAGGCACGCCAGTGCCGGGGGCAGAGCCCCCAGGAAACGAACCATTCAAAATAGAACAAAACATGAATATAGTGGTGGCATCCTCCAACGAATCTGCTGCCACAGATGTTTTGCGAACTGTCGATCACGTCAAACTTCACCTTTCTCACCGGGGCGTCCCACCCCGAGGAGTATATGAGCCGTGGGGCCCTGCTGGGGATGGAGGCGCTGGCCATTGCGGATGACAATTCGGTGGCAGGGATCGTACGGGCCCATACCGAGGCGCGCAAAATCGCGCGCGCCGTCAAGGAAAGGCAGGAGTTTGACACCCTGCATGGCTTGATCGGGCCGCCCATGCGGGATCATTTGCCGCCCGTCCCGCAGGCCGCCATCACGACGACCCCGCGACTGATCCCGGGCGCACGGCTGGTCTTTTCCGACGCCGATCCGATCACCGTATTGGCGCAGGATCGGGAGGGGTGGCGCAGCCTATGCCGGATCCTGTCGCGGGGTCGGCTCAGGGCGGCAAAAGGGGCCTGCGACCTGCAACTCTCTGATCTTGAGGCATTCCATACTGGCCTGCACCTGCTGCTCTGGCCACAGGCGCAAAGGGTCAAGTGCGGCGCGGGCGACTGGGTGCAAACAGCGGGGCGGCTGACGCGCCGCTTTGCCGGAAACATCCATGTGCTGATGGTGCCGCAGTATGATGGGCGGGACGGGGCGAGGTTCGACCAGATCGCGGACCAGGCGCGGAATCTGGGCCTGCCCACGCTCGCCTCTGCCGCACCGCGCATGCATCACGGCGCGCGGCGCAAGCTGGCCGATGTGGTCACGGCCATCCGGACCAGCACGCGGGTGGATGATCTGGGCCGCGCGGCGCTGGCCAATGGCGAGGGCCGGCTGCGCAGCGAGGCTGAGATGCAGCACCTCTTTGCCGAACATCAGGATGCGGTTGCGCGCACCGGCGTGCTGGCCCAAAGCCTCACCTTCTCGCTTGATCAGCTCCGCTATGAATACCCGTCCGAGATTACAGGTTCTGAGACCCCAAGCCAGCGCCTGTCGCGACTGGCCTATGAAGGGCTCGACTGGCGCTATCCCAACGGCGCGTCCGATCACGTGCACACTCTGCTCCGCCACGAACTGACCCTGATCGCCAAGCTGAAATACGAGCCCTATTTCCTGACCGTCCGCGATATCGTGGCCTTTGCCCGCAGCCGCGACATTCTCTGTCAGGGGCGGGGGTCCGCGGCCAATTCGGTGGTCTGTTACTGCCTTGGCATCACATCCGTCTCGCCCGAGATCGGGACCATGGTCTTTGAACGTTTCGTCAGCGAGGCCCGCGACGAGCCCCCCGACATCGACGTCGATTTCGAACATGAACGGCGCGAAGAGGTGATCCAGCACATTTACGAACGCTATGGCCGCCACCGCGCGGGCCTGTGCGCCACGGTGGTCCATTACCGGGGCAAGCGGGCCATCCGGGAGGTGGGCCGCGCCATGGGCCTTTCCGAGGACACGATCAGCGCGCTCAGCTCCCAGCTTTGGGGCTTTTTCTCGACCAAGGGGCTGGAGGCCGAGCGCATGGCCGAGATTGGCCTCGATTACCGCGACCGCCGGCTGCAACAGACCATGGAACTGGTCTATGAAATCAACGGCTTTCCCCGCCATCTCAGCCAGCATGTGGGCGGGTTCATCATCACCGAGGGGCGGCTGGACGAGTTGGTGCCCATCGAGAACGCGACGATGGAAGATCGCACCGTCATCTGCTGGGACAAGGACGATATCGACACGCTGGGCATCCTCAAGATCGACGTGCTTTCCCTTGGGATGCTGACCTGCATCCGCAAGGCGTTCGACCTTTTGAAAATGCACCACCAGCAGGACTTTACCCTCGCCACGCTGCCCCCCGAAGACCCGCGGGTTTACGATATGCTGTGCAAGGCCGACAGCATCGGCGTGTTTCAGGTGGAAAGCCGGGCGCAGATGAACTTTCTGCCGCGCATGCGCCCGCGCTGTTTCTATGATCTGGTGATCGAGGTGGCGATCATCCGCCCCGGTCCCATTCAGGGGGATATGGTCCATCCCTATATCCGGCGGCGGAACGGAGAGGAGGAGGTCAGCTTTCCCTCCGACGCACTGGGTGCTGTGCTGGGCAAGACGCTGGGGGTGCCGCTCTTTCAGGAACAGGCGATGCAGATTGCCATCGTGGGCGCGGGCTTTACCCCCGATCAGGCCGACCGCCTGCGCCGTTCACTGGCCACGTTCAAGAAACACGGCAGCGTCAGCGAGTTTCGCGCTCTGTTCCTGAAGGGCATGCGCAGGAACGGCTATGACGATGATTTTGCCGAGCGTTGTTTCTCTCAGATCGAGGGGTTCGGCTCCTACGGTTTTCCCGAAAGCCATGCGGCGAGTTTTGCCTTGCTGGTCTATGCGTCAAGCTGGCTCAAGTGTCATCATCCGGGGATCTTTGCCTGTGCCCTGCTCAACGCGCAGCCCATGGGGTTCTATGCACCGGCCCAGATCGTGCGGGATGCGCGCGAACACGGGGTGACGGTGCGGCCGATCTGCATCAACGCCAGCTTCTGGGACAATGTGATGGAGCCGGACGGCCGAGGCGGCCTCGCCCTGCGGCTCGGGTTTCGGCAGATCAAGGGGCTGAGCGAGGAAGACGCCACATGGATCACGGCGGCACGGGGCAATGGGTACCGCTCGGTGCGCGATGTGTGGCGGCGGGCAGGTCTTGGGCCGAACGTGATCGTGCGGCTGGCCGAGGCGGACAGCTTTGCAAGCCTTGACCTGAGCCGCCGCGATGCGCTGTGGGAGGCCAAGGCACTGGCCCCCGGCCCGGCACTGCCGCTTTTTGCGACGGATATCGACGGTGAGGTGGTGGATGAGCCCACGGCTCTCTTGCCGCAAATGACGCTCGGCGAAGAAGTGGTCGAAGATTACGTCTCGACCCGCCTCACGCTCAGGGCGCATCCGGTGGCCTTGCTGCGGCACATCCTGACGCC
>CAYGQZ010000198.1:0-8073 GCA_964352055.1 uncultured Rhodobacterales bacterium
CCGCGCTGGGTCGGCTTGTGTCGCTGGTTTTCGATAAACCACCTGTGCGCAAGGTGCTGGTCTTCGGCGGGATCGAAGTTGCCCTGGCCGCGTGGTTTCTGGGCGCCAATCTCTGACAGGCTGACACCTTCTTGTTTCAATACGGAAGCGGCAAAAGACGCCCGGAAATGACACTGTGGGGCTCGCAGCTCATTCCACTCGTCCACTTCTCTGTTCCAAAAAAATCCCCGCCGGAGGCTCCCGCAGATTGCATCGCGCGCATCGTTCGCCTATATTGGGAATGTCCTTCGGGACTATGGACATAAACGCGCGCGTAATAAGCGGATCGGACCCGGGGGCGGTACCCGGCGACTCCACCAAACATCCTTCATTTGGGGATCATGGGGTCGAAACAGGATCGACGGACGTCTAAAGGTGTTTGCTTTGTCTCGGCTGTCTGCCACCGTTACCGGCGAAACTTGTACAATTGCAAATGACAATCGTGCTCCGATGGCAGTTGCAGCGTAAGCTGTAACCTAAATCGAAACTTAAGTCCTTGCGCCTAGCCGCGTAAGGCGGGGTTCGCAGGCACCTGGCAACAGAAGCCTGCACTTCCAAATACGTAACCTTTTTTCTTGCGGCCGACCGCCCGATACCACTACGGCTGACGTGCTTGTCGCAACGGGCTTGCTGTAAACGCTTGACCTGAGATGTATGCGCCTCTAGCCATTGCTATGGGGCTGACGCGACTGCCCCATCAGGCTTTCGGAACGATGTTGGCCCAAATGTCGCATCCTTTCGCATGTTTGAAGGATGCCGCCATGGTTTCTGATTGTACCATTTCATACACTGAATTGCTGGCTTTGCTTGGGACTGGCCAAGCCCCACACCTGATTGATGTCTGTGTTGCCGAAGATATTGCGGCGGCCCCTTGGCGATTGCCGGGGGCGCGGCACGTGCCGCATACGCACGTCATGGACTGGTCCAGCGCAATGCAACCGACCAAACCAATTGTGGTCATCTGTCAAAAAGGGCTCAAACTCAGTCACGGCGCTGCGGCGCGTCTGCGCGGATGTGGCCTTGATGCACAGGTTTTAGAGGGGGGCAATCAGGCATGGCTTGCGGCAAACCACCCATGCGTATCTGTGACGGATACCCCTTCCCCGGGGAGCACTTGGGTGTTTCCGGAACACGCGCAGCCAAGGTACCTGGGGCTCGCCTGGCTGATCCGGCGTTGGATTGATCCCGAGGCAGAACTGATCTGGGTGCCGGGCGCCATGGTGCAAGACGTGGCCGAGCGGTTTGATGCGGGCGCGGTTCCAACAACACTCACGGCACTCTGTGCGCGTGCAAAGCTGGATCATGCCCCCCTCACCGCCTTCATCAAGACGATCGATGACGATGCAGCGGGATGGACGCCCTTATTGGCCTCCCTGCATCGCATGTTTGGACGTCAAAAGGAACGCGTTGCACACGCGCTTCCGATTGTGGATGCAGCCTGGACGGCCAGTCGCGGAGATGCGCAATGACACCAACCTGGCACGAGATGACACGCGTTTTCGGACGCATTGGCCTTTTGTCCTTTGGTGGACCAGCCGCACAAATCGCTTTGATGCATGACGCACTCGTGACGCGCGAAAAGTGGCTGAGCGAGCAGGAATACCTGCGCGCGCTGTCGTTATGCATGCTGTTGCCCGGACCCGAAGCCATGCAACTGGCGACCTATGCGGGCTGGCGGTTGCGCGGCGTGCCGGGCGGGCTGCTGGCAGGACTGCTTTTTGTTGTCCCCGGAGCGTTGATCATTTTCGCGCTGGCCTTGGGTTATGTGCACTACGGATCGGTCCCATTGGTGCAGGCCGCGTTTCTGGGAATCAAGGCAGCCGTCATCGTTGTTGTCCTGCAAGCCTTGCTGCGCCTTGGAAAGAAAGCGCTGACCGGGCGCACCGCCTGGGTGCTGGCAGGCGTTGCTTTTGCGGCCCTTTTTGTCTTTGGCTTGCCCTTCCCGCTGATCGTCATTGGCGCGGGCCTTTTTGGATTTCTCACGGCAACAGGCAAAGGCGTCCCCGCGCCGCCTGCACCCCAGGCCAATACGCTGCGCACAATTGCAATCTGGTCCACGCTCTGGGCAAGCCCGCTGCTTTTGCTGTGGGCGGTGGGCCATGACTTTCTGCTGCAATTGGGCCTTTTCTTTTCCAAACTGGCGGTTGTGACCTTTGGCGGCGCTTACGCGGTCCTGGCCTACATGACCCAGGAGGTTGTGCAGAATTATGGCTGGATCAGCACGGGCGAGATGATCGATGCACTGGGTCTGGCTGAAACCACGCCGGGCCCGTTGATTCTGGTAACCCAGTTTGTCGCCTTTCTGGCGGGGTTTGCGCATGGCGGCGTGGGGCTCGCGATACTGGCCGGATTGGTTGCATTGTGGGTCACGTTCACCCCCTGCTTTTTGTGGATATTCGCGGCCGGTCCCTATCTCGACCATATCGCAGCACGGCCCAGATTGTCCGAAGCCTTGCGTGCAATCACGGCCGCTGTGGTCGGCGTGATCCTCAACCTTTCGGTCTGGTTTGCGCTTCA
This sequence comes from uncultured Rhodobacterales bacterium, assembly GCA_964352055.1. GTDB lineage: Bacteria > Pseudomonadota > Alphaproteobacteria > Rhodobacterales > Rhodobacteraceae > Tateyamaria. The sequence goes on from CAYGQZ010000198.1 coordinate 2,557, forward strand.
TGTCTTGTTTGCACAGATCGGGTCGGTGAAGGGCTTGGCCCTGCCACTTCCCGTCCTCGCGACGCTGAACCTCTGGGCGCTTGGCCTCACCGGGCTTGCGATGCTGCTGATGCTGCGGTTTCGCGTCCATTTGCTGCCAACACTGGCATTGATGGCCACAACGGGTTGCACTTTGGCCTTGCTTGGTTTCATTTAAGTCGACCGATATGCGAACCCTCTTTCCTTGGCGTCAAAATAGGATAATGTGGGTGTAACTTCTGCGAGGACCGCGATGAGCCGGAACATTGATTACGGCAACCTGATGCATGAGGCCATGCGTGGCCTCATAAGAAAAGTCCTGACGGACGTTTCAGAGAACGGACTGCCCGGTTCGCATCACTTTTTCATAACGTTCGACACAAGCCATCCCGACGCGGAACTGGCCGATTGGCTGTCGGACCGGTATCCGGGCGAGATGACAGTTGTCATGCAGCATTGGTATGACAAGCTGGAGGTGACGGAAGACGGGTTTGCCGTCACCCTGAATTTTGGAGACGCGCCAGAGCCACTTTATGTGCCCTATGACGCGATCAAGACCTTTGTGGATCCATCCGTTGAATTTGGTCTGAGGTTTGAAACCCAGGATGGTGAAAGCGACGCCGACGAAATACCAAAGCCGTCCAAAATGCGTCCGCGGGCGGCGGCGACACCACCTGCAACGGCCGAAAAGCCAAAACAACAAGACAAGAAGGTCAAGCCGGCTGACGTCGTTTCACTGGACAGCTTCCGCAAATCATAGTGTTCGACAGTGGCAACATTGTCTTATTGCCTGGTCAGGAACGTCTCGACCGCGCGTTGAATTTCGCCCTCACTGATCACCTGAAAGCGCAGGTCCAGGCCGCCTTCAACGAGGGTTCGGTCGTATTGCTGCATGCTGTAGCCGCCATCCTCATCGACAAATAACGAAAAGACCGTCAGCGTATCACCATCCACACGAGACCAGACATAGGGTTCACCCTTCATCGGGTCCAACTGCACCTCGTGGCCAAAGACGTTCTTGCGCATGGCCGCTGCAAACACGGCGTCCCGGTCACTGGGTACAAATTCAATTGTATAGGACTTTTCCTTGCGCGATCCGTCAGTGCGCAAGCTGACCGACGTCCATTTCACGCGAAATCCCTTGTCCGTCTCCGAAATCTCGACACTCATGTCCCGTGGCGTTTTTGTTCCGTCCAGCGCGGTCACCTCGGCAGAACCGACATATTTGCCCACAAAGGCCGAGAAATCCGCGCGAACGCTTGTTGCGAATGCCATCAGCAATGCCACGAGGCTCAACAGGCCTAAAACACGGCAAGCGACTGGCGTCAGCATTCGAAACGGTGTCATGAACGATACTCCACTGGTTGGGCGATAAGCCTTTTGTTGAATATAGGGTCGTGCCGCGTCTGTTGCACCAATTGATTGCATTTGTCAGCCAGCTTCCGGCACCCAGATCACGTCACCACGCTTGTCTGCGCTCCGCCCGCCCGGTAAACGAGACGCGTACAGAATTGCAATCAGGAGCCGCCGCATGGCCGACACCCGCACAGAAACCGACAGTTTTGGCCCCCTTGAGGTCCCTTCGGACAAGTATTGGGGCGCACAAACGCAACGTTCGATCATGAACTTCCCGATTGGCTGGGAAAAACAACCGATTGCGATCGTGCGGGCCCTCGGGGTCATCAAGAAAGCCTGCGCCATGCAGAACAAGGCGCAAGGTGGCCTAGACCCGCGCTTGGCAGATGCCATCATCGAAGCTGCGGGCGAAGTGATTGACGGAAAATTTGACGACAACTTTCCTCTGGTCGTCTGGCAAACCGGGTCCGGAACGCAGTCCAACATGAACGCCAATGAAGTCATTGCAAACCGAGCAATCGAATTGCTGGGTGGCATGATCGGCTCAAAGGACCCTGTGCACCCCAACGATCATTGCAATATGGGACAGTCGTCCAACGACACCTTCCCGACCGCGATGCACATTTCCGCGGCGATGACGGCACAGGATGTATTGTTGCCCGGTCTGGAAAAGCTGCACACCGCCCTTCAGGCCAAAGTGGAAGCCTTCGACGGGATCATCAAGATCGGCCGCACCCATACGCAGGACGCCACGCCCCTGACCCTGAGCCAGGAGTTTTCCGGATACACCCATCAGGTTGCCATGGGCATACAGCGGGTCAAGGATGCCTTGGGGCGGATTTATGAACTGGCTCAAGGCGGCACCGCCGTCGGCACCGGGTTGAACACCAAACACGGGTGGGCCGAAGCTGTGGCCGCCAACATGGCCGATATAACCGGCCTGCCCTTTGTCACTGCGCCCAACAAGTTCGAGGCGCTGGCCGCCCATGACGCCATGGTCGAAATCTCCGGCGCGTTGAAAACCGTGGCGGCATCCCTGTTCAAGATCGCCAATGACATTCGCCTTCTGGGCTCTGGCCCGCGTTGCGGCTTGGGTGAACTGATCCTGCCCGAAAATGAACCGGGATCCTCGATCATGCCGGGCAAGGTCAATCCGACCCAATGCGAGGCCCTGACCCAGGTCTGCATCCATGTCATGGGCAATGACGCGGCCGTGGGCTTTGCCGGTTCGCAAGGACATTTTGAGCTGAACGTCTACAAACCCATGATGTCATATAACGTACTGCAATCCATGCAGCTGCTCGGCGACGCCTGTTCCGCCTTTACCGACAACCTGATCGATGGCTTGGCGGCGGATGAAGTCCGTATCGAAAAACTGATGCGCGAGTCGCTGATGCTGGTGACTGCACTGGCCCCAGAGATCGGCTATGACAACGCAACCAAAGTGGCGAAAACCGCGCACAAGAACGGCACGACCCTTCTGGAAGAAGCCATTGCGCTTGGGTTTGTGGATGAAGAGACCTTTAACCGGGTGGTCCGCCCGGAAAACATGATTGGCCCGAAATGAGCGCACCCATCAACCTGAACAAAGTGCGCAAAGCGCGCGCCCGCGCCGAGAAATCGGCGCGGGGTGACGCAAACGCACTGACGTTCGGGCTGAACAAGGCCGTGCGCGCACGTGCCAAAGTCGAAAATGCCCGGACTGCGCGCACACTCGATGCAAAAGCTCTTGATCGGAGCGGGGAAGTCAAAGCGCTGAACCCCAAGACCGAATGAGGCAAAGGTACCTCGTGTGTGGGCAGGCAGACTATGAAACGATGATCCAGGCAGAAAAAGATCTGTGTAAGGGGCGTGGCTTTTGGCAGTGTTCCGAAATGGCGGGCCTGACGCCTTGAATTTGAGGCCCCAGAAACATTCACTCACCCTCAAGGGGCACCGGACAAGCGTGACACTGGAGCCTGAATTTTGGGATGCCTTTCGTGAAATTGCCGCGAAAGACGGCAAACCAATCAACGCCCTGGCGAGCGAAATTGATGCGCTGCGTGGATCGGACGTCGGGTTGGCATCCGCTATACGCGTGTTTGTACTCGCGCGTTTTCGGGACACATTTAGCGAACGTTAACCATGTGCCTGCATCATGGCGAACATGACTGTGCCCATAAATCCAATTTCCCTGAGCGCGGAAGGCTACCTTCTGGATATTTTCAGCTCCAAAGCCGCGCGCGACGGCGCGGTCATTCGTCGGAAATCCCGCGACATTGATCGATTTATTGGACGAAGGGCGTTCATAACGGAACTCAATCGCCGCGGCTATCGCGCAGTCGAGAATGCAGGCCAGATCATCATCTTTTGTAACGCCGAGCCTGTGCGCCCTCTAAGCTAACCGGAGACCGATACGGTCTCCGGCTGTTTTCCGGTTCGGAAAACACCATGTTTCAGAGGGTCGCCGCAAATGGAAACCGTTTCGGTTTCCAGCCGGTTTCTGAAACAGAAACCGTTCACGCAATAGAAGCTTGGTAGATCTTATCGATATTGCTTCCCAAAGCCGCGTTGAACCCATCGTCGCTCATATCGCGCTGCAAACCTTCCGTCAGCGCGCGACTGAAGCTCGCGATCATCTTGTGGTTCTTCGCCAACCGCGCGCTTGCGTCATCCGTCGAATAGCCACCTGACAGGGCAACCACACGCAAGACTTTAGGGTGATCTGCCAACGCATCATAAAGGCCAGGATGATCCGGCAAGGTCAGTTTCAACATAACCTCCTGCCCGTCCTCCAATCCGTCAACATGACGCATCAAGGACGCTTCCAGAAGGGCCTCGGCTTCTGCCTTGGTTTCCGAATGGATATTCACCTCCGGTTCAATGATCGGGACCATACCAGCGGCCAGCACCTCTCGGGCCACGTCAAACTGATTTGCAACAATCGCCTCGATTCCATCCGCATTGGCACCGTGCACTACAGACCGTTCCTTGGTCCCGTAAACGCCCATGGCCTTGGCCGCAGCCAGCGTGTCAGCTAGGCCCGGAATCGGCTTGAGCAGTTGAACATCGTCAACCTGATTTTCCAGGCCTTTGTCAATTTTCAGAAACGGCACAACGGACCGTTCGTTCCAAAGATAGGCGGGCACGGACTGCCCCTCGATCTTTTCATTGAGTGTCTTTTCGAACAGGATGGCGCCGATCACCTTGGCACTGGTAAAATCCGGGCTGAGGATGATGCGCGCCCGCATGCGTTGGATCTCGGCGAACATTTCGTCTTCGCTGGCATAGTCATCAGCGTTAACGCCATACAGTGCCAAAGCCTTGGGGGTGGACCCGCCCGATTGATCCAATGCGGCAATGAAGCCTGCGCCTGCCTCCATCTGGGCACGCATTTTCGCAAAGTCACTCATAGAAATACCTCTGGGCAGAATTGTTGCATTGCGCACAGACCTACCGCAATCTGCGCTACCGTGTAATCCCGTCGATGCGCAGTTAGCGCTACCGTTTGCGCAATTTCAACCAGATGCCGTCTTTTGCGCGCACCGTAAGGTGTGCGACCGGCACCGGGTCACGCCCTGCAACAGGGTCAACGGCCACATCGCGCAACATACGTGCCAGAATCAGGGGCCCTTCCAACATCGCAAATCCCGCACCGGTACAGACCCGGGCACCGGAAGAGAACGGGATAAACGCATCTCTCTGGCAGGTCTTGCCGTTTTCCGTATGCCAGCGGTGCGGATCGAATTCGTCCGGTCGATCCCACAGGCGCGCGTGGCGGTGCAGATGCCACGGGCTCAGGACCACTTGGCTGCGTTTGGGAATATCGCGCTCACGAAAATGCTCCGGACATGTTGTTTCGCGCACCATCATGGGCACTGGCGGATAAAGGCGAAGTGTCTCGCGAAACACGTCCCGGGTGATTGGCAGTTTTGACATGACAGAGAAGTCACAGGTTCGAAGCGCCTGTGCTTCTGAAGCGACCTGATCTTGCCACTCCGGATAGAGCGCCATCAAATATAGGGCCCAGGCCAGCGCCGATGCACTGGTTTCATGGCCCGCCAGGAAAAAAATGGCGACCTGGTCTACCATTTCACTGGGTGAAAACGTCTCGCCCGTTTCCGGGTCCGATGTTGTCATGATCTTGGTGGCCAGATCGTCCGG